>JAWODB010000337.1:0-4973 GCA_046483505.1 Phycisphaerae bacterium
GGCCGTGGCACCCGGCGCACGGCCGGACAAGGCCGGCCGTGGCACCCGGCGCACGGCCGGACAAGGCCGGCCGTGGCACCCGGCGCACGGCCGGACAAGGCCGGCCGGGCCACGCGCGCCGATCACTTCCCCTTCAGACACGTCACCTTGCCGTCCGTCGTCGCGACGTACAGCCGCCCGCGGGCCGCGACGAGGCCGTCCCAGACGGGCGGGGCGCTCAGCCCCGCCGACGCCAGCGGCTTGCCGTCCGTCGGCGAGACGACCCGCAGCCGCCCGGGCTTGTCGGCGGCGAACGGTTCGGCGTCGACCGTCCCGCCGTCGAACGGGCTGGGCGGCCCGGCGAGGAACAGGGCGCCGCCGGCGAGCACCATCCCGCGCACCCAGAGGTCCGGCGAGGCTCTCCACCCGGGTTCGATGCGGCGCCGCGTGCGGCGCTTGCCCTCCTTCTCCTGGAGGATCTCCGGCTGCTTGGGGCTTGAGAAGAGGACGTAGTGCGGCACCTCCTTCGGCTTCCCGCCCCATGGGTGCATCGTCGGCGCAAGGCCCACGTGCGTTCCGGCCGTGCCGTACTGGTTCAGCCGGCCGAACGCATAGACGGTGTCGTCATCTATGACGATGAGTCGTCCGGCGGGGGCCTGGTGCCCTGCCCGGCCCCATCCGCCCCAGCCCGACTGCATCCGCGTGCCGAACAGGAAATACGTCCGGTGCCACCACGAGCCGTCGAGGAAGCCGGCGGGGGCGAAGAGGTGGGGGACGCTCGGGTCCTGCTCGTTCAGATCGGCGTCGAAGCGGTGATGACGCATGTAGAGGCTCTCGCCGTCCGAGGAGAGGACGTCCGGCAGGGCGCCCGGCATGTACACGCCGCGGACCTGCTTCTGGGGTTCCTCGCCGCTCTCGGGGTCGCGGTCCCACAGGCGGCGCTCCGCCCGGACCGTGCCCGTGGCCGGGTCGAGTTTGTAGAGCATCATCCCGCCGTCGATGTACGAGGACCGCCCGGCCGCGAAGTACGCCGACCCGTCGCGGACGAGGAGGTTGCCCTGGACCGGCCACACCGACTCGAGCCCGCCGTAGGCCACGATGCGACGGTCGCGCGGTGCGGCCCGGAACCGCCAGACGGTCTCGCCGTCGGCGGCCCGGAGGGCGTGGACGGTGCCGTCGCGGCAGCCGACGAGGCAGAGGCCCTCGTGGACGGTGGGCGGGGAATCGATCCGCCCGCCCAGGGTCCGGCTCCACACGACCTCGCCGGTGCCGGCGTCCAGGGCGTGGAGGGTGTGCGTCCGGACCTGGGCGAGGAACACGAGGCCGCCGGCCACGACGGGGCTCGTCACCTCGCCGCCGAGGTGCGTCTGCCAGGCCGGGGCCAGGTCCGCGGGGACCTGCGTGGAGGCCCGGCCGGAGCGGGCGGCGTCGTGGCGGTACGTCGGCCAGTCGTCATTGCGGATTTCGGATTTCGGGTTTCGGATGGGCGCGCCGAACGCCGGCCCGCGCTCCAGCCGTGAACCCTCCGTCTCGTTACCGCCATCGCCGGCGCCCTCGGCAGGGGCGTCGTCGCTCTCCCGCGCCGGCGCCAGGGCCAGGAACCCGTGCAGTTTCGCCTCGATGTAACACGCGCACGAGTGCGGCGGGGCGTACAGGAGGCCGTTCGCCGGCATCACGCCGTACTGGCACGCGCCGCGGACCCAGTGGTCGGCCGTGCCCCGGCCGGTCTTGACGTCGATCCATTCCACGCCCGACCGGCCGAGGACGAGGAACCGCTCCGTGGCCTTGTTGCGGTGGCAGCGGTGATGGACGAAGCCGACGGTGAAGTGCTCCTGGTCCTTCGGCCGCTCGCGTTTGACCTCGCCGGTCCGCGGGTCGAGCCCCTGCGTGATGCCGGGTTCCCGCCCGCTGACGAGGTTGCCGGTCCAGACGAGGCCGTCGGCGACGAGGACGTCGGGCGGGGCGTTGTACGCCTCGCGGGCCTTCGACTCCCACAGTTGCTTGCCGTCCTCGGCCGAGAAGGCGATGAGTTTGCCCGGCGGCGCCTGGCCGCCCGCGCTGTAGACGACCCACAGCACCTGGCCCTCCTCCGGCGGCTTCTTGGTGACCTTCGACCCGGCGTCACGGTCCGCCGACAGGACCACCCCGTCGTGGACCACCAGCGTCGGGGCCGTCCACGCCCACCGGCTCGTCGTCACGGGCCGGTCCGCCTGCCACTGTTCCCTTCCGGTGCCGGCGTCGAGGCAGACGAGGTGCGTCGTGTTCTGGAAGTACACCCGCCCGCCGGCCACCGCCAGGGCCGTCGGCATGAGGTGGCTCGTGTGGGCGTCGTCCCGGGTCCAGAGGACCTTGCCGGTGTCGGCCTCCAGGGCCGTCAGCCGCTTGCCGTCCGGCGACTCGTACTCGGCCCGCCCGACGTTCTCGTGCTCGGTCCTGGCGGCGCCGTGGCTGAGGCCCGGCCCGAGGACGAGGTACAGGACGCCCTTGTCGCAGAGGATTTCCAGCGCATCGTCCGTCTCGGCGTAGGTGCGGACGGTCTCGCCGGTGGCGGCGTCGAGGGCCGTCACCGGTTTGCCGTAACCGAGCGTCGCGTACACGGTGTCGCCGACGGCGACGAGGCGCCGCTGGATGGCGGCGGGCCCGGTCCGGAAACCGCGCAGGTGCCCCTCCCACGGGTCGACGACACGCTTCCAGAGGACGACGCCGCTGTAGGCGTCGCGGGCCACGAGCCGCCACTTCGCCGGCAGGGCGACCGCCGCCGCGGGACCCTCGTCGACGATGGCGAACGTCCGCCCGTGGCTCGTCACCATCGCGCTGCAACTGGAGAGATGGTCGTGGCTGCGGGCCCACTCGGGGTCGCCCACCCACTGCAGGTGGTGCGGCGGCGCGACGACCGTGTCGCGGGAGACGGCGTTGTTCGTCGGATCGTGCAGGGCGTGGGTCCACTCGTCGATCTCATCCGGCACGGGCTTGACGGTCTTCTTCCCGTCGACATACGCAACGCCGCCGGGACAGAGGACCCGCATCACTTCCGCCTTCGCGACGGGGCCGAGGGCGTCGGCGACGAGCAGGCGGACGGTGCCCTCGGCGTACGGCAAGCGGCCGCCGCGAAGACGGGCCACGCTGACCTTGTTGCCGTAGCGGCCGCCCGCGCGCCAGGCCTCGCGGGCGCGGGCGACGGCATCGGCATCCGCGTACAGGCCGTGGACGAGCACGCCCTCGCGGTCCGCGAGCGCCGCCGTCAGGTCCGGCGAGGCGTCGTTGCCGGTCGCCAGGTGGACGATCAGGCCGCCGCGGACGCCGGTGGCCTTCAGGATCGCCTCGGCGTCGTCCTTGGCGCCGGCGAACGCCTCGCGTGGAGCGGACGCCACGACCAGCCCAACCGCCAGGACGGCAAGCAGGATCAAGGCGCGGCGGGGCTCAGCACCCGCCGCGCGGGATGGCAAACGGGGGGTGGCATGCTTTCCCGATGTTGGGAAAGCATGCGCTGGCGAATCGGGGCACATGCTTTTGCAACGGCGCGAAAGCATGCCACCCGGCCTGTTGCGCGGTGGGTATCCCTCGACTGCGCTCGGGACAGGCTCCGACCCACCGCGCATCGCGCGGGAGCGTCGAATGGATTGCATCATCGATTCCTTCCCATCAGGTCAGGGTTCATGGACTGAAACACCGCACCGTGCCGTCGGTCGTGGCCATATACAGGCGGCCGCGCGCGGCAATCAGGCCGTCGAAGACGGGCGGTGCGGCCAGGTCCTGTTCGGCGAGCGTCCGGCCGGCGTCGGCCGAGACCGCCCACAGCATCGCCCCCTTCTTGCCGCGCATGGCCGCGTTCTGGTCGGCGAGTGCCTGCTGGACGGCGGGCTCGGCGAGGCGGCCCATCGCCCGCTGCTCGTCCACCAGGTCGGGCGGCCCGGCGAAGAAGAGGGTCCGACCCGCCAGGACCATGCCGCGCGGCACGAGCGGCACGGGGCGGGTCCACTGGTCCGGCGACCCCTCGCCGCCCTGGACGGGCGCGGACTTGGGCGTGGCGAAGAGGTGATGCTCCAGCGGCGTGGTCCAGCGGTAGAACTTCGGCAGCCGCCCGTACCCGTACACGCGGTCGGCGTCGAAGACGAGGATCTTGCCGGCGGGGGCGGCCTTGCCGGCCCGGAAGTACCCGCACCAGCCGCTGACCCACGTGCTGCCGTACAGCCAGTACGTCCGGTGCCAGTACGAGTCGTCGAGGAACCCGGTGGGCGAGAAGAGGTGGGCGCGGGCGGGGTCCTGCGTGGCGGGCGGGGCGCCCTTGTCGGCGTCGCCGCTCGTCGGCATCTTCTCCAGCGGCAGGCGGGTGCCGTCCGGCCGGAACGGCTGGGCCCGCATGTAGATAAGACCGCCCGCGCTCGAGAGGATGTCCGGCATGGCGGTCGGCATGTTCAGCCAACTGACGAAGTCCTGGAGCCGCTTCTCGCCGCCGGGCGCCCGCGTGTCGAGGACCGTTTCGGAGAGGACCCGGCCCGTGGCGGCGTCCAGCCGGACCAGCCGCATCCCGCCGTCGAGGAACATCGACCGCCCCGCGACGCACCAGGCCTCGGCGCCCTTGCCGCCGTCCGTCTCGCGGATGAGCACGCTGCCGTGCACCGGCCAGACGGACTCGAGTTGCTCGAAGTGCATGCACCGCTGGTCGAGGGGTGCGGCGCGGAACCGCCAGGCCAGCGCCCCGTCGGCCGCCCGCAGGCAATACACGTATCCGTCGCAGGCGCCGAAGAGGACCCGGCCGCCGTGGACGGTGGGCGGCGAGTCGACCCGCCCGCCCGCCGTGTACTGCCACCGGGCCTCGCCCGTTTCGGCGTCGAGGGCGTGGACGGTGTGGGCGTCGACGTCGGCGACGCAGACCGTGCCGCCCGCGACGACGGGGGCGGAGAGACGGCCGCCGACCTGCGTTGCCCACGCCTCCTTGACAGCCGGGGCGACGGCGGTCGGCGTCGTGCCGCTGCGGGCGGCGTCGTGGCGAT
>JAWODB010000014.1:0-3106 GCA_046483505.1 Phycisphaerae bacterium
CCCAGCGGTTCTTCTCCTCGTCCACCTTCCCGCCGCGCGTGTTCTCGTTCTCGGCGGCGAGCAGTGCGGCCACCTCGCCCGGGCGGAGATGGTACGAGGCCAGTTGCACGGGATCGAAGGTGGCCTCGACGATGCGTTCGCGGCCGCCGTAGACCTCCACCCGGCTGACGCCCTTGATGCGCTTCAGTTCGGGCTCGAGGACGTCCTCGGCGAACTCGCGGAGGTCGTCGCTGGTCTCGCCCTCGCCCTGGAGGCTGATGAAGCAGATGGGGTGCTCGCGCCGCTCGCCGAAGAAGAGGACCGGCTCGTCGGCCTCGTCGGGGAGGTCTTCGACGAGGTTCAACTTGTTGATAACGTCGATGGACGCCACGTCGAGGTTCGTGCCCCAATCGAACTCGAGGCGGATGGCCGCCATGCCCTCGGAGGCGTCGGAGGTCATCTCCCGCAGCCCCTCGACGGCGTTCAACTGCTCCTCGATCTTCGTGATGATCTCGCGCTCGATCTCCTGGGGCGCGGCCCCGCGGTACGTGACCGTCACGCCGATGACGGGGACCTCGACGGTCGGGGTGAGTTGGCGCGGAATCTCGACCATGGAGATGAGGCCGAAGAGGACGGCCAGCAGGACCGCGACGATGACGGGCACCGCGTGGCGGACGCAGAATGCGATGAGTTTCATCCGCCCGCCCCCGCCGGGACCCGGTTCCGTTCCGTTTCATGCCGCGTATCCGCGACACGGATGTGCCACGGCGGGTCTTGCCCCGCCGTGATCCGCCTCCGCGCTTGCCCACGGCCGGACAAGACCGGCCGTGGCACGGTTTCCGCCTTCGATTGGTCCGGCGCGCGCGGCCCTGTGCCCTGCTCCTTCACGCCCTCCCGGACGGCCGCCCCCGGTTCCATCAGGTACGTGCCGCGCGTCACCACCGGCATGCCGGGCGTCAGGCGGTCGCTCTCGACCTCCATGTACCGCCCGTAGCCGCCGATCATCTTGACGGGCACGCGGACGGCGTACTTGACGGGCCCGAGGGCCTTGGGGGCGGCCCCGGACTGGCCGCCTCCGCCGGCCTCGCCGTCGCCGGCATCGCCATCCGAAACGTCCTTCGCCGCCGGACCGCTTTCGCTGGGGGCCCCGCCCTGGTCCGTCTTCGCGGCCGGCGGCGGCTCGTCCTGGACCGTGTAGACCACGTCGCGTCCCCCCTGCCGCACCACGGCCGCCTTCGGCACGAGCAGGACCTCGCGCTCCGGTCCGACGGGCAGCCAGACCCGGGCGAAGAGGCCCGCCGCGATCGCCGGCCGCTCGGCCGTGATCTCGTTCGGCACGTCCACCCGCACCATCACCGTGTGCGTGCCGCGGGCGGACGCCGGCACGAGCTGCGAGATGCGCCCCGTAAACTCCCGGTCCGGCCCGAGGGCCTGGAACGTGACGGGCGCCTCGGCCCCGCGCTCCAGGGCCGGCAGGTGCTTCTCCGGCACGTCCAGCGTCACGCGGACGACCTCCAGGTCCACGACCTCCGCCACGGGCGAGCCGGGACTCAGCCACTCGCCCACCTCCGTCATCTTGCGGACCACGAACCCCGGAAACGGCATCCGGACGGTCATCTTCTCGAGGGTATCGGCGAGTTCGTCGACGGCGGCGTCCTGGGCGGCCACGTCGGCCCGGGCCTTGGCGACGTCCTCGGTGCGGAACCCGGCCTCCAGGAGGGCGAGGTTGGCCTCGGCCTCGGCCAGTTTCTCGCGGGCGGTGCGGTAGGCGGCCTCGGTGGCGTCCATCTCGGCCTGGGTGCTGGCGCCGTCGGCGAGGAGGGCCTTCGTCCGCGCATGCTCCTGCTCCCACCGCTGGAACTCGGCCTTCGCCGCCGCCACGCGCGCCCGCGCCTGGGCCACGTCCTCCTTGCGGTACCCGGCCTCCATCTTCGAGAGGTCCGCCTTCGCCGAGGCGAGGCGGGCCTTCGCCCGCTCCAACTGGAGCCGGACCGGCGTCGTCCGCATGCCGCACAGCACGCCGTCGGTCTCCAGGTAATCGCCCGCGTCGGCGTCGAGGGTCTGGACGCGGCCGGCGGTCTCGGCGCCGATGACGGCGCGGCGGCGGGCCTCGGCGACGCCGACGATCTCGACCGTCCGGCGGATGGACCGCCGCTCGACCGGTTCGGTGTACACCGGCGTCGGGCCGAACTGGGCGCCGGCCTCGGTCGCCAGAAACACGACGGCCGCCAGGACGGCGGCCCTTACGCGAAAGGCTCGCATCGACATGCCCCTTCCGGCAGACCCCCACTCGTTTCCGGCCGGCGACTGTTAACAGGCGTTAAGGAATGCACCCATCTTACGGCGGTGCAGGCGGCCTGTCAACCGCGGCGCGGCAGAGCGTCAACCGGGCCGACCCGCGCATGCAGGCCCGTGTTCGCCGGCCCGCTTGCGGGCCGCGCGCCTTGCCGGGTGGCACGCTTTCGCGCTTCTGCGAAAGCGTGTGCTGCGAGCGTCGACCCGGCGCAACCCACGCGTGCACGTCTGTGTTCGCCGGCCCGCTTGCGGGCCGCGCGCCGTTGCCGGGTGCCATGCTTTCGCGCCGCCCGGAACGCATGCGCTTCCGCGCGCAAACGCGAGGCGCGGCCCTCGCAAGGGCCGCGCCTCGCCTATGACACTCCGGCCGGCCGCGACGGGCGCGGGGCCGCTTCAAGCCGTGCGCTACAGCCACCGACACCACGGCGGACGACGGTCGGAACGCCTGCCCGGCCCGTCGTCCTTGCCACGGCCGCCCATCCACGGCGGACCGCCGCGCTCGCCACGGCCGCGCGGGGCCATCATCGGACCGCGGCCTCGCCAACCCGGGCCGCCCTTCGCGCGAGGGGGCGCCATCATCGGACCACGCCCGCGCCCGCGCCGCATGCCGCCGCGGTCATCGTCACCGCGATCGCGCGGGGCCATCATCGGCCCACGGCCACGGGGCATGCCCGGGGCTCCGCCTCCCCAGCCGCGACCGCGAGGGGCCGCCATCGGCCCGCCAGCGCCGCGGGCGTCCTTGCCGCGGGGGGAGACCATCGGGCAAGGTCCCCGACCGAACGGGCACTCGCCGCCCCGGCGACCCATCCTCGGGCCCCGACCCCGACCACGC
>JAWODB010000118.1:0-31286 GCA_046483505.1 Phycisphaerae bacterium
GAAAGTCATATCCACCGGCTAAAGGCTATTCTCGAAGAAGAATGGGGCCATGCTGAAACAGTACAAACAGATTGAGTCAATGGCCCTCGCTGATTTCCAGGACATTATCACACCCCGGCCGGCACGGCGTGACGGGCATCAAGTGGTTCGACCGCAACCGCCTCGTCCGTCGGAACTACGAGACGATCGCCCAGAAGAACACGCTGGACGGCGACTACATCGCCCCGACCGTCTACGAGCGGCTCGACGGCGAGACCACGATGAGCCTCTTCTTCCAGGCCCACCGCGGGGCCACCAAGTTCGCCGAGAACTGGACCAGCGCCGGCCCGCCGTACTTCTTCGGATGGTACGACCTCGTGGACCGCCTCTCGCTGCTGCGGTTCCACATTGCGGCGTCGGTGGCGCGGCAGCGGGAGAGGTTCCCCGCCCTCGTCATCGCGTACCTCCTGTGGCCGGATATGGAGGCGTACCGTTCCGGCGTCTCGACGGAGGCGTACGAGCGGGCGCTCGGGCACACGGACGCGCAGATCGGCCGGGTCCTGCGGGACCTGGAGGCCGCCGGACGGCTCGAAACGACCGTCATCGTCTTCGCGACGGACCACGGCATGGTCGACGTCGCCCGGCACTGGCCCATCGAGAAGGCGTTCCGCGACGACTTCCGGCTCGACGTGGCCACGCAGCACCTGTGGGAGGAGACGACGTTCGAGGACCGCCTCGCCCATTACGGCAAGCATGCGTGCGTGCTGGCGGGCTCCGGCGACCGGTACTGGGCCGTCTCGCTTCGCAAACCGAAACCGGACGCCGCGGCGGGCGAAGACGGGGACGGGCCGGCCTTCGAGAACTGGCTCGTCCGGCCGTCGGCGGAAGATCTGCGGGCCTACCCGAGGCGCGACGGCGGCCGCATCGACCTCATCAAACGGCTGCGCGAGCAGGAGGCGGTGGACCTCGTCGCCTACCGCGCCGGGCCGGACTGCATCCGCGTGGCGAACCGGCGCGGAACGGCGGAAATCACGCGGAGCCTGTTCGGCGAGGGAAGGTCGGCCATGCCGCGGCAATTGTGGCACGGTGTCCTGCTTGACGAGGTCTACGCTTACCGGGTGGTCCAGGGCGAGGATCCGCTCGGCTACGCCGACGCGCTGGCGCCGGAGATGGTCCTCGGCCAGCCGCACGGCGCCGCGGCGTGGCTCGAGGCGACCATCGACACGGCCTACCCGGACCTCGTGCCGCAACTCGCGGCCTACTTCGGCGCGCCGCGGTCGGGGGACCTGGCGGTCTTCGCCGCCCCCGGCTGGGACTTCGGCGAGGTGCACCAGGCGGGGCACGGGGGCCTCGCGCCGGGCGAGATGCTGACGCCCCTCCTGATGGCCGGTCCCGGCGTCCCGCACGAGCGGCGCGACGCGCCGATGCGCGCCGTGGACGTCGCGGCGACGCTGCTCGACCTCTTAGGCAGGCCCGTGCCGCAGGATATCGACGGGCGGAGCATCGTAAGCAAAGAGTGAAAGCCGCGGCTTGCCGCGGCCTGCATTCCCATTTAGCCGCCGGGCTTGCCCGGCGCGATGGCATCGCACTCGCACCCTACCCCCGCTTCCCCTGCCGCAGGCGGTCCACGGTGACGGCGACGACGATGACGGCGCCGACGACCATCTCCTGGACGTAGTTGGGCAAACCGAGGTGGACGCAGAGGTTCCTCAGGTGGGCCATCAGCAGCGCCCCGATGAGGCTGCCGAAGACGCTGCCCACGCCGCCGGCCAGCGATCCGCCGCCGATGACGACGGCCGCGATGATGTCGAGTTCCTTGCCGAACGCCGTCGTCGGGTCGCCCACCGAAAGGCGTCCGAAGTCGACCACGCCCGCGAGGCCGAACAGGGCGCCGGCGATGGCGTAGATGGCCCACTTCACCCACTCGACCCGCACGCCGCACAGCCGGGCCGTCGCCTCGTTCGAGCCGACGGCGAAGATGTGCCGGCCGAAGCGCGTGCGGCTCAGCATGATGCCGGCGCCGACGGCCAGGGCGGCGGTGACGAGGACGGCCGTCGAGACCGCCACGTCGCCGCCCCAGTTGAACGGACCCCACCGGACCTCGATGGGCGGCAGGAGCCGCACGCCCCCCACGTCCAGCGGGAACAGGCTGAGGTTGGCGTTCGTGAAATCCGAAATCCAGTTCAGCGGCGCGTCGATCCGCTGCTGCTCGGCGATGCCCTTCGCCATGCCGCGCGCGAACGTCATCATTCCCAGCGTGATGATGAACGGGGCCAGTTTCAGCCGCGTAATCAGGAACCCGTTCGTGGCGCCGGCAAGGCCTCCGGCGGCGATGCCGACGGCCAGGGCGACGACGGGGATCCAGACGGCCTGCGTGCCGCCGAGTTCCGCCAGGCCCGCCGGCGCGAGTTCCCGGACCGCCCACGCCCCGGACACCGCCGCCAGCGCGATGACGCTGCCGGCCGAGAGGTCGATCCCCGCCGAGATGATGATCATCGTCATCCCGATGGCGCCGAGGGCCACCGTCACCGTCTGCGTCAGGATGAGGCACTGATTCTGCGGCGACCAGTAATTGAGGGTGCCTTCCTTGAAGTACTCGGCAATGCCGCCCGCAAAGACGACAAGGATGAGGCCGAGCATCGGGCCGAGGATGTTCATGACCCGCCGGTGGGCCCGAGGCCGCTCGGTCGGCAGGAGGTCGGGTTGGGGGTCGGTCTGGGTCATGCGTTCCTCGTGCTGCCCAATGTAAACGACACCGCCCACAGTTAGCCGCCCTGCTTGCAGGGCGCGTTCAAAAAGGCATGCGCCGGGCAAGCCCGGCGGTTAAATGGGTCGCCGTGTGCGCGGTGCCCAGTCTTGGGCACCGCGCGGTGGGCAAGACTGCCCACCGCGCTATCGAACATCACCGCCCGTCCGGCCGAGGGGATCCTCGCTCTCGGCGGTGACCTCGTCGGCGACGGCTTCGCCGCCGGTCGCCACCTCCATGATGGCCTCGGGCGTCCAGTCGGCCACCGGCCGCTTCTCGCTCAGCAGCCCGCGGTGCATGACGGCCAGCGAGTCCGAGACGCCCAGCAGTTCCGGCAGGTAACTGGAGATCCAGAGGATGGCCTTGCCCTGGGCGGCGAGTTCGCCGATGAGGGTGTAGACGTCGGCCTTGGAGCCCACGTCGATGCCGCGCGTCGGTTCGTCCAGCAGCAGGACATCCGCCTCCTGGTGCAGGAGGCGCGCCAGGGCCACCTTCTGCTGGTTCCCGCCGGAGAGACCGGTAATCGGCTGCTCGGGCCCCTGGGTGCGGATGCCGAGGCGGTCGATCCACCGCCGGGCCGCCTCCCGCGCCCGCGCCCGGCTCAGAAGCCCCCACCGCACGTACGGACGCAGGCGCGACAAGGTCAGGTTGTCCGCCACGGTCAGGTTCTCGGCCAGGCCCTCGGTCTTGCGGTCCTCCGAGAGGTACCCGACGCCGGTGGCGAGCATGCGCGGCGGTCCCCAGCCGGTGCACGAGAGGCCCCGGACCCGCACCTCGCCGCTCGCGACCGGGTCGAGACCGAAGACGGCCCGCACGAGTTCGGTCCGCCCGGACCCGATGAGTCCGGCGATGCCGCAGATTTCGCCGCGGCGGAGACGGAGGTCGGCCCCGACGGGCATCTCTTCCCCCGTCAGGCCCGCCAGGTCGAGGACGGGCTCGCCGATTTCGTGCGGCACGCGGGTGTACATCTCCTCCAGGTCGCGGCCGACCATGAGGCGGATGATCTCGGCGGTGGGCGTCTCGGCCACCGTGCCCGTGCCGACGGCCTGCCCGTCGCGGAGCACGGTGAAGCGGTCGGCGACGGCCCGCACCTCCTCAAGAAAATGGCTGATGTAGATGACACTGACACCCGAGTCGCGCAGCGCCCGGACCACCTCGAACAGGACCTCGGTGTCGGCCTGCGTGAGGCTGGAGGTGGGCTCGTCCATGACGACGACGCGGGCCTCGGCCGCCAGCGCCCGGGCCACCTCCACGAGTTGCTGGGTACCGATGGAGAGGTCGCCGGCCCGCGCGCCGGGCTGGATGTCCGGATGATGGAGGCGGCGGAGGGCGTCGGTCACCTGCCGGCGCATCTCGCCGCGGCGGACGAAGCCGGCCCGCGTCGGCTCCACGCCCAGCAGGACGTTTTCCTCGACCGAAAGGTCCGGCGCGAGGCTGAGTTCCTGGTAGATCATCGCCACGCCGCGGGCCCGGGCCTCGAGCGGGCCGCGGGGACGGTACGGCCGGCCTTCGAGGACCATCCGGCCGGCGTCCGGGTCCAGGGCGCCGGAGAGGACCTTCATGAGGGTGCTCTTGCCGGCCCCGTTCTCGCCCACCAGGGCGTGCACCTCGCCGGGTCGGACGCCGAGGTCCACGTCCACCAGGGCCCGCGTCTGGCCGAACGCCTTCGAGATGCCGAGCATCCGCAGGGCGAGGTCCCCGGGCGGGGCCTCGGCCGGGGCGGGCGACGCGGCGGATGTGTCGGCGTGTGGGTTCATGCGAGAATACTCATTCGACCGAGGCGCCACCTCTAAGATGTCATTCTGAGGGCCGCTAGCGGCCCGAAGAATCTCGCCGTGGCCGTTGCTTTTACATCATACGCAAGGCGAGATCCTTCGCTTCGCCCAGGATGACAAACCGCGCATATGCGCGGCGGGCCGGAAGACCCGCCGCGCGACACTGGAGCAGTCACGCCCCCCTACTCCAGCGGCGGGTTGACGAGTTTCTGGATCTCGGGCTCGTCCAGGTTCTCCGGCGTGACGAGCGTGACGCCGGTGTCGATGCGCTTCGGCACCTCCTCGCCGCGCAGGTGCTTGACCATCGTCACGACGCCGTCGTGGCCCATGCGAAACGGGTTCTGGACCACCAGGCCGTGGATGTGCCCGGTCTCCAGGGCGCCCACGAGGCGGTCGGAGGCGTCGAAGCCGACGTACTTGATCTTGCCCGCCCGGCCGGACTCCGTCAGGGCCCGCAGCATGCCGTAGGCGCTCGACTCGTTCGGGCAGAAGATGCCGTCCACCTGCCCCTCGCCGTACTTGGTGAGGAGGGCCTGGGCGGCGTTCATGGCGGTCTCGACGGTGGCGCCGGCGTACTGGTCGCTGGAAACGATCTCGATGGTCTCGTGCTTCTTGATCTCGTCCAGGAAGCCGCGCTCGCGGTTCTCGGTCGAGGCGCTGCCCACCTGGTACCGCAGGAGGATGACCTTGCCGCCGTCGGGGCCGAGGAGTTCGGCCAACCGCCGGGCGCCCAGCACCCCGCCCTTGTAGTTGTCCGTGGCGACGAAACTGACGTAGGCGTCCTTGTCCGCGAGGGCGGAGTCGATGATCACGACGGGGATGCCGGCCGCCTTCGCCCGCTTCACGGGCGCCACAAGGGCCTTCGAGTCCAGCGGCGCCAGGACGATGCCGTCCACCCGCTTCTGGATGAACGTCTCGACGAGGTTGACCTGGGCCTCGCGGTCGTCCTCGACGACGGGCCCCTGCCAGATGATCTTGACGTCGTCGAGTTCCTTCTCGGCCTGCCTGGCACCGGCGTGGATGGACTTCCAGAAGACGTGCATCGTGCCCTTGGGGCAGACGGCGACGGTGAGGGGCCCCTCCTTGGCCTTCGCCCCCTCCTCGTCGGCCGGCTGTTCGACGACGCATCCCGCCACCAGGGCCGTCCATCCCGCCAGAATCGCAAGCGCTGCTCGGCGTCGCATGGGCGCCTCTCCTTTCCGCACGAGGGACCGTCTCCTCGACCGCGCATCGACTGCGCGGTGGGCAGTCTTGCCCACCGCGCCAGGGCTCGCCTGCCCGTCCTGACTCGGGGAGCAGTGTATCCCGCCCCGGCCGGAAGGGTCAAGAAAAGAAGCCGCCGCCCAGCCGCGAGCCGCGCACCCCGAGCCGCTATCGTAAGGCTTGTCATTCCGAGCGAGCGAAGCGAGTCGAGGCATCTCGCCTTTGGGCCCAACGACGCGATCTCTCCGCTCGGGCCCTGCGGGCCCTCGGTCGAGATGACAGACGGAGGGTGCTGACACCTCGCTCGCTCGGAATGACATGTTTCACCCCCGCGGCTCGGGCACGCGGGCCTCGGGCAGCGTCGCCGGGGCCGCCAGGACGCGGTCCCGAATGAACGCCGCCACCCCTGCCCCGTTCGGCGCATCGAGGACCACGTCGGCCGCGGTCCTGACGGCGTGGATGGCGTTGCCGACGGCCACGCGAAGCCCCACCGCCGCGAACAGGGCCAGGTCGTTCTCGTCGTCGCCGACGGCGATGACCTCCTCCGGCCGGATGCCCAGCCGCTGCAGCCCGACGGCCAGGCCCGTGGCCTTGCTCGTGCCGCGCGGCACAATCATGACGGCCGGCCGGTTCGGGAAGCAGTCGAACGCCAGGCCGCCCGAATCGAGCACTCCCCGAACCTGCGCCTCGAAGTGCCGCTTCGTAATCGTGACCACGCGGCCGGGAAAGAACGGGATGGCGGCGGCGTCGAGGCCGGCGCGGAGCCGGTCGATGGGGCCGGCGGCCAGGGGCTCGACCGCGCCCGTGGCCGGGACGTGCATCAGGCACCCGTTCTCCGGCACCACGAGGTCAAAGAGATGGAGTTCCGGACAGATCTCGGCGATGCGGTCGAACGTCCGGCCGGTCACCAGGGCGAGGCGCCAGCCGGCCCCGCGGGCCTCGGCCAGGGCCTCGGCGGCCGCCGGGTGCATCCGCCCGTCCGTGGCGAGCGTTTCGTCGTAGTCGAAGGCCAAGAGGCGGTAGGGCACAGGGCAAGCCCTCATGCTTCAGCCGACAGCGAGGAGTCCTGACACGACAACGCTAAGTCGGCATTTTGCGCGGTGGGTCTCCGCACCCACCGCGCTCGAAACGCCCTTTTCCGGCATGCGCGGCGGGTACGGAGACCCGCCGCGCACGAGTTAGCGTTGTAGTCCCAATGGCGAGTGACGAAACCCGAATGACGAAGGAATGACGAATCACAGGGCACCGAATGCCTGAGGCGCGATGGCGTCTCAGAATCCCTGCTGCTCGCCGAGACGGCGGACCTCGTCGGCGGCCTCGCGGGGCGACTGGCCCATCGGGACGGCCTCGTCGCGTTCCATCTCGCGGACGCGCTGCGCGATGGCGCCCAGCAGTTCCCGGGCCAGGGACTTGTCCTCGCCGACCTCCATCCAGACGGCCCGCTTCGGCCGTTCGGCAAGCACCGGGTCGCCCGGCCGGTCGACCGGCAGTTCCCGTTCCGGCGCGGTACGATGCTGGGCGGCGACGGCGACGGCGGCGTCGGTGGCCTCGCGTTCCAGGAGGACCGCCACCTTCGCCACCACGGTCAGGCCGGAGCGTTCGAGGTCGACGAAGGCCGTCCGTCGCCACCGGCCCCCGGCGCCGCGGAGGTCGGCCAGGGTCCCCCCGCCGCCGCGGTCGAACAGCGCCGGCGCCGTCTCGATCGTGCCGCGCGTGATGTTCGCCTCGGCGATGCGGAAGGACCGCTCGAGCACCTCCTGGGCCGCCTGGAACACCCGCTGGCGGTCGTGCGACGGCATCGGCTGCCGCTGCCAGGTGCGGGTGGCTTCCTGGCATCCGGCGGCCGCCGCCAACGCCAGAAGCACAAGCAGAGATCGTTTCATGGTGGCACCGCGGAGACTATAGACCGGGGCGCGGCCCGGTGTCAAGCGGCTTTGCGGTTGCTCCGGGCGGGCGGCCGTTCTACAATCCTGGGGCGCCGCCCTTACCCGAAAGGCCCTCGATGCCCGAAACGCCCGCCGTCCTCTATCCCGGCGTGTTCGATCCGGTGACGCTCGGTCACCTGGACGTCATCCGCCGGGGGGCGGCGCTGTTCGGCCGGCTGACGGTGGCGGTCCACGCCGACCCGCCCGGCAAGCAGTGCCTCTTCACCGCCGAGGAACGGGCCGACCTCGTCCGACGGGCCGCCGACGGCATCGACGGCGTCACGGTCCTGGTCTACGACGGGCTGACGGCGGCCTTCGCCCGCGAACAGGGGGCGGCGTTCCTCGTGCGCGGCCTCCGGCCGCACGGCGACTTCGCGGGCGAGTACCAGATGGCCGTCACCAACCGCACCGTGGCCGGCGTGGAGACGGTGTTCCTGGCGGCCCAGACGGAGACGTCGGCGATTTCGTCGGCGATGGTCCGCGAGGTGGCGTCCCTCGGGGGCGACGTGTCGGCCCTCGTGCCGCCCCCCGTGGCCGAGGCCCTCGCACACAAACTGGCGGAGGCGTGATGGACGATTCCCGATTCGCTCCCGAAGGCGACGCCGCACCCGCCGCGCCCTCCGGTCCGAACGACGAGGCACGCGCTTCGCGGACCGAAGCCTCGCCGACCCCGGCGCCGCCGGACACGTCGCCGGGCCTCCCCCCGCCGCGCGACGCCGCCGGCCGCCGCGACCGCCCGTGGGGCTTCTGGGCCACCCTCGGCTGGTCCGTCCTGTGGCTGGGGGTCTTCCTGGGCAGCGGCGTGGCCATCTTCCTGTTCGCCCTCCTGGTGGTGGGCGGGGCCGGGGGGGTCTCGCAGTTGGAGCAGACGGCCGAAGAGTTGGCCGCCAACGGCCTCCTGCTCGGCCTCGTGGCGATCGTCCAGACGCCGCTCATGCTGGGCCTGACGGCCCTGCTGGCCTGGATCCGCATGCCGGCGGGCGAGTACCTGGGGCTCCGATGGCCGTCGTACGGCGAAATGCTGGTCGGCCTCGTGGCGCTGCTGGCGCTGATCGCCGGGCAGGACCTGCTCTCGTGGTCGCTGGAGCGGCCGATCGTGGCCGAGTTCATGCTGACGGCCTACCGGACGGCGGGGTTCCTGCCGGTGCTCGTGGTGGCCCTGCTGGTGGCCGCCCCGCTCGTCGAGGAAGTCTTCTTCCGCGGCTTCATGTACAAGGGGCTGGCGGCGTCGAAGGCGGGGGTTGTCGGCGCGATCCTGATCACCTCGATTGTCTGGGCGGCGATTCATCTCCAGTACGACTGGTACGGCAAGACGACGATCCTCGTCATCGGCCTGTTCCTGGGGGTGGTCCGGTGGCGGACGAAGTCGATCACCCTGCCCATCCTGCTGCACGGCATGATGAACGCCGTGGCGACGGTCCAGACGGCGGTGGTGGCGGAGGGGTGGGCGTGACGAAATCGGAAGTGGGAAATCGGAAATCGGGAATAGAAAAGCCAAACGGCGTGGCCGCGGGGAGGTCAGGGTAACGATCAAAGGCACGCACCGCCGGCGAAGCCGTTTGCCGTGCTTTCCGATTTCCGATTTCCCATTTCCGATTTCGCCTCACTCGTAATGCGTCCACATCCGGATGATCTTGACCGTCTTCGCCTCCTCGATGACCTGGTAGACCAACCGGTGCTGGAGGGTGATGCGGCGGGAACAGGCGCCGGCGAGGTCGCCGACCAGTTTCTCGTACGGCGGGGGCGTTCGGTACGGGTCCTCGCGGAGGAGGTCGAGGAGGCGCTCGACCCGCGGTTTGAGGCCGGCGCCCGATACCTTCTTGGCGTCGCGGCGGGCCTGGGCCGTATAGACGAGTTCCCAGGTCACCAGCCGGGGTCCTTGCTGCACTCCTCAACGGGCGTCTCGAGCCCCTCGCGGATGGACTCGCGCATGCCCGGAATCGAGACCAGGTGCAGCGTTTCCTGGACGCTGCGCCAGTCCTCCTCCGAAAGGAGGACGGCATTGGCCCGCTTGCCGGTGATGTGGACCGGCTCGTGCGACGTGGCGAGTTCGTCGATGAGCCGATACAGCCGCTTGCGGGCCTCGGTGGCGGTGAGACGGGTCATTTCATGAACTCCTGGGGCGTACGTTATATCGTACGGCAAAAATCGGCCTTGTCAAGCCGCGACGGCCAAGAAAGCCTGTTTCCGGTTTCAGGTCCTGATTGCGGATTGCGGATTGGCGATCCTTCAGGCCGGTTTCGGCGCGCCAATCCGAAATCCGAAATCGAAAATCCGCAATCGGCTACCCCGGCCCGAACCCGCGCTCGGCGATCTGGACGGCCAGCAGCAGCGCCCGGGCCTTGTTCAGCGTTTCCTCGTACTCGCGTTCGGGGACGGAGTCGGCCACGATGCCGGCCCCGGCCTGGACGTCGATGTGCCCGCGGGAGAGGACCATCGTCCGCAGCGCGATGCACGTATCCATATTTCCCGCATAATCCACATAGCCGACGGCCCCGGCGTAGGGGCCGCGTTTCGTCGGCTCGAACTCGTCGATGATCTGCATGGCCCGCACCTTCGGGGCGCCCGAGACCGTGCCCGCCGGCACGGAGACCTTCAGGGCGTCCAGGGCGGTGAACTCCGGCCGGAGGCGCCCCGTCACGTTCGAGACGATGTGCATGACGTGGCTGTACCGCTCCACGGTCATCACGTCGCTGATGCGCACCGAGTCGAACTCGGCGACGCGGCCCACGTCGTTCCTCGCCAGGTCCACCAGCATGACGTGCTCGGCCCGTTCCTTCGGGTCGGCGAGGAGTTCCTCCTCCAGCCGCTTGTCCTCCTCTTCGGTGGCGCCGCGCGGCCGGGTGCCGGCGAGCGGCCGGCTCGTAATCTCGCCGTTCTCCACCCGGACCATGATCTCCGGGCTCGACCCGAGCAGCGTCACGTCCCGCGTCTTCAGGAAGAACATGAACGGCGAGGGGTTGACGACCCGCAGCGCCCGGTAGATGTCCATCGGGTCGGCGCCGGAGCCGACGCGCAGCCGCTGCGACAGGACCACCTGGAAGATGTCGCCGGCCCGGATGTACTCCTTGCAGGCCTCGACGGCCCGCTCGAAGTCGCCGCGCTCGACGTTCGATTCGAACGGCATCTCGACGGGTTCGCGGCGGACCATGTCCTCGACGCGCAGGGGCGCCGGCCGCCGCAGCCGCTCGCACACCGCGTCGATGCGCGACCGGGCCTCCTCGTACGCCGCCGAGGCGTCCGGCGCCTCGTCCACGAAGGCGTTCGCCACCACCCGGACCGTCTTGTCGACGTGGTCGAAGATGAGCATCGTGTCGTAGAAACCGAAGACCATGTCCGGCAGGCCGCGGTCGTCCTCGGGGCAGCCCGGCAGCGGCTCGTAGTGGCGGATGACGTCGTAGCCGGCGTAGCCGACCGCCCCGCCCGTGAAGCGCGGCAGGGAGCCGTGATGGACCGCCTTGCGGGCATCGAGCAGTTCCTGGAGTTTCGCGAGCGGGTCGTCGCACGCGACCGTCTCCACCTCGCCCGGCCCGCGCTCGATCTCCACCCGCTCGCCCAGCGCCCGGACGACCATCCGCGGCCGCACGCCCAGGAACGTGTACCGCGCGATCCGCTCCATCCCGACGATGCTCTCGAGCAGAAACCCCTGCTCGCCCTCGGCCAGCAGTTTGCGGAACGCCAGCACCGGCGTCAGGTGGTCCGACAGCAGCGTCCGGTACACCGGGACGGTGTTGCCGCGGCCGGCCAGGTCGAGGAACTCGTCGCGCGTGGGCCTGTACATCCTACTCTCCGGTGCCGGCCGAGGAGGCGGGGCCGGCGGGGCCGGCGTCCTCGGGCGTCTCGTGAACCAGTTCGTGCATGCGTTCCAGGTCGCCGTAGCAGATGACGCTGTCGCCGCTCTCGATGAGGTCGTCGGCCGAGGGCGTGGGCCTGACGTGCTCGTCGCGGCGGATCGCGAGGACCAGGACGCCCGCCTCCCGCAGGCCGGAGCGGGCCAGCGTCTTGCCGGCAAACGGGGACGACCCATCGACCCGCAACTCCGCCACGCCGTAGCCGGGCGCCAGGGTCAGCATCTCGGCGAAGGAGTGCTCCTTCAGGCGAAGGCGTTTGCGCAGGCGTTCGTCCACCCAGCGGTCCCATCGCCACACCACGCCGCGGGCCGTCAGCACGCGGTACACCACGTACCCGCCGAGGGCCAGGACGAGGGCATACAGCGGCACCTCGTAGTTCTCCTTCGTGCTGGCGAACGAGCCGACCATCAGGCCCACCAGCGTCACGAGGACGACGTTGCCGAAGATCATGAGGGCGCCGATGATGCGGCGGCGGCGCGGGTCGGCCATGACGAGTTCGGCCTCGCGCGTCGTGAAGCCCGTGCCGGTGACGGCCGAGAGGGCCTGGAAATCGGCCCGGCTGGCCTCCATGCCCGTCAGGCGGAGCGCCATCGCCCCCGCCTTCACGACCAGGACGGTGATGCCGACGACGAGCAGGATGAGGCCGACGAGCGGCAGCGAGATGAGCGACATCGCGCGTTCCTCCCCGGCGAGGCGGACCGCCCCGCCACCGCCCGTTATAGCCGCTCGGCCCGCCCGTTTCAATCACCGCCGAAACAGCGGACCCCGCCCGCCCGGTCCACCAGGTACAGACGGCCGCCCGCCGCGATGAGGCCGTCGAAGACCGGCGGGGCGTCCAGGGCCGTCTCCGACAGCGTCGTGCCGTCGGCCCTCGAGGCGGCGAGCAGCCGGCCGCCGGCACGGCCCTCGAACGCGGCGAGGGGATCGGCCTCGGTCAGCACGTCGGGCGGGCCGGCGCAGAAGAGGGTATCCCCCGCCAGGACCATCGCCCGGATGCGGACGTCCTTCCACGCCTGCCAGAGCGGCGGCCGGGACCGCGTGAACCCCGTCCCCTTGTCCTTGTTCACCGCGTTCATGGTGCGCCTGTGGCCGATCTTCTTGCTCACCGCCGGCAGCCACTGGACGGGCTCCGGTTCGCTCTCGCCGTCGTACAGGTACGGCTCGTTGTCGTTGGCGTCGGCGAAGAGGAGATAGCCGCGGGCGCCCTTGTCGCCGGGGAACATCATCGGGCTGTGCCGGTTGCGGAGGGTGTAGCACTTGACGGCGTAGGTCGTCTCCTCGCCGACGCAGAGAATCTGGCCGGCCTTCGGCGCCTGGTTGGCGATGTAGTAGCCGGGCCAGCGGCTGGAGTACATCCAGAAGGTGCGGTTCCACCATGAGTCATCCAGCAGGCTGGAGGTGGCGAAGACGTGCCGGCCGCCCATGTCGCGGTCGCCCAGGTTGGTGATGCGCGGCGCCTCCTGCCGCTCCAACTGCTTGTTGAACTTCACCTGGAAGAGGTACAGGTACTCGCCGTCGCTGGTCAGGACGTCGTTGCGGGTGCCTTCCATGTCGAACGGCCGGCCGGTGTCCTTAGCCGGGTCCGGCCAAGGACCGTCCAGACGGGCCGCGTGCAGCACCTTGCCGGTGGCCGGCTCCAGGCCCCAGACGCGGATGCCGCCGTCCAGGTACGACGACCGTCCCGCCGCGGCGTACGCCACGCCGTCCAGGACGAGCACGCTGCCCGGCACCGGCCAGGCGGACTCCACCTGGCCGAAGGCGACGATGCGGCGGTCGGCGGGCCCGGCCCGGAACCGCCACACCAAGGCCCCGTCATCGGCCCGCAGGCACGTGACGCAGCCGTCGCGGCTGCCGAACAGCGCCAGGCCGCCGTGGAGGGTGGGCGGGGAATCGATCCGCCCGCCCGCCGTGTGCGACCATACGGGCTGGCCCGTTGCGGCGTCGAGGCAGTGGAGCGTGTGGCCGTCCGTCTGGGCGACGTACAGCCGGCCGGCCGCCACGACGGGCGCCGAGAGCCGCCCGCCCAGGTCCGTCCGCCACGCCGGCTTGACCTCCGCCGGGACGGTCGTCGGCGTGGCGCCCGTGCGGCGGGGGTCGTGGCGGAGGGTGGGCCAGGAACGATCGGAGATTTCGGATTTCGGATTTCGGATTGGCGCGCCGTACGCCGGCCCGCGCACGAGGCGCTGCTCGGGCTCCTGCGCGGTTTCTTCGGCCGAGCCCGCTGCCAGCGCATTGAACCCCGTCAATTTCGCCGCCGGGTAGCAGAAGCACTGATGCGGAGCCACGTACAGCAGGCCGTTCGCCGGCAGGACGCCGTACCGGCACGGGGCCCGCAGCCAGTCGTGCCGCTGGTGCTCGCGGCCGTCGAGGTCGAGGAACTCGACGCCCCGCTTCGGCCACAGGAGATATTGGGACGTCGCCTTGCTCCGGTAGCACCGGTAATGGTGGCCGGGGCTGATGAGGTGGCCGACGTCGATCGTCCGGCGGACCTTGCCGGTCTGGGGGTCGTAGCCTTTCCGCTGGCCGCCCGCCCAGACGAGTCCGCCCGCCACGAAGAGGTCCGGCGGTCCGGCCACGCCCGGCCCGCGCGAACCGGGGGCGGTCCAGAGCACTTCGCCGTCCTCGGCGTCCAGGGCGGTCAGTTCCTTCGGGTGATGATACAGGACGACGCCGCGTGCGGCGACGAGCGTCTGCCCGACGTTGTACAGGTTCCCGCCGCCGCCCCGGACCTTCGTCCGCCACAGCCGCCGGCCGGTCTCCAGGTCCAGGCAGACGACCGTCTGCCCGTCATGGAAGAACACGCGGCCGTCGCAGACGGCGGGCGAGAGCGGCAGGACGGCCGTGGCGTGCTCCCAAAGCCCCTGGCCCGTGTCGGCGTCGACGGCGGCGAGCGACGGCTTCCCCTCCTTCGGCCGGCGGCAGAGGACGAGCGTGCCGGCCGCGTGCAGGATTTCGTCCGTGTGGGCGGTGTCCTCCAGGGTGCGGCGCACCTGCCCCGTCGCCGCGTCGAGCACCGAGACCGGCGCGTCGAACGCCAGCGTGGCGTAGACGCGCTCGCCGTCGGTCACGAGGCGTCGCGGCAGGACGATGGGCAGCCGCGTCCGGTGGCCGCGCGTCTCCGTCCAGTTCTGCGTGCCCCACTGCGGTTTCCACTGCCGCCAGCCCCAGTCGGGCATCGGCCGCTTCCACAACAGGACGCCGCTGTCGGCGTCGCGGGCCACGAGTTTCCACTGCGGGGGCAGGCGCGGGTCCGTGATGCCCGTCAGGCCCTCGTCAAAGATGTAGAACAGTCGCCCGCCGGCCGTCACCATGGCGCACAGGCTGGAGTCGATTTCGTGGCTGCGGCAATAGTGCGGGCCGGCGGTCCATCGCAGACGTTTCGGCGGACCGATGGCCGTGTCGTCGGCCACGGCGTTGTTCGACGCGTCGTGCAGGTAGTGCGTCCAGGTGTCGATGGAGTCCGGGCGCGGCTTGACGGTCGTCTTCCACTCCTCGCCGTCGCGGACGCACGCGACGCCCTCCGGCGCGAGGACGCGGAGCATCTCCGCCTCCGGCACCGCGCCGGCCGTCTCCAGCACGAGGAGGCGCACCAGGTTGTTTGCGTACGGCAGGCGCCGCCCGTCGAACCGGTCGACCGACACGGGGCCGTACAGCCCCTGCGCGCGGATGTGGCCGCGGGCCCGCTCGACATCGGCCCCGTCGCGGGCCAGGCCGTGGACGAGGAAGGCGTCGGAGGCGTGCAGGGCGGCCGTGAGTCGCCCGTCGCCGCAGCCGACATGGACCACCAGCCCGCCGCGGACGCCGGAGGCCTGGAGGATGTCGCGGGCCGTGGCGACGGCGTCCGCGCCGGCGGCGCCCGCCTCGGAGGCACACGCCGCGGTGAGAGTCAGCGAGGCCACCATCCACGTCCACGCTCTCGAAGCCGCTTTGCGTTTGAGCACAATAGACCTCCTTTCGATGCGTCCGTCTTCAGGTGCGCAGGCAAGGCGGCGGCGGCTGCGCGGCGGCCTTCCCAGGCCGCCGCGCCGGCATGAAACCGTGCCACGGCCGGCCTTGCCCGGCCGTGCGACCGAAACGGCACGCGCGGCGCAAGCGCCGCGGCGAACACAGCGCACGCCGCGCCGTCGCGACGGCGGTCAGGTGCCGCGCGGGGCATTCTACAATCCGGACGGCGGGGTCCGCCACCCGAATCGCGCGGCCGTTCGCCACCCGCGCCGGGTCGTCACGCAATTGACACGCACCGCACGCGGCGCGTACCATACGTCAACCCCGGCCGAGCGGGCCGGGCCCAACCGGTCCGATCGAAGGAGCCCGTCCATGCATTTAATCCCAACGGCACGCGCGGCGCAAGCGCCGCGGCGAACACGTCGCACCCTGGCGCAGACGCTGCCCGGCCGCCCAAGCGTGACCGTCCTCCTGGCCGCGGGCGCCGGCCTCCTCCTCTGCCTGCCCGCGGCGGCGGCCGACTGGCCCGCCTGGCGCGGCCCATACCGCACCGGCATCTCCGAAGAAACCGGCTGGCGCACGAACTGGGCCGAGAAACCCCCCGAGGTCCTCTGGCAGATCGACGTCGGCACGGGCTTCTCCACCGTCTCCGTCGTCGGCGACCGCGTCTACACCATGGGCAACAAGGGCGGCGTCGACACCGTCTGGTGCCTCTCCGCCGACGACGGCAAACCCGTCTGGCGGCACCGGTATCCCTGCAAGCCGCACCAGTACGAGGGGCCCCGCTGCACCCCCACCGTGGACGGCGACCGGGTCTACACCCTCAGCAACCGCGGGCACCTGTTCTGCCTGGACGCCGCAAGCGGCCAGGTGAAGTGGCTCGTGGAGGTGCCGAAGCGTCTGCGGGCCGAGCCCCCGCGGTGGGGCTTCGCCTGCTCGCCGCTCGTCCTCGGCGACCGCCTCATCATCGACGTCGGCCCCGTGGCCGCGCTGGACAAGATGACCGGCAAGGTCCTCTGGCAGGCCGGCTCCGACGAAGCCGGCTACGCCTCGCCTATTGCCTTCGAGCACGGCGGCCGGACGCGGCTCGCCTCGTTCAACGCGCACGGCCCCATCGTCGTGGACGCCGCGGAGGGCGAGGTCCTGGCACGCGAACGGTGGAAGACCTCCTACGACGTCAATGCCGTCACCCCCATCATCAAGGACGACACGCTCTTCTACTCCTCCGGCTACAACGTGGGGGCGGCCCTCTTCCGGTTCACCGGCGGCGGCCTGGAGCAGGTCTGGAAGGTCCGCCACATGCGCAACCACGCCAACAACTGCGTTCTGTGGGACGGCCACCTGTACGGTTTCGACGGCCAGGTGAACGCCGGCCCCCTGACGTGCATCGACCACGAAACCGGTGAGAAACGCTGGTCCGAACCGACGCTGAAGGCGGGCGGCCTGATGCTGGCCGACGGCGTCCTCCTCTGCATGACCGCCTCCGGCGACTGCGTCCTGGTGAAGGCCTCGCCGGAGGCGTGCACCGTCCTGGGGCGCAAGAGCCTCTTCACCCAGAAGGACACGTGCTGGACGCACCCGGTGCTGGCCGGCGGCCGCATCTGGTGCCGGAGCCACTCGGGGCACCTGGCGTGCCTGGACGTGCGAAAGAAGTGACGTGAACCGGCCGCGGCGGGCGAGTACCGGCGGCCGGCTTGTGAGCGCTGCTGTCATTCTGAGGCCCCGCTTGCGGGGCCGAAGAATCTCGCCGTGCGGGCGGCATCGAGGCGAGATTCTTCGTCGCGGCTGAAGCCGCTCCTCAGAATGACAGAGCAAAACACAGTAATTGCATGCCTTTATAATAGTAAGAGCGACATGACAATTTTATACTGCCATTGCGCCTACGCCGACGTCGTGCCGGAGGCGACGAAGCAGGCCGTCCGTGCGGCACTCGCCGACGCCGACGGCCGGGTCGAGGAGGTCGCGGACCTCTGTGAACTCGCCGCGGCGGGCGACGCGCGCCTGGCGGACCTCGCCGCCGGCAACCGCCCCCTCCACATCGTCGCGTGTTACGACCGCGCGGTGCGGCATCTGTTCGAGTTCGCGGGCACGCCGCTGCCCGGCTCGGCCACCGTCCACAACATGCGGACGGAGGCGCCGGAAGCAATCCTTGCCCGGCTGGGTGTGAATGAGGCCGACGTTCGAGCCCGCCGCGGAAGCGGCGGGTCATCTTCATCCGCCATGGCACACGACACGCCCGATGGGGATAACCGGGTGCTCCCGCACCCGGCTCGAAAAGCGCCTGCCGCAGAGCAACCGGGCGAGTCAGGACCACTCCCCTTCCCCGCCAAGGCCCCCGACGACTGGATCGCCTGGTACCCCGTCATCGACTACGACCGATGCGTTTCGTGCGGCCAGTGCGCCGAGTTCTGCCTCTTCGGCGCCTACGACGTGGACTCGGGCGGCCGGGTCCGCGTGGCCCATCCCGCCAAGTGCAAGTTGAACTGCCCGGCGTGCGCGCGGGTGTGCCCGAAGTCGGCGATCATCTTTCCGAAGTTCCCGGACGGCGGGCCCATCGCCGGCGACGAGGGGACCCTCGGCGCCGGCGCCGAGGCCGGCATGCAGACGGACCTCGACCGCCTCGGCCGCGGCGACGTGTACGAGGCCCTCCGCCGCCGGGCCGCCGACGCCCGCGCCGCCGCCCAGGCCAAGGCCGCCGAACGCGAACGCGCCGCCGCCCGCCCCGAGGACGACTCCCCCGCATGACCCCGCCGCTTCAACCCGCCGTCGTCCTGGTGGCCGATCCCACCCTCAGCGCCCGCTACCGCGTGCTCTTCGAGGGCATCTTCGCCACCGCCCAGACCACCCAGGTGCCGGGATGGATGATGCGGCACTTCCTGGCGCCGCCGGCGCGGGCCGATGCCGCCGGCCGGGCCCGCACCGCGCCCGTCGGTATCCGCCGCGTCGAGGCCGCCCTCCTGGGCTCCGGCGCCCTCGGCCCGGACGACGTCGTCGTCACGACGCCCGAGGCCGTCAACCGCCTCCTCGGCCCGTGGACGAAGGTCGTGGGCGTCTCCTCGTCCGACCCGCTCGGCCACGGCATGAGCAACACGACGACCCGCGAGTTCAGCCCCGGCACGCTGTACACGCGGCTGTGGACCGACCGGCTGATGGGCCGCCTGGCCGAGGCCCGCCGGCGGTTCGGCTTCCGCATCGTCGCGGGCGGGGCGGGCGCGTGGCAGTACGTCCACCATCCCGACGACGCCGCCCGACACGGCGTGGACACGGTCTTCGAGGGATACGTGGAGGGCGACGGCCCCGCGCTGCTGGCGGCGATGGTCGAGGGCGGCGAGGCGCCCGCCCACGTCCGCTCGCGCGCCACGGCCGCCGAGGCCGCCCGGCCCGTCCGCGGCCCGTCGACGATGGGCACCGTGGAACTCTCGCGCGGCTGCGGCAACGGGTGCCGGTACTGCCTCATGGCCGACCGCCGGATGGAGCACCTGCCGGAAGAGACGATCCTGGCGGACGTGGAGACGAACGTCGCCGCCGGCGCGGGGGCCCTCGTCTCGAGCAGCGAGGACTTCTTCCGCTACGGCGCCGACGGCCGGCGGGTGAATTTCGAGCGGCTGCGCGGGCTCCTGGCGCGGATGCAGCCCCTCCGCCGCGGCGCGTTCATGCAGACCGGCCACGCCAACATCACCTCCGTCCTCCAACTGGAGGTGGACGAACTGGCCGAGATCCGCCGCCTCCTCGCCGCCGACCCCGACGCCCGGCACCTGTGGATCAACCTGGGCCTGGAGAGCGCGGGCGGCCGCCTCGTCGCCGCCAACGGTCCCGGCAAGATCGCCCCGTTCGACCCGGACGACTGGGAGGCGATGGCGCGGGACGCCGCCGACCGCCTCCGCCGGGCCGGCTTCTTCCCGCTCTTCAGCATCATCCTGGGCCTGCCCGGCGAGACCCCCGACGACCTCGCCCGCACCCACCGCCTCGTCGGGCGGCTGGGCGCGGCCCCGACGGCCGTCTTCCCCGTCTTCCACGAACCCGTCCGGCCCGACCGCGACGGGGCCGGGTTCAACCTTGCGGCCATGACGCGGGGGCACCTGGACCTGTACGCGGCGTGCTACGAGATGAATTTCCGGTGGATTCCGCGCGTGTATTGGGATAATCAGTGGGCGGGCGGCGTCTCGTGGACCCGCCGGGCCCTGACGCAGGTGCTCGGCCGGGCCGAAATCCGCCTGTGGCGCCGGCGGTTCCGACGCCTCCGGGCGTCGCTGGACGCGGCCGAGGCCGCCGTCGCCGCCGCCCAAAACGTATAACGCCAAGGTGGCGCGGCGGGTCTCCGCACCCGCCGCGCACCGACCAGTAGGGTGGCACGCTTTCGCGCTGGCGCGAAAGCGTGTGCCCCGACGCGCAGCGCATGCTTTCGCAAGGGCGCGAAAGCATGCCACCCGGCGCGGTGGGTACGGAGACCCACCGCGCAAAACGTGTAACGCCGTACTCCCTCTCCCGCCAGGGGAGAGGGAAATGAAAGAACCATGACCGAACCGCTCAACATCACGGACGACACCGGCCGACCCGGCGCCGCCGGGGCGGACGGACCCAACCGCGAGGAGGTGCCCCAGGTCCGCGCCCGCCGCGACCTGCTCCGCGACGCCGTCCGCCGGTACGTCGCCCGGGCCGAGCCCGTCCCGCCGCTGTCGTTCCACGAACTGGCGGCCCACGCCGACGCCGTCGTCCGGGCCACCGGGACGGACGACCGGTTCGCGCGGTGGCTGTCGGTCCTCATCTCGAACGAGGCGTGGCGCGAGCGTCTGGCGGCCGTCCCGTTCGACCGCCGCCTGCTGCTGCTGCCGAAGTGCCTGCGGGCCGACGGCGCGTGCCCCGCCTCCGTCGACGCCCTCGGCCTCCTGTGCGCCGGGTGCGGCCGGTGCCCCATTCACGACTTCAAGACCGAGGCCGAGGGGCTCGGGTACGTCGTCCTGGTGGCCGAGGGTACCGCCGCCGTCATGCGCCTCATCGAGACCGGCCAGGTCGAGGCCGTCGTGGGGGTGAGTTGCCTGTCGGCCCTGGAGGCGATTTACCCGCTGATGGCGGCCGCCGCCGTCCCCGGCATCGCCGTCCCCCTCCTGTACGACGGATGCATCGACACGGCGGTCGACCAGGACTGGGTCCGCGAGGCGATGCACCTGGCCGGGGGCACCGTGTCGCAACGGCTGGGCGTCGACGCCCTGCGGCGGCGCGTGGAGGCATGGTTCGCCCCGGCGGCCCTGGACGAGGCCCTCGGGCCGCACGACGGCCGGACCGACCGCATCGGCCGCCAGTGGCTGGCCCGCAGCGGCAAACGGTGGCGGCCGCTGCTCGCCGTCTGCACCTGGCAGGCCCTCCAGGCGGACGCCGACGCCCCCGTGCCGGAGTCCGTCCGCCGGCTCGCCCTGGCCGTCGAGTGCTTCCACAAGGCCTCGCTCGTCCACGACGACATCGAGGACGGCGACACGTACCGCTACGGCCAGCCGGTGCTGCACGCCCAGTACGGCGTGCCGGTGGCCCTGAACGTGGGCGACTTCCTCCTGGGCGAGGGGTATCGGCTGATTGCCGAGGCCGGGTTCGACGGCGAGCGGACCGCCCGGATGCTGACCGCCGCCGCCCACGGCCATCGCGACCTGACCCTGGGCCAGGGGGCGGAACTGTGGTGGGCCCGGCGGCCGGGACCCCTCTCGGTCGAGCAGGTCCTGGAGATCTTCCGCCGCAAGACCGCCCCGGCGTTCGAGGTGGCCCTCCGGCTGGGCGCCCTCGCCGCCGGCGACGGCGACGACCTCCGCCAAGCCCTCCACCGCTACAGCGAGGCCCTCGGCATCGCCTACCAGATCGCCGACGACCTCAAGGACAACCACGACGGGGCCGAGCCGAGCGACGTGGCGGCCGCGCGGCCGTCGATCCTGCTGGCCATCGCACGCGAGCGGGCCGAGGGCGACGACGCCGACCTCCTCGACCGCCTCGGCCGGCCGGACGCCGAGGTCGACCCGGATGCCGTCCTCCGATGCTTCCGCCGCCTCGAGGTCGAGGCCGAGGCCCGACGCCTCATGGCCGAGTACGACGACCGGGCCGTCCGGGCCCTGGAGCCGCTCACCTGCGCCGACCTGAAAGGCCTCCTGCGGCGCGTCGTGTTCACGATCTTTCGCGGCCTGCCCGAAGGGACGTCCGACGGTGACGCGTAGCGCCCGTTCCATCCCTGCACCGTGCCACGGCCGGTCTTGTCCGGCCGTGATCGTGGCGCGGCCGTACCTGAACATGAATGGAGCGCGGCGGGTCTCCGTACCCGCCGCGCCACGTAGCCTTGAGCCAGTTCGACGCGCGGTGGGTGCGGAGACCCACCGCGCTTCAGCGTACCGTCACACGTGAACTCGCTACGAGACCGCCTGCTCCACGCCGCCGGCCGCGTGGCCCGGGCCCGCCCGGCCGTTGCGGCCCGCGCCGCCGCGTTCGTCCGCGCCCGGGCCTGCCCCGGCGGCGGCTTCGCCGACCGCAGCGGCCGGCCCGACCTCTACTACACCGTGTTCGGCCTCCAGACGCTGGCGGCGGTTGGGCGTATGCCCCCCGAGCCCGCCGCGCCGCCGTTCGAGCCGGGACCGGAAGGTCCCGGTCATCTTCATCCGGCATGGCACGTGACACGGCGGATGGAGATGACCCGCCGCTCCCGCGGTGGGCTCGAACGGCACAGCCCCCCGCGCGCCGCGCCTCTTTACCCGCCGCGCGACACCAGGGCTTACCTCGCCACCTTCAACGCCGCCGACCTCGACCTCGTCCACCTCTGCTGCCTCCTGCGGTGCCGGGCGCTGCTTTCCGACAGGGCAGAGGCCGATGAGCCGTTGGTCGACCGCCTCGAGACCTTCCGCGCCGCCGACGGCGGCTACAGCCACGTGCGGGGCGCGGACCGCGGGACGGCATACGGCGCGTTCCTGGCCCTCGGCGCACACGAGGACGCGGGCGCGCCGGTGCCGGACCCCGACCGCCTCGCCGACAGCGTCGCCGGTCTCCGGGCCGCCGACGGCGGCTACGCGGGCGCGCCGGCCGCCGAGACCGGCCTCGTCCCGTCGACCGCGGCGGCCGTCGTCACCCTGGCCGCCCTCGGACGGGCCGTGGACGCCGCGGCCGTCGCGTGGCTGACGGCCCGGCAGGGGCCGACGGGCGGCTGGCCGGCCGCGCCGGCCGCCCCGACGGCCGACCTCCTCTCGACCGCCACCGCCCTGCACGCCCTGGCGGCGGCGGGCGGGACGCTCGACGAACCGTCCCGCGCGGCCTGCCGGACGTTCGTCGAGTCGCTCGCCGAACCGGCCGACGCGGCGGGGTTCCGCGGCCATCCGGACGACGCCGTCGCCGACTGCGAATATACGTTCTACGGCCTCCTGGCGTTGGGGCATCTGACATAAGGCGCGGCGTGCGACGGCCAAAGCGCTGTCATTCTGAGGAGGCCCGAAGGGCCGACGAAGAATCTCGCCGTGGCCGTTGCCGTTGTCGTTCGAGCCGGCGCCGCTGGAGCGCCCGCCGTTCGAGCCGGCCGCGGGAGCGGCCGGTCACGCTCGAACGGCGGTGCCGGTCAGCCACGCCGGATGTGGATGACCCGCCGCTTCCGCGGCGGGCTCGAATAACGCAGCCCGACCTGAGCCAAGAAACGCATCATGCCCACCCCCGGCCTCGACACCACGCTCGCCGCCGCAAGGGAACACCTCTTCCAGTGGCGGACCCCGGCCGGCCACTGGGAAGGGCACCTCGCCTCCAGCGCCCTGGCGACCGCCACCGCCGTGTGGGCCCTGCACGTGGCGGAGCGCGACCGCGGGCCCGGGCCGTTCTCCCGCCTCGTCCAGCCGGGTCTCGACTGGCTGGCCCGGCACCAGAACCGCGACGGCGGATGGGGCGATACGGTCCTGTCCCGGAGCAACCTCAGCACGACGGTGCTGGCCTGGTCGGCCCTGGCCGCCTCCGACGGCCGCGACGCCCACTCAGGCGCCGCCCGCCGGGCCGAGGCGTACGTCGCCCGGGCCGCGGGCGACCTCGCGCCCGGACGAATCGCCGACGCCGTCGTCGCCGCCTACGGCGCGGACCGGACGTTCTCGGCCCCGATTCTGATGACGGCGGCCCAGGCGGGCCGGCTCGGGCCGGAGGCCGAAGCGTGGCGCCGCGTGCCGGCCCTGCCGTTCGAACTCGCCGCCCTGCCCCCCGCGTGGTGGAAGCGGCTGCGGATGCAGGTCGTCAGTTACGCCCTGCCGGCCCTGATCGCCATCGGCCAGGCCCGCTACCGCCGGGCCCCGCCGCGGTGCCCGCTGCGTCGGCTCGTGCGGCGGGCGGCCGTCGGGCCGACGCTTAGGCGCCTGGCGGCCATCCAACCGGCGAGCGGCGGGTTCCTGGAGGCCGTGCCCCTGACGAGTTTCGTCACGATGGCCCTCGCCGCCGCCGGGCAGGCCCACCAGGAGGTCGCCGGGCGGTGCATCGCGTTCCTCGCCCGCGCCGTCCGGGAAGACGGGGCCTGGCCCATCGACACGAACCTCGCCACGTGGGTCACGACGCTGAGCGTCCAGGCCCTGGCGGCGGGAGAAGACCTGAGCGCGGCGGGTACCACGGAAAGGCGCGGTGGGTCGGAGCCTGTCCCGAGCGACGCCGAGGGGCACCCACCGGGCGCCGACCAGGAGGGTGGCGCGCTTTCGCGCTGTCGCGAAAGCGTGGGCCCCGATGCGCAGCGCATGCTTTCGCAAAAGCGCGAAAGCATGCCACCCGCCATCTCGGGCGCCGCCCTCTCCGCCGACGACCGCCGGCACCTCGTCGACTGGCTGCTCGACCAGCAGCACACCGAGGTCCATCCGTACACGCGGGCCGAGCCGGGCGGATGGGCGTGGACCGACCTGGCGGGCGGTGTCCCGGACGCCGACGATACGGCCGGGGCCTTGCTGGCCCTTGCGCATCTTGTGCCGGACGACCAGGACGTGGAGCGCGGTGGGTCTCCGCACCCACCGCGCCGAAAGGGCGAGCGCGCGGCGGGTACCCCTCGGCTTCGCTCGGGACAGGCTCCGACCCGCCGCGCTTCCGCCTCTGTGGCAGATGCCGCCGCCGACGGCGTGCGGTGGCTGCTGGGGCTCCAGAACGCCGACGGCGGCGTGCCCACCTTCTGCCGCGGATGGGGCCGCCTGCCCTTCGACCGCAGCAGCCCGGACCTGACGGCCCACGCCCTGGCGGCGTGGTCGGCGTGGCGGGACCGTCTGCCGGCGGCCCTGCGCGACGCGACCGACGCCGCCGCGGCGCGGGCGCTGGCGTATCTCGCGCGCACCCAGCGGCCGGACGGGGCGTGGGTGCCCCTCTGGTTCGGCAACGAGCACGTCGCCGACGAGACGAACCCGACGTACGGCACCGCGCGGGTCGTGTCGGCCCTGGCGGAGGTGGCGGAGGCGGGCCGCGCTGTTCGAACCGGGTGCTGTTCGAGCCGGCCGCAGGAGCGGCCGGTCACGCTCGAATGGCGGCGCGGGTCGGCCACGCCGGATGAGGATAACCCGCCGCTTCCGCGGCGGGCTCGACCGGCACCCGCCGACGCCTTCGCCCAGCCCGACGCGATGGCCTCGCGCGGCGTCGCGTGGCTCCTTTCGGCCCAGCAGAAAGAGGGCGGCTGGGGCGGCGACGGCGGCGCCCCGCCGTCGGTCGAGGAGACCGCCCTGGCCACCGAGGCCCTGGCGCGATGGGCCGTGTCGTCCCGAGCCGGCTGCGGAAGCAGCCGGTCATCACCATCCGGCATGGGCGATGCCACAGCGGATGGGGATAACCCGCCGCTTCCGCGGCGGGCGCGAACATCGGCGCACCGCGGGGCGGCGTACCTCTCGGAGGTCACGCGGGGCGGGACGGCGCTGGCGCCGGCTCCCATCGGCTTCTACTTCGCCCGCCTGTGGTACTTCGAGCGGTTGTACCCGGTCATCTTCACGGTCGGGGCGTTGGCGGCTGTTCGTGCCCTGGGCGACAGATAAGGCGTTTCGTCGTTCGAGCCCGGGTTCCGCGCGGCCCGCCGCGCGAGAAACGGCAACGGCCACGGCGAGATTCTTCGCTCGCTTCGCTCGCTCAGAATGACACCGACGACAGCGCTCGGCGATAACCCTTGTCGAACGGGGGTCGCCACCGCGTATACTTAAGGCCATGCCCGGTGCAGGTCGTGCGGCCCGGAGGACCGCTATGCGTTGCCCGCGTCTCGCGAAGCACATGCTTTCTGAGCCGCGCGAAAGCAGGCCACCCGGCGCGGCGGGTGCGGAGACCCGCCGCGCCTCCCTCGGGCCACGGATGCTGTTTGCCCTCGCCTTGGCCGCCGCCTGCGCGGCGGGAGCCGGCTGCGACGGGGAACCGGCCGGCCCGGACGCCGGCGCCGACCAGGGCCGCCCGCCCCCGCCCGCCGACTGGCCGATGTTCCACGCCACGCCCGACCTGCGCGGGGCCGTCGCCGGGCACCTGCCCGACGCCCTCGCCCCCGAGTGGACGTTCGAGACGGACGGCCCCATCTTCGCCGGCGCCGCCGTCGCCGGCGGCCGGGTGTACGTCGGCTCGGGCGACTTCAAGATCTACGCCCTCGACCTGGCGACCGGCAAGGAGATCTGGTCGCGTGCCACGGAGGGCGAAATCAAGGCCGCCCCCCTCGTCCTGGAGGGCACGGTCTACGTCGGCTCCACCGACGGCCGCCTGTACGCCCTCGCCGCCGCCGACGGCGCGGTCCGCTGGACGTACGAGACCGACGACCAGATCGCCGGGGCCGCCAACTACACGCCGGCCCCCGATGGCGGCGGGTACCGCATCCTCGTCGGCGGGTACGATGCGTTCCTCCACTGCCTCGATGCGGCGACGGGCAAGGTGCTCTGGAAGGTGGAGACGGGGAACTATATCAACGGGACGCCCGCGGTGGCGGACGGCCTGGCCGTCTTCGGCGGGTGCGACGGCCTCCTGCACGTGGTGGACCTGGCCGAGGGCAAGGAGACGACCGTCATCGACGCCGAGACGTACATTGCGGCCTCGCCCGCGATGGCCGGCGGCCTCGTCTACGCCGGAAACGTTGAAGGGATGTTCATGTGTGCGAACCCCGTCACCCGATGGCCGCAGTGGAAGTACAAGCCCGACGCCACCGAGTTCTTCGCGACGCCGGCCGTCGGCGAAGAGGCCGTCTTCGTCGGCGGGCGCGACAAGCGGCTGCACGCCCTCGACCGCGAGTTCGGCGACCCGCTGTGGACGTTCGCGACGCGGGGCGACGTCGACTCCTCGCCCGTCCTCGTGGGCGAGAAGGTCCTGTTCGGCTCCGGCGACGGGCGGCTGTACATGGTCCGGGCGGGCGACGGCACGCAGGTCTGGTCGTACGACCTCGGGGCGGCGATCCTGGCCTCGCCCGCCGTGGCCGGCCGGCGGGTCGTCATCGGCGCCGACGACGGAGTGCTGCATTGCTTCACGGCAAAGAGCAAACAACAATGATGAACAAGGAATGATGAATGTCGAATGATGAAACGGCGGACCGGCACGCGGCCTTCCGCGTTCATCATTCTGCGTTGATCATTCATCATTGTTGTTCGACGGCCGACGACAGCATTTGAAACCGGACGTTCGATGAACCTGATCCAGATCACGCCCGGCGCCGGCGGCGGCTACTACTGCGAGAACTGCCTGCGCGACGCCGGCCTGGTGCGGGAACTCCGCCGCCGCGGCCACGAGGCCCTCATGGTGCCGCTCTACCTCCCGCCCGTGGCGGACGGCCCCGGCCCCGCCGACGACGTGCCCATCTTCTTCGGCGGCATCAACGTGTACCTGGAGCAGAAGACTCGCCTCTGGGGCCGGCTGCCGCGATGGATGCGCGGCTGGCTGGACGCCCGCCCGCTGCTCCGCTGGGCCGCGCGCCGGGCCGGGATGACCCGCACCGAGGACCTCGGCCCGCCCACCCTCTCGATGCTGCGCGGCGAGGAGGGCCGCCAGGTGGCGGAACTCGAGCACCTCGTCGGCTGGCTCCGCGGGCGCGGCGGGGCAGACGTGGTCCTCCTCTCCAACGCCCTCCTGCTCGGCATGGCCCGGCGGATGAAGGAGGAACTCGGCGCGCCCATCCTCTGCATCCTCCAGGACGAGGACGCGTTCCTCGACGCCCTGCCCGAACCGTACCGCGGCCGCGCGTGGGCGCTGCTGGCCGAGCGGGCCGCCGACGCCGACGCCTTTCTCCCCGTCAGCCGGTACTACGCGGGCGTCATGCAGCGGCGGCTGAGGCTGGCGGACGAGCGGGTCCACGTGGTCCCCCTGGGGGTGGACGTGGACGACTTCGCCCCGGCCGAGGAACCGCCCGATACGCCGACCGTCGGCTACCTGGGCCAGGAGAACCCGGCGGGCGGCCTCGACCGGCTGGTGGAGGCGTACCTGGGGATCCGCGCGCGCGGCCGCGTGCCGGGCGTCCGCCTGAAGATCGCCGGCGGCCGGACGCGCGGCGACGAGCCGTTCGTGGCGGCGCTTCGCGACCGCATCGCCGCCGCCGGCGCGGACGCGGCCGTGGCCTGGCTGCCGATTCCCGACCGCGCCGCCAAGCGCGACCTGCTCGCCTCGCTCTCGGCCCTCTCGGTGCCCGTGCGAGGCGGGCCGGCGTTCGGCCTGTACGTGCTGGAGGCGGCGGCCTCGGGCGTGCCGGTCGTCGAGCCGCGCGCGGGCGCCCTGGAGGAACTCGTCGAGGCCACCGGCGGCGGCGTCCTGGTGCCGCCGGACGATCCGGACGCGCTCGCCGCGGCCATCGAAGACCTGCTGCTCGACCCGGCCCGCGCCCGCGCCCTCGGCCGCGCGGGCCGCGAGGCCGTGCGCGAACGCTTCACCGTCGCGCACACCGCGGACGGCGTGCTGCGGATCGTCGAGGCGGTGCAAGCCGATGTACATAGTTAGCCGCCGGGCCCGCCTACGCCTTTTGGGCTACGGCGGGTAAACTTGCCCGGCGCGTGCCGTTCGGAGAGCGAATGATGCCCAACACCCAACCCCTCGTCGCACTCGACGGCGTGACCAAGCGGTACGCCTCGCCCACCGGCGAGGACGGGCCGCCCGTGCTCCGCGACGTCTCGCTCTCGGTGGACGCCGGCGAGGCCCTGGCCGTCGTCGGCCCGTCGGGCAGCGGCAAGAGCACGCTGCTCAATATCATCGGGACGCTCGACCGTCCGACCTCCGGCCGGGTCCGCCTGGCGGGCGACGACCTCTCGGCGATGGACGAGGAGGCCGTGGCCGACGTCCGCACCCGCCGGGTGGGCTTCGTCTTCCAGTTGCACCATCTCCTGCCGCAGTGCACCGCCCTGGAGAACGTCCTCGTGCCGGCGCTGGCGCAGTCGGCCGCGGTGCCGCAGGAGGTGGCCGACCACGGCCGGGCCCTGCTCGAGCGGGTGGGCCTTTCGGACCGGGTGGACTACCGGCCGGGGCACCTCTCGGGCGGGGAGCGGCAGCGGGTGGCGGTGGCCCGGGCGCTCGTGAACCGCCCCGCCCTCCTCCTCGCGGACGAGCCGACCGGCTCGCTCGACCGCGAGGCCTCCGACAGCCTGGCCGACCTGCTCGTCGAACTCAACCGCGACGAGGGCGTCACGCTCATCGTCGTCACCCACGCCGTGCGCCTGGCGGAGCGGATGGCCCGGCGCCTCGAACTCCGCGACGGTACGCTGACGCCCATGGACACGGACGCATGAACCTCGCTCGCCTGGTCGCGCGGAGCCTGCGGTTCCACTGGCGGAGCCACGTGGGCGTGGTCCTCGGGTCCGCCGTCGCCGCCACCGTCCTGGTGGGTGCGCTGGTGGTGGGCGACTCGGTCCGCGGGAGCCTGGCCCGGATGGCCCGCGCCCGGCTGGGCGGGACGCACCTGGCGGTCGTGGGGGGGAACCGCTTCTTCCGCGACGCCCTGGCCGACGACCTCGCGCGCGACCTGGGCGTGCCCGCGGCGGCGATCATCCAGGTGGGCGGCATCGCGGCCCGGGCCGACGGCACCGACCGCGTGAACCAGGCCCAGGTCATCGGGGCGGACGCGGCGTTCTGGCGCCTGGGCGGGGCGGCCGAGCCCCTTCTGCCCGACGCCGGCCGCAACGCCGTCGCCGTCAACGCCGCCCTCGTCGAGCGGCTGAACGTCCGCGAGGGCGACCGCCTCGTCGTCCGTCTCGCGGAGGCCGACACCGTGCCGGCCGACGTGCCGCTCTCGGGCGAGCGCGGCACGGCGATCGCGCTGCGGCCGACGATCCGGGCCGTCGCGGGCGCCGACGCCTTCGGCCGGTTCAGCCTGGCGGCGAACCAGGTCCCGCCGCACAACGTCTACCTGCCGCGGGCCCGGCTCCAGGCCGTGCTGGAGGTCGAGGGGCGGGCGAACCTCCTGCTCATCGGCGCGCGCACCGGCGATTCAAACGGAAGTGCTGCGCGGCGGGTCTCCGGACCCGCCGCGACGAACGCCCGGAAGCGCGGTGGGTACGGAGACCCACCGCGCTCGGTTCCGACGGTTGAGGAGGCCGAGGCCGCCCTCCGCCGCGTCTTTCGCCTCGCCGACGGCGGCCTGGACCTCGTGCCCCGGCCCGAGCGCGGGGCCGTCGACCTCACGACCCGGCGCGTCTTCCTGGACCCGCCCGTCTCCCAGGCCGCCGCCCGACGCGACGACGCCGTCGGCATCCTGACGTACCTCGTCAACGACCTCCGCATCGGCGACCGCGCCACGCCGTACTCGATGGTCACCGCCGTGGGGCCGCTGGCGACGGACCTGACGGCCGAGGCGCGCCAGCGCCTGGCCACGCATCTGCCGGCGGGCCTCGCGGACCTGGCCGACGACGAGATCCTCCTCAACGCGTGGCTGGCCGACGACCTCGCCGCGGAAGTCGGCGACGAGATCACCCTGACGTACTACGTGCCGAGTTCGGCCGGCCGCATCGAGACGGCCTCCGCCACCTTCCGCGTGGGCGGCATCGTGCCCATCGAAGGTGCGGCGGCCGATGCCACACTCATGCCGCCGTTTCCCGGCGTCTCGGACAAGGCCGACTGCAGCCAGTGGGAGCCGGGCGTGCCGATCGACCTCGATCGCATCCGCGACAAGGACGAGACGTACTGGGACGAGTACGGCGGGACGCCGAAGGCGTTCCTCCGGCTTTCGGCCGGCCGGCGCATCTGGGCCAACCGGTTCGGCGACGCCACGGCCGTCCGGTTCGTCGGCGGGTCCGGCGAGGCGTACGAGGAGGAGGTCCGGACGGCCCTGCGCGACGGGCTGGACCCGGGGGCGCTGGGCCTCTTCGTGGAGCCGGTCCGCGCGCGGGCCCGGGCGGCGGCCGGGCAGGCCCTGGACTTCGGCCAGTTGTTCCTGGCCCTGTCGATGTTCCTCATCGCGGCGGCCCTCGTCCTGACGGGCCTGCTGTTCGCCTTCAGCACGCAGCGGCGGGCCGCCGAGACGGGCACCCTGCTGGCCGTCGGGTACCGTCCGCGGCGGGTCCGGCGGCTGATGCTCGCCGAGGGGGCCGTCCTCGTCACGGTCGGCACGCTCCTCGGAACGGCCGGCGGGCTGGCGTACACGCGGCTGGTGCTCGTGGGCCTGGCGACGGTGTGGCGGAGCGCCGTCGGGGCGAGCGAAATCCGGTTCCATGCCGAGCCGGCGTCGCTGCTCATCGGCGCGGCCGCGGGCGTCGTGGTGGCCCTCGTGACGATCCGGCTGACGCTGCGGCGCCAGGGCCGGGCGCCGGCCCGGGAACTGTTGGCGTCCGGGGCGGAGGCCGACCTCGGCGCGGCCGCCGCCACGGTCCATCCGATCCAGGGGCGGGAGCGCCGGCCGGCGGCCGCGCCGAGGTCGGCCTCCGCCCCGGACGCCAACAGTTCCCGGGCCGGCGCCCGGCCCTGGCGCCGCAGCGTCAGCCGG
>JAWODB010000120.1:0-5325 GCA_046483505.1 Phycisphaerae bacterium
GAACCGGGCGTCGTCCCGGCTGAACTGGATGCGGCGGCCCTTGAGCGGCCGGCTGAGCAGCCACGCCAGGACCGGCCCCACCACCCACAGGCCGAGCAGCGGCCAGGCCGCCGCCGGCACGGGGATTTGCAGGCCGAGCAGCAGCGCGCCCGTCGCCACGGCCAGGACGGGGCTGATCCACATCTCCCGCACGGTCGTCAGCAGGCCGGTGCGGACCCGGACCTCGGCGGCGTGGGCGGTCGTCCACTCCAGCAGGTGCCGCTTGCTGATCATCACCCGCCATGCCACGCGGGCGATGGCGTCGATGTGGAGGACGGCCTCGAACGGCAGGAACGCCAGGTGCAGCAGGGCCATGAGAAGTTGGCGTCCTGCGGCCAGCGCCTCCCGCCTGAGGTGGGCCCCCCACAGGATCTTGGGCGGCTTGACGAAGGTGGCCCAGAGGGTCTTCAGGACGTCCGGCGCCAGGTAGATGGCGAGAATCCAGATGGTCCAGGCGGGCTGGAGGTCGGGCAGCGCCAACCACCCGCCCACCAGCAGCACGAGCAGCGCGATCGGAACCAGGCTCCGCCGGAGGTTGTCGAACACCCACCACCGCGACAGGCGGTCCAGCGGGTTGGGGGCCCGTCCGCCGTCGGGCGCCGGGACCCACGGCAGGAGCCAGGCGGCGATCTGCCAGTCGCCCCGGATCCACCGGTGCCGCCGGTTCACGTCCGCCAGGTACCGCGACGGATGGTCCTCGATGAGTTCGACGTCGTTGAGGAATCCGCAGTGGGCGTGGCACCCCTCGATGAGGTCGTGGCTGAGGATGCGGTTCTCGGGGAACCGGCCGCCCACGGCCTCGTCGAACGCCTCGATGTCGTAGATACCCTTGCCGATGAACTGCCCCCGGCCGAAGAGGTCGTGGTAAACGTTCGAGACCTCGCGCGTGTACGGGTCGATGCCGACCTCGCCGGCGTAAAGCCGGGCGAAGAGCGACCGGCCGGCCCCCGTCAGGCGGATGCCGACGCGCGGCTGGAGGACGCCGTACCCGTCGTCGACGCAGCCGGTCTTCGAGTCCATGATGGGCCGATTCAGCGGGTGGGCCATGGAGCCGATCATGGCGGCGGCGGTGCCGGGGGGCAGGTCGGTATCGGTGTCGAGCGGAATGACGTACCGGCAGGTGCGGAGGACCTCGACGTCGCCGGCGACCGTGGAGAATGCCTCCGGCGCCTTGCCGCGCAGCACCCGGTTCAGTTCCGCCAGTTTGCCCCGCTTCCGTTCCCGGCCCATCCAGCAGCGTTCGGCCTCGCACCAGAGGCGGGGGCGGTGGAGCAGGTGGAAGATGGGCCGGCCGGCCTCGCTGTAGGTGGCGTTCAGGTTCCGCACGCCCATGACAAGGCGGCGGAGGAGGTCGTCGTCGTCCGGCATCTCCTGCTCCGGCGCGTCCGGGAAGTCCGTCAGCAGCAGGAGGTACAGGTTCCGCATGCGGTTGGCCAGGTACCGGAGTTCCAGCCCTTCGACGAGCGAGTCGACCGCCTTCGCGTCCGTCAACAGCGTAGGGATGACGACGACCGTCGCATGCTCGGCCGGGATGCCCTGCTTGAAGTCGAGCCGGGGCAGCGTGCGGACGGGCACGATCATCGTGGCCACCCAGTTGATGAGCGAGATGACCGACTGCGACACGAACAGCAGCATCACCACCGCCGCCGGCGCCACCCACGCCCAGCCGTACACGAGCAGGCTCTCGGTCTGGAGCAGCAGGACGCCCGTGACGACGGCGGCGCCGACGGCCTGGCCCAGGACGTACAGCCACGGCAGGACGGGCCGGATGCCCCGCGCCAACCGGTGCGCCACCGGCAGCCGGGCACCGAGGGTCCGTTCCAGTTGGTATCGGCCGTCGCGGACGAGGAAGTACCCGACGTGGTGCTCGCGCGGTTCGGCGTCGGGGTCGCGGCGGTGCCGCTCGGCCAGGCGGACGGCGGCGGCGGCGACCTCGTGCTCGTCCTGGTCGCACCAGCGGGCCAGTTGCTCGACCACGTGCCGGTATCGGTCGCGCGTGTTGAAGTCCATCTGGGCGTACACGCCGGCCGGGTCCCGCCGAAGGGCGGCCTCGGTCTCGCTCAGGTCCTCGACGAAGTCGTGCCAGTCCAGCGCCGAGAGCGTCCGCAGGCTCGTGATGCTGTTGGCGATGGAGACGCGGTCGGCGGCCTGGTCGTGGCTCTCGGCCCGGAGGGTTTCCTCGATGGTGTGGCCCTGCTCGGCCAGGTCCTGCTCGACCCAACTGATGACGAGGCCGAGGGCGGGGTGCTGGCCCTGCAGGCCCGTGCACATCTCGGCCACGAACGCCTGGCTCATCGTCGGCGACTCGCGGACGAAGTCCGCCAGTTCCGTGATGAGGCCCTTCGGGTTGGTCTGGGCGGCGTCGAGGAACCGGCTGACCCACACCAGGGCCCGGTCGCGGTCCCGCCGGCGCCGGGCCGTCCGGTACGACACCCGCCGCAGGTTCTCCAGCAGCGCCAGCCGCAGCATGATCGGCACGGCCCACAACTCGCCGAGCGTCAGCGGGCTGTGGGCCTGGAACCCGCGGACGAAGCGGGTCAGGTTCTCCATGTCGATCCGCCCGTCGGTGTGCGAGACCAGTTCCAGCGCCAACTCGTAGACCCGGGGGAATCCTTGGAGGGCGCCGGTGGCGAGTCGCGGCAACTGCTTGGAGTAGCCCGGCGGCAGGTGGTCGCGGGCAATGTCGATCTGCTCTTCGATCAGGTAGAAGTTGTCGAGCAGCCAGTTGGCCCCGGGGGCGGTCTGGAGGCCCCCCCGCGCCGCCTCCGCCACCACGTTGTACGACTCGCGGATGATCCGCTCGTTCTCGCTCAGCCGATGCAGCAGGACCTCCGACCCGGGGCGCGGGTCGACCTGCTGGTCTTCGGCGAGCATGCGGCCGTGCTGCTCCAACTGGCCGAGCGCGAAGAGTTCGGCGCGCAGGGGCGGCTCTTCGCTGGCGGGCCGGTCGGTCTTCTGGCCGAACAGCCGGCTCAGCGGTGTCCGCCGCAGCGTGGCGAGAAACCCGTCCTGGCTCATGCGGGCCCTTGACCTGCCGCGCGCTTGCCCCGCCCCGACGCCCGGCCGCGCCGCGCTCCCGCGCGGGCCGCGCGGAAGGCACCTGACTCTGTCATCGGCACGGGATCGGGGGGGCGCGCACACTCTTCCCCCACCATGTCTTTACCTTCATGGGGCGGCGAGGTCAAGAAGCATCGTGAACGCGACGCCATGAATGGCGGCGTCGGGGCCGGCTTGCCCGGCCGGGACGATGCGCCGGGTGCCACGGCCGGCCTTGTCCGGCCGTGCGCCGGGTGGCATGCTTTCGCGCCGTTGCGAAAGCATGCGCTTCCGCTGCCGGGGACCCACGCTTTCGCAGAAGCGCGAAAGCGTGCCACCCCCGCACCCACGCATTCCTGCCGCGGTGGCCCGGGCGGGCCACCGCGCGGGATATGGTTTGTGATCCGGCCGGGAAATCCGCCCGCCGCTACTTCAACTCCGCCACCTGTTCGGCCGAGAGGGCCTGGTCGAAGAACTTGACCTCGTCGATCACGCCGGTGGCGGCCACGTCGCCCGGCCGGGCGCCGATCCACAACGGAAACTGGCTCGTCGCCAGCGCCCCGGACAACTCGGCCGAGGCGTCCTTCTTGCCGTCCACGTAGAACGTCGCCGTCTTGCCGTCGCACACGCAGACCACGTGGTGCCACTTGCCGTCGGCCACCGTGGCGGTGCCGTCGATGCGGAGCGGCCAGGCGTCGGGGTCCTTGAAGTTGAGGATGCCGGACAGCGTGCCGCTCATCGTGACCCAGATGTCCAGGGTGCGGGCCTCAACGGGTTCGGGGAACTCCGGCCCGCCCCGCCACACGATGTACTGGAAGTCCGAGACGTCTTTCAGTTTCGTCCAGCACGAGAAGGTGTACTGGTCGGAGTTCAGGTACGGGGCGCTCTCGATGAGGACGTAGCCGGCGCCGTTGAACGCCAGCGCCTTGCCGGCCTTGCCCTCCGTCCACGTCAGTCCGTCCTTGATGGTGCCGTGGTTGGAGCCGACGGCGTTCCCCACGGTCTCGCCGCTGCCCTCGTCCATGGGCCAGTAGCCCGCCAGGCCCATCGTCCGGGCCTGGCGCATGGCCGTGCTGCACCCGCCGGCGAGGAACAGGCCCGCCGCCATGAGACAGATGACGCCGATGAGTTGCTTCCGATGCATGGTCGACCCTCCTTGAACTGGTCCGTGCGTTCGATGCGATATGCGTGCTTCTCCCGGCCGCCGCCGTCACGCCGTGCCGCGGCGCGGCGGCGCGCCCGGTGCAATAAGCATAGGGTGATTCAATCGCCCCGGTGGGTCAAGGGAAATGACGGAATGGGTGACTCGCGCGGTAGGCCGCGGCGCGCCGCGGCCCGCGTGCCGACACGTGCGTCCGGTCAGTGGCGAGCGGGGCGGGCCACATTTAGCCGCCGGGCTTGCCCGGCGCGTTTCATCAAACGGCAGAGCGGCTCCCGCGCCGCGGGCAGGTCAGACCGGCGGGGGCCGACTCGGCCCGCGGGCTTGCGTCGTCGCAAGGCGGGGACGTAGAATCGGCGCGGCGGGTACGGAGACCCGCCGCGCTTGAGCGCCAAGGTTGTCATTCTGAGGAGGCCCGTCAGGGCCGACGAAGAATCTCGCCTTGGTGGTGGCCGTATCGTCGTTCGCACGGCGAGATTCTTCGGGCCGCAGGCGGCCCTCAGAATGACATTCTGTATGCACTTTCGTGGAGCCACCCCATGCACGCCATGGTCCTCGACGCACCGGCCGACATCGCCGACGAGCCCCTCGTCCTTCGCGACCTGCCGCGCCCGGAGCCCGGCCCCCGCGACATCCTCCTCCGCGTCTCGGTCTGCGGCGTGTGCCGGACGGACCTCCACACGGTGGAGGCGGACTTCCCCCTGCCGCGCACGCCCCTCGTGCCGGGCCACCAGGTGGTGGGCGTCGTCGAGGCCGTCGGCGAGAAGGTGACCGAACGGGCCGAGGGCGACCGCGTCGGCGTCGCGTGGCTGCATTCGACGTGCGGCCGGTGCCGGTTCTGCACGTCCGGGCGGGAGAACCTGTGCCCGGACGCCCGGTTCACGGGCCTGCACGCCGACGGCGGATACGCCGGGTTCATGACCGTGCCGGCGGCGTTCACGTACGAGGTGCCGGCGGGCGTGGCCGACGAGCAGGCCGCCCCGCTCCTCTGTGCCGGCATCATCGGGTACCGGGCCCTGGTGCGGAGCGGCATCCTGCCGGGCGGCCGGCTGGGCCTCTACGGCTTCGGGGCGTCGGCCCACGTGGCGATC
>JAWODB010000147.1:0-3059 GCA_046483505.1 Phycisphaerae bacterium
GGCGGACGACGGTCGGAACGCCTGCCCGGCCCGTCGTCCTTGCCACGGCCGCCCATCCACGGCGGACCGCCGCGCTCGCCACGGCCGCGCGGGGCCATCATCGGACCACGGCCTCGCCCGCGCCGCATGCCGCCGCGCGGGGCCATCATCGGGCCACGGCCACGGGGCATGCCCGGGGCTCCGCGTCCCCAGCCGCGACCGCGAGGGGCCGCCATCGGCCCGCGACCGCCGCGGGCGTCCTTGCCGCGGGGGGAGACCATCGGGCAAGGTCCCCGACCGAACGGGCACTCGCCGCCCCGGCGACCCATCCTCGGGCCCCGACCCCGACCACGCGGAGCCGCCATCGGGCCCTGACCTCGGCCGCGACTCCGAGGCCCCATCATCGGGCCCTGACCTCGGCGGCGGGCCCACGGACCCATCCTCGGGCCTCGGCCCCGGCCCTGGCGGCCGCGCATGAACGGACGGTCGTCGTCGCGGTCCATCCAGGGAGGTCCGCCGCGCCGGCCGGCCCACGGCGGCCGGTCATCGTCGCGGTCCGTCTTCGGACCCCGATCCGCGTCATCGTGGCGCCGGGGGTCGCGCTCTCGCACCCGCTCCCGCCGCGGACGGTCGTCGTCCCGGTCGGCCCATCGAGGAGCATCGCGCCGGCCCCGCCGGGGCCGGTCGTCGTCCCGGTCCGCCCATCGAGGAGCATCGCGCCGGCCCCAGCGGGGACCGTCGTCATTCCGGTCGGCCCACGGCGGCCCCTCATCCCGGTCGTGGCGGTCGGGATCGCGTTCTCGCAGGCGCTCCCGCCTGGGACGGTCGCCGCGGTCACCGCGGTCGTCATCATCGTCGGCCATGACGGCCGTCGCCGGCACGGCGAGGGCGGTGACCATCGCCAGCCCGGCCAGTGCGTTCGTCAGGTACCTTCGCATCGTCTGCCTCCTCTCGGTTCGTTCCCCAGCCTGTGGATCTCCCTTCGCGAAGGCAAACGGGCGAGGGAGGCAGCTATTGCACGAGAAACGCGGGCAGCGCGCCGTTCGCGTGCGCGACGAAAGGCAAAACACGCGGCCCGCAAGCGGGCCGGCGAACACCAGGGGCACCCTAAGAACGATACCTCGGGGCAACCTTCGAAAGGCGCCGGGTCGGGCCCGCGTCAGAAACTGATGTTCAGGCCCGTGTACAGGAAATCGCGCGGCTTGCGGTCGCCGTACGCCTGGCCCGGGAAGAAGCGGCCGTAGCGGATGGTCCAGGAGAGGTCGCTGAAGATCCGCCACTCCAGGAACACGTCGATCTCCTGTCCCACGTCGCCGGAGGTGTCGGTGGCACGGAAGTCGCTGATCCGCCCGTCCGGGTCGGCCTTGAAGAGCCAGTAGTAGTCCATGCCGACGTCGATGCGACCGGCGTCGGGCTTGCTCTCGTACGGCGTGAACTGGCCGCCGAGACGCAGGAACTGGAGGTTCGTGAACCGGGCGCCCAGGGCCAGGCCGGAGTTGACGTACCCGAAGCCCTGGAAGGCGTCGTCCTCGGAGCCGGCGGTGTTGCCGAGGAAGGCGGTGGTGGCCCGCTGCCGGTCGCCGTCGCCGGAGGCGTAGCCGTACTCGCCCGTCAGGACGGGATTGCGGGGATGGTCCGGGTACCAGTCGACCTGGGCGTTGAAGGCGCAGGCGCGGATCGGTTCGGGGTCCTCCATCTGGAGGTGGGCGAAACTCTCGCCGAACTGCCAGAGGCCCTCCACCTCGTAGCGGACGCGCGGCCACAGGCTGCCGCGGCTGCCCACGCCGTAGTACTCCGAGTCGTACCGCCAGTCCTGGAAGGCGACGTTGGGCTTCTCCTCGGACCAGTCGCGCTGGATGACGAAGAAGGTGTACGGCTCGTGGCCGTCGAGGCCCGTCCAGGCGAACTCGCCGCCGTAGAACGTCCGGCGGCTGCGGGTGAAGCCGGGGGCGCTGAGGTCGATGTTGTCCTCGCTCTCGACCTTGCGGCCGGCGAAGCCCGTGAAGGTCCAGTCGGCGGTCTCGATCTCGAACAGGCCGGCGTCCAGGATCATGCCGAGGGCGATGCCGCGCCCGACCTCGATGTACTGCCGCCCGCCCCGGCCCGTGATACGGACGGGCCACTCGGCATCCCAGTACTTGCGGGCGGCGGCGGTCAGGTCGAGTTCGTAGTACCCGATCTCCAGGTTCGGCCCGACGAGGTCGTGCTGGTTGAAGCCCTGGGCGTCGCCGGCGGCGTAGTCCTGGTAATCCAGCCGCATCCGGGCGAAGATGCGGTGGACGTCGTCGAGTCGAATCTGCGTCCACAGGCGGGAATCCTGCCGCGTGAGATGGGCGTGGCCGCCGTCGATGTCGTCGTAGAACGTGTAGGAGGGGATGTAGAAGCCGCCCCATTCGACGAGGGCCTTCTGCTCGGCGGGGACATCCCGCTCGAGGCGGCTCCAGATCCGCCGCTCGAAGAACTGCTGACGCTGGAAGACCTCCTGCGGCGGGACCTGCGCAGCCGCCCCCCCGGCCGCCACGCCGATGAGGACGATTCCCAGGCCCGTCAGGACGGCGATTCGCATGGGCGTTTTCCCCCGCGAGGCGGCACCGGCCGCCTGCATCGGCGGTACGGTATCCCGAAACCGGGCAAATCGTCAACAAAAAAGCGGTGCGTCGGCGGTCCGCCGGGCCGCGCGGCTCTCCCCCGAGTTTATCGGGCGTCCACGCGGCCGGGGTCCATAGATTCCACGGGCCACGGACGACTTGGCAGTGCTCTCCGCCGGGAATGGCTTGGCGCGCCGCCACGGGTTCGCGCCTCGCGGCGACCTTCGGTCGCCGGCTCAACGGTTGCCTGGGCTGAGCCTGTATCGATATTCTGAGAAAACGCGATTTGGCCCGAACCCCGAAAATGCCCCTTTTCGGCTTTCCGATCGTCGATTCTGATGCGTGAGGGACGATTCGGGGGTCGAATGTTAAAATCGGTAAGGCCACACGCGCGACTTTTACCCCGCTTTTTTCGGAAACGCGCGAAAACGCGCCGGAAATGCCCCGGAAATTTCGGCTTTTTGATCCACCATCAACCGGGCTCCATATGAA
>JAWODB010000178.1:0-16965 GCA_046483505.1 Phycisphaerae bacterium
GGGGTCGAGTTCGGTGACCACGACCGGCTCGCGCTGCTTGACCTGGGCGCCGCGGAAGAGCGACTTGCTGCCGTACTGCGGCTTCCAGACGCAGAGGACGACGACCTTCGGCCGGCCGCAGTGCTTCTCATAGAGGTCCATATACCGCTGCATCGCGGTGAAGTCCGGGGCCCAGCCGTCGCCCTTCCTGACCCACCGCAGCATCCCCGTCCGGTGGCCCAGGTGCGTGCCGTGCACCACGGGCACGTAGAGCACGTCGTTGCCCACCTGCCCCATGAGCGCGAGCGAGTGCTCGAGCCGCGCGAAATGGTCGGCCGACAGGGGCGGCACGTCGTACTGCATCGCCACGCTGTCCGGCGACTGGAGGAGACTGACGAACGAGCGGTTCCGCCCCGGCTCCGGCAGCGTCCACCCGCTGACGAGCACCTGGACGGGCACGCGGACCTCGCGGCCGTTTGCCGCGACCGCGAGGGGGCCGGCGTACCATCCCGGCGGCTGGTCCCGCGGCACGTCCACGAGCAACCAGACGGGCTGGACGGTCGCATCCGCGGCGGGCTCGGGCGAGAAGGCGTCGCAGTACCGCGCGCCCGTCTGCTGGACGGCGTAGCGGAGACGGACGGCCTCGGCGGGCATGGCCTTGCCGTCGGCCCGGGCGAGCGAGCCGACCGTCGCCTCGACGTGCTTCAGGCCGCCCGGTGCCGAGACCACCACCTGTCCGGAGCACGCCCCGCCGCGCGGCGCGACCATCCGCACCGGCCGGAGGGGGTCGAACGGGTTCCCCTGCACGAGGCCGGCCGGCGAGACCGCCAGGGGGCCGCAGTTCCACGTCGAGCGGTACGGCATCTCGCCGTCGGCGGTGGGCGAGACGGTGGCCATCGGGCTCGCGTTCCAGACGTGGACGCCGCCGGCGGCCCGCTCGTACGGGATGACGCCGTCGCCGGACGCGCTCGTCAGGGTCAGGCCGCACAGGCCGACGGTGCTCCAGTCGGCCCGCTCGCGCATGGCGGTGCGGTGGAGTTCGACGGCCAGGACGTTGGCCCCCTCCCGCAGCACCTTGCGTGGCACCTTGCACCGGAGGCGGCGGATGCGTTTTTCGTAACGGTCCTTGAAGTCCTCGGCGGGCCGCTCGGAGCGGGGCAGGCGTTTGCCCTCGGGCGTGACGAACGCCTCGCGCGGGTAATCCGCCGCCAGCATCAGCGGTTCGACGGGCCCGGCGGGGACGTGCCCGCGGGCCACCTCCTGCCCGTTGACGTACACGACCGCCCCGCCGCGACAGGTGACCGCAAGGTCCAGATCCTTCACCCGCGAGGGGTCCTCGATACCGAACCGCGTCCGCAGGCACAGCAGGGCCGCCCGCGGCGACTGCCAGTGCCCGTACTGGCCGACGGCCTCGAACAGGTCCGCCTCGTAGCGGGCCCAGCGGCCGTCGTCGAAGTCCGGCTGCGTCCAGTCGGCGGGCGGCAGCGGCGAGGGACCGTCCATCTTCCGGTTCCGGACCGGCTTGGGGTCGGCGGCGGTGCCTTCCACCGGCGGGGCGATCACGAGGTAGACGCGCCACGGCGTCCGGGGCGAGACGAGGTCGACGCCGGCGCCGGCGGTCCCCGTCCACGCCGCGCTCGCCATCAGGAATCCAACTACCAGAACGGCCTTCCATCGACGGGAGGCTCGACCCATCCACCCGCTCCTTTCCCGCGTCCCGACGGACGCGCTCGGCGCTTGGCTTGCGTGAACCGGACGTGTACTATACGGACTAACACGTTTTCGTGACGCAGGTTCCGAGCGAGGTGAAAGGGAGGACCGGCTCATGGCATGGACAGGCCCATCGCGTGCGGCGCAGCGGACCCTCATCCTGGCGGCGGCGCTGACGGCGTGCCTGCTCGCCCCGGCGGCGAGCGCGCGGGCGAAGGACGGCCCCTGGCCGGCGCCCGTACCCGGCTTCGAGCCCGTCCGGCCGGGGGAACATCCACGGCTGTTCTTCCGGGAGGCGGACCTGGCCGACCTTCGCGCCCGCGCCGCCACGCCCGAGGGCCGGGCCATCCTCGAGCGGCTGAAAGTCGTCCTCGGCGGCGGCGACACGATGCCCGCCCCGCCCGGCAAGAGCCGCGACTTCCCCGACGGCGTCTACACGATGTCGCACGCCGCCGGCTTCGGCCTCCTCCACCAGTTGACCGGCGAGCAGAAGTACGCCGACCTCGGCCGGGAATGCTTCGAGTGGGCCTTCCAGGGCAAGCCGAACCACGACAGCCGCTATTCCTTCATGAACCCCAACGGGGCCCTGCGCGCCGGGCCGTCGCTCGGATGGTACGCCGTCGGCTACGACCTCTGTTACGACGGCTGGGACGACGCCTACCGCCGGAAGGTGGCCCTGGCCATCCAGGACTACGACCGCGGCCGGAACAAGAGCCTGGCGGAACTGGTGCGCGGCTCGCGGCACAATCCGCGGAGCAATCACTGGGGGATGCAGGTGGGCGGCGGGGCGCTGGCGCTGCTGGCCATCATGCACGACCCCGGCGTGGACATGGGCAAAATCGGGCCGCTGCTCGAAACCAGCGAGAAGGCCATGATCCGCCTCATGACCGAGGGCTGGGGCGACGGCGGGTACTTCACGGAGGGCGACGGCACGGGCAGCATGTCGTCGCACATCGCGTTCCTGCCGGCCCTTCAGGCGTGGCGGGTGGCCGCCGGCAAGGACTTCGTCACCCCCCGCCCGCACGCCCAGTGGATGAGCCTGAAGTGGATGCTCGGCACGGTGGTCCGCGACGGTCGGACGTTCTTCCCGAGCCGCGACGGCTATCCGCACAACGTCTGGTCGCGGCGGGGCGTGAGCGGGGGGGGATACTTCGGCCTCGGGTTCGGCGTGGCCACCCCGCGCCAGAAGGCCGCATGGCTGTGGTTCTACAACCACTTCTTCCGCGAGCACGACGAGAAGGCGGGCGCCCCGTTCGACACGATCAGCCCGTACCCGCATCACACGGTCCTGGCGTTCGTGAACTGGCCGTTCGGCATGGAAGAAGCCAACCCGGCCGAGTGCATCCCGCAGGCCGTCTGCGACCATAAGTTCGGCTGGTGCCTCATGCGAAACCGCTGGCAGGACCACAACGACATCGTCGTCTCGGTGCTGACGACGCGGCCGCGGAAACACACGAAGAGGCACGAGATCGGCCCCGTCTGGATCCTGGGCCTCGGCAAGAAGGAGACGTGGGGGAACCTGCGGGGCAAGGTCACGCACTTCGAGGCGGCGGCCGACGGGTCCGCCGTCGTCGCCGTCGAGGGCGGCGGATGCCTGGCGGTCGACTTCTCCGAGGCCTCCGGCGCCGAAGCGATGCTCGTCCTGACCGGCACGGGTGAGGCGGGCAAGACCGTCGAGGCCGGCGGGCGCACCTTCAGTTTCCACTTCGTGACGAGCGGACGCGAGCCCGCGCCGAAGGCCGACGGCGAGACGGTCGTCGTGGGCGACCAGGCCGTCGCGCTGAAAGACGGCCGGATCGTGCTGAAGCACTGGGCCAAACGGTGACGCGAGCCCGTGCGGCGGGGCGCCGAGCCGAGGCCGCGCATTCCGCGCGGTGCGTCTCCCGACCCACCGCGCCGAAAACGCGCATCTTAGCCGTGCGCGGCGGGTCAGGAAACCCGCCGCGCGGGAAGTGGCGTCGTCGTACTACTCGGCCGAGGAATGACCGTCGGTCAAGGCGTACGCGTCGCCCTGCTTCTCGAACACGAGCCGGAGCCGCTCGTCCGGAACGCTCAGGACTCGTTTCGCGCCGGATGCCGGCGAGACGACCTCCGGTGTCGCCCGGCGGGCCCGCTCCGAGAACGGGACGACCTTCCCATCGACGGTCCGCAAGCCCCGCAGGCGCCACCCGTTCTCGCGGAGCCACTGCGCGGGCGTCCCGCGAATCTGCGGCCCGGCCACGAACGGATCGTCTTCCGGCCGGACCGTTTTGGCGTCGGTCTTGCCGAAGACGAGCAGGAAACGGTCGGAGGCCGGCGCCGGCCCCTCGAACCAGAGGGAGAAGCCCGCCTCGGCCATCTCCTGTTTGACGGTCTCCGCCCGAATCCTCCGACGGTGGCTCGCCTCCCGCCGGGACAGCGGCTTCTCGGCTTTCCGGTCAAGCACGTAGACGCACCCGGCCGGCGCCAGCCGCTCGTGGAGTTGGGCCAGCAGGGTCTCCCCGTGAAAGAGCAGGTGATAACTGTCCAGGAAGAACACGGCGTCGACGGGGTCGGCAGGCAGATGGGGATCGCCCTTCTCGGTGAAGGTCGAGGGCAGGGTCACGTTCTCGGGCAGCGGCCCCCGTTCGTCCTTCTGGGTGGCCCATTCCTCCAGGACGATCTCCAGCCCGTCGCGGGATGCGTGCGCCAGGATCGGCCCCATCAACTGCCGCGCTTGCCCCAGCGCCACGAAGACCGGCCGTTCGTACTGGCCCCGGAGCGGAAGGAAGTGACGGGAAACCTGCTCCAGCGGCAGTGGCTCGAACGGATCCGGGTCGCGGCCGGGCCGCTCGACCCCTCTGGGCCGCTGAAAGATCAGGACGAACGGCTCCTTCTTGTGCCAGCAGTCGTCCGGGCAGCCGACGAAGGCGAACCCTTCTTCCCTCGCTTCACGGACGACCGTCGTCTCGGCGATGAACCAGTGCTTCTTCTCGCGGCGAGACCGTTCGACCCAGTCGCGCAACGTCCCGCGGTGCCGGTCCACCACGACGAAGTAGCCGCCCGGCTTCAGGCACCGCCAGATGCCTCGCAGCATCGGCCGGGGCTTCGCCATGTGGTGGTAGACGTAATGCATGTAGGCCATATCCACCGAATCGGCAGGCAGGCACGGATCGTCGCTCTTGCCGAGCACCGCCCGGACCTGGGGAAGCCCCTTCTTCTCGGCTTCCTTCTTCACCGCCTTGACGCTGTTCTCGAGAATCTCCTGGGAGAAGACGGTCCCGGTCTCACCCACGACGTCCGCAAAGACCCATGAATCCCGTCCCCGTCCGGCGCCGATGTCGGCCACGACGGCCCCCTCGCCCAGGCCGAGGTGGGCCAGGATGGCCCGCAGGGACTCCGCCCGGCTCTTTGGCCGGGCCGCGGACGTCTCCCCGGATTCCTGCGGCGCCTTCTCGGCTTTGCCGGCCTGAGCCGCACCCGCGTCGGCGGCTTGGCGCGTCGCGTCGGCACAAACGGGCGAGGCCGCGAGCAGCCCGACGAGCAGCAGAAACGGGAGCCGCCACCCCCATCGCGGAATCCGCCACCCGCCGCAGCAACCCTTCCGCCCGCGCGATTCGCGTATAAGCCTCATCGCCATCCTCCTTTCCACTGGTCGGACAGAGTCCTCCCTGGGCTATCCCCCTTCACCGGCCGCCTTGGGCCGGCGAGAGGGCCACCCTATCAAACCCGCTGAATCGCGGATTCGCTCGGCGAAAAACGCTCTGCCGCCGCCGCGCGGCGCGGTCCAACTCGCGAACACCTCGATCGTCCGTAACTCAGTCGTGGAACGTGGCTCACGTCGTGGGGCGGAAGTCAATGGCCTGCCGGCAAAAGCATTGCGGTTGGGCGGTGGCGGGCTAGACTACCTTGTGGAAGTATCGGCCGGATCGGGCACACCTGTCGGCGCCAGGCCGGCGCCCCAATCGACCGGGAGGCCGACGCGATGAAAGCGAACAGGGTCCCTCGGACACTCGCGGCCGCGTGCGGCCTGCTTCTCGTCCAGGTTGCGTGCGCGGAGGTGGTCACGGTGCGGCTGGCGACGGGCCTGCCGCCCACGCCCGCCGCCGGGCGGCTGCCCGAGGCCTGGGTCGCCCCCGCCGAGCGGGCCCCCACGGTCGACGGCCGCCTGGACGACCCCGCCTGGGCCGCCACGCGCCCGGTCGTCCTCGGCACACTGGAAAGCCGCGGCCAGGCCGCGCCCCGGACCGAGGCCAGGCTGGTCCACAAGGACCGCGTCCTGTACGCCGGCGTCCGGCTGGCCGAACCGAACGTGGCGGGGATGAAACGCTCGGTCACGAAGGCCGACGGGCCGGCCTACCGCGACGATTCGGTCGAGTTGTTCCTCTCGCCTCACCCCGACGGCGGCTATTTCCAGATGATCGTCAGTGCAACGGGGGCCATCTACGACCGCCGCGGCCACGGCGATCCGGCCAGGTGGAACGCCGGCGCCACGGCCGCCGTCGAGGTGGGGCGGGACGCCTGGACCCTGGAGGTGGCGGTCCCCATGTCGGCCCTGGGCGTCGGCGAGCAGATGCCGCGTCGCTGGCGGGCGAACCTCTATCGGAACCGCCGGGCCGGCGGCAGCCACGAGGGCCAGGCGTTCTCGCCCACCTTCAGCGCCGACTACGATGTGCCCGAGCGGTTCGGCTGCCTGCGCTTCACGCCTACGTGCCCGTGGGCCGAATCGGAGGAGCCTGCGAGCGGGCAGCGAACGATCGCCGTTGAGGCGCCCGACGACGGGACAAGCGTCCTGCGGTTTGACCTCTCGCCGATTCCCGAGGGGGCCACGGTCCACCGGGCACGGCTGCGGTGCGAGCGCGAGCCGCTGGACGGTCTGAGCGACGGCGTTCTAGAGCCGATCGACATCCGCCCCCTCGCCGGCCCGTCCGAACCGGGCGCCACGCCGCGGACGGCGGCCGAGCCCCTCCGCCTCGTCCCGCCGTGGTACGAGGCCTTCGAGATAACCGAATGGGTTGGACGCTGGGCCGCCGGGAAGGGCGCCGCCGGCGTGCGGGTCAAGACGTTCCCCGGCTGGCGGAAGGACCGGACGGTCCTGGACGTGATGTACGAGGGCCGGCCGCAGGAGGTCCCCCCGGCCGCCTCGGGCGTCCAGGCGTTTCACCGTGCGGGCCAGACGTTCCTGACGTGGCGCGAAATCACCGACCCCGTCGGCCGCGACGAGGTCACCTGGGGCCAGATGCGCCCGATCCTCCGCGACCTGGACCGCGGCCGCCGGGTCCGTTACGCGATCTACCGCTCCGACCGGCCGATCTCGCCCGAGACGCTGCACCAGGCCGAGCGCATCGCCCTCGTCCGACCCCTCTCCGGGTGGAACCTGGCGGGGCGGAACATCGGCCGGCCCATCGACCGCCACATCGCCACCGCCAAGGGGCTCGACTGGCACCAGTGGAATCCGTTCCGCGACGCCACCGTCGACGGCGACTACGGCCTCGACTGCCCGATCGACCGGTTCGTGGTCCGCGACGGCGAGCCGCCGCTCGCCCGCGGGACCGGGCTGTACGTCCACACGGCCGCCGACGCGGCGCGGGCCTGGTACGCCGTCGTCACCACGATCGACGGCGTGGAGAACACGCGCGACGTCCGGGCCGGGTTGAACGTGGTCGGCCCCCTCGAGGAGCGCGTCGGCCGGCCGGAGCCCGTCCTTCAGGGCGAACTGCCGCGCATGCCCTTCTTCAACTACGACCAGCGGCGGCTGCACTACGTCCGTTGGGTCGCCCCGCCGCTGACGAACAAACCGTATGACTATGACAACTGGTCGGTCGGCGTGCCGGACGGCCTCGCCCGCGGCGCCGCCCTGAAACTGAACCTCCACCGCGACGGCTACAGTTACTGGCGGACGCATTACCGCATCGAGCCGGGCGGCGTGGTCCTGTGCCCCTACGACTTCCCGCGGAAGACGTTCTGGTTCGGTTACCACGAGTGCCACGGCACGCTGCGGCCGTGGACGGAGGGCCGGGTCCGCAACTACACGGAGCAGCGGCTCCTCTCGTTCGTCGATTGGGCGGCCGAGCGCTGGCCCGTGGACCGACACCGCATCCTGGTCACCGGCTGCCGGGGCGGCGCCAGCGGCAGCGGGGCCCTGCACCTGGGGCTCCGGCACCCCGAGGTCTTCAACATGGTCATCGCCGGCCACGGCGACCCCGACTACGCCGACGCCGGCGAGGCGGCCGAACGCCTGTGGGGCAAAGCGGCCTGGGGCCTCGAGACCGCCTCCGGCCGAAGCGTCTGGGACGAACTCGACCTCCTGCGGACGGTCCGCTCCCTGCCGCCGGACGCCGAACTGCCCTTCGTCAGCATGACGTACTCCAACCGGCAGGAGCGGACCCACGCCCTGGCCGAGGCCCTCATGGCCGGCGGTCACGCGGTGGTCACGCACACGGCCTGGGGCGGGCAGCGGCTGGTCCCCGTCTCGGCCACGGCGACCTACTGGTGCCTGCCGCTCGACATCCGCCGCGACCGCCCGATGCTGGCGGTCCACAACACGGAGAAGACCGGCGACGCGATCCGCAACGGCTCTCCGCTGTGGCGGACGGACGACCTGGTGGACGAACCGCGCCGATTCGCCGTGACGCTTCGCCAGGACCGCGGGCCGTTCGCCGGAACGATCACGCTGCGGCGGCTCCAGCGGTTCCAGGTGAGCGCAGGGAAGCGTTACGCCTGGACCATCGAGCCGCTCGACGGTCCGCGCGACCGCAAGGCCCGCGACGCCGCCCCGCCGCGGCAGGGCATCGCCACGGCCGGCGCCGGCGGGGTGCTTCGCCTCGGCAACGTCCGTCTCGCGACGGGCACGTACCGGCTGACCGTCACGCCGAAGCGTTGAGGAGACCGGCCATGCGAACGATTCCGGCCGCCGTTCTGGCCGCCGTCCTGCTCGTCCTGCCGGCCCGTGCCGCCCCGACGCGGGAACGGTGGTGCGGGCGGCAGCCCAAGGCCGCGCACGCCGGCACGCTCCAGGTCACGAAGCGCGGGGACCTGGTGCGCCTCCGGTTCGACCTTTCGGCCCTCCCGAAAGACGCGACGATTCACGCGGCCTGGCTCCACCTGGAGAAGGAGGACGGCCAACCGTACGAGCCGATACGGGTCCACACCGTCACGGCGGTGACGGACGGCGGCGTGGAGCACGACCGCAAGCGATTGGCCCTGGAAGCCCCGTGGTACCGGCAGTTCGTGGCGACCGAGACCGTCCGCCGCTGGGTGGCCGAGCCGGAGCGCAACCTCGGCTTCGCCGTGTCGCCGTTCGAGGGGTTCCATCCGGAGGCGTCGTCCCTGGAGATTCTCTACGGGGGGTCCGCCCGGAACACGCCGCCGCAGGTCGGGGGCCTGAGGGCCGTCCATCACGACGGGCAGACGTTTCTCGTATGGACCGAGCACGCGGCCTATCGCCCGCGCGACGGCGAGATCGTGTGGCTCCAGACGTTCTCCGAGAACGGCGACGTGCGGGCCGACGGGCCCGGCCAGGGGGCCTTCGGCCTGCCCACCCATCCGGGCATCACCCTGCGGACGCTGCGGCGGCTCCAGGGACTGGGCCTCCGCGCGGAACCGAGCGGCTTCCAGGGCATCCGTCCGCTCAAACGCGTGGCCGAGGTCGAACCCGTCGCGTACCGCGTCTACCGGCACGGTGAGCGGATCACCGCGTCGACCATCCACGAGGCGAAGCGGCTGGCCACCGTCCAGCCGCTGGGCGGCTACGACACCGAGGTCTACACGATCCACTTCAAGGGCGAGTACATCGATCAGCGCGAGGAGCCCGAATCGTTTATCCCGACCTTCGCCCCCGAGACCGGCCGGGCCCTTCGCCCCGGCGAGACCCTGTACGTCCACACGCCGGACCGCGCCGGCGACGCGTACTACGCCGTCACCTGCGTGCTCGGCGGGACGGAGAACCTCGCCGCCGTCGGTTTTGCCAATAGTTTGGCGGCGCCGGTCGTCGAGGCGCCGGCCCGGCCGCAGCCCGTCCTCCAGTACCGGCAGGAGGACCGGTACAGGAAGGAGGTCGTCGAGCACTGGTACCGCCTGTGGGCCGCGCCGCCGCTCGTGAACCTGCCCGGCCGCAGTTACCGCATCGGCGTGGCGGTGACCGACGAGTTCCAGGGCCCCGGCCCGCTCGAGATCAACGGCATCTCGTGGATCTTCAACGTCCGCGAGGCGATCCGCGTGCCCAAGCCCGACCGCGTAACCCTGGCCGTCGAGCGCCAGTTGGTCTGGCTCCCCGCGCTGTTCTACAACGAGGGCCGCGGCACCTTGCGGGCCGCCACCGAGTGCAAGGTGGATTACTTCAGCGAGCGGTACATGGAGGCCGTCATCAAGTGGGTCATGTCGAATTATAAGATCGACCGTTCGAAGATCCACGGCAGCCTGCTGTACTTCGGGCTGAGGCACCCGGAGATCTTCCCGAAGATGTCGTTCGGAACGTACACCGCCACCTACGACTACCGGTGGGCCCCGGGCAGCCCCGCCCACCTGGGGCCCGAGGGCATCCAGACCGTCGACGGCGAGGACGCCTGGGCCATGTACAGCGTGGGCGGCTACGTGGGCACGTACCCCGGCCGCGACATCCCGTTCCTCATCTGCATCTCCGGTACGGGCAAGGACCGCGGGCATACGTCGGAGTTCGGGTGGCAGGACGACCCGCGCGGCTGGCGGGCCCTGATGGACGCCCGGCAGCCGTTCGCCGCCGCCTGGAGCGGGAACGGGCGCCACTACCCCGTCTTCGCCCGCTTCAACGCCATGCGATGGGACGGGCCCGTGCCGGCGTTCAGCCGATGCTCGCTCGACAACCATCCCGGCAACGGCGACCCGGCCGACGGCGACTACTACGGTCAGATCAACGGCTGGCTGCTGTGGGACGACCAGGACTGGGACGACGCGCCGGACCGCTGGGCGATGACCGTCTTCCTGGCCGCCTCGTGCCCGCGCGACGCCTGCACGGTCGACCTGACGCCGCGGCACTGCCGGCGGTTCCGCCCGAAGCCCGGCGAGGGGTTCGCCTGGACCAACACCACGGCCGACGGCCGCCGCGTCGGCGCCGGCGACGTGACGGCCGACCGGTGGGGCCTCGTGACGATCGAGGACCTCGCGGTGACGAAGGCGAAGCACCGCATCGTGATCCGGCGGAGGTGAACGCGTGAGCGGCGACAGACGCAGCGGCGTGGCCCTGTGCGTCCGGATCGCGGCCTGGCCGCTGGCCGTGACCCTCGCGGCCGTGTCGGCCTTCGCGGCGGAGGCGGCGGCCGGCGCGCCCGGGCGCGGCGAGGCGGCGGCGGTGACGGTCGAGACGGGCCCGGCCATCGACGGCACGCTGGACGATCCGCTCTGGGCCAGGTGCCCGCCGTGGCCCATGGGGCCGTGCACCTCCGCGGACGCTCCCAAATACCGGACGTGGGCCAAGGTCCTCTTCGGCCCCACGCACGTGGACGTGGGCGTCTACTGCGAGGAGCCCGACACGGACGGCCTGCGGATGCAGCACACCCAGCGCGACGGCCCCACGTGGGCCGACGATTCGGTCGAGATCTTCCTCCGGCCGGACCCGCGGCAGCCGTACTGCCAGTTCGTGGTCAACCCCTGCGGCACGATCTACGACGCCCGCGACAGGCAGGCGGCGTGGAACAGCGGGGCCGTCGCGAAGGCGGCGATCCAGCGCGGCAAGGCGTGGACGGTGACGCTCCGGATCCCCCCGAAAGACCTCTCGGCCTTCGTCGGCGAGGACCAGGCCTGGACGATGAACGTCTGCCGCACGCGCCCGGCGCGGGCGGGCGAGCAGACCCGGATGTACTCCTGGGCCGTCCTGAGCGAGGCGGACTATCACGCCGCCGCCGAGTTCGGCATGGTCACCGGCATCGACGTGCCGAAGCGACCCGGCGGCGTGACCCGCGTGCGTCCCGGCGGCCTCCCGCAGCCGGTGGCCCGCAACCGAGGCGAAGAGGCCGGTGGGGTAACCGTCTACCGCCGCATCGACTTCGATGCCGGCGCCGGCGGCTGGCAGGCCGGCGACGGGGCCGCCGCGTCCCTGACCGACGACGCCGCCCACGGCAAGGCGCTTCGCGTGGAGTGCCGCAAGGGATGGGCCGGATGCGAACTGCCCGTCAACATCGTCGGCTCCCGGAACCTCAAGATCGTCGCCCTCATGAAGGGCCGCCACCTCCAGCGCGCCGGCATCAACGTCTACGACATGGCGGCGCGCGACAACACCACGGCGTACGGGTACCGGTACCTGGAGCCCGACCGCTTCCTGCCGGTCCTGTATCGCCTGGACCGCTTCCTACGCCCAGCGGCACATCCAATGCCGGCACGGCCGTTCGTCGAAATCATCCGCTACGCCGGGGAAAAGGAAACCAAGTTGATCTTCATCTCGACATATGGTGGTACGGGCCTGAAGTATGCACTCGTCGGCAGTGTGGCCGAGAAGGTCATCCGCAACGCTCCCTGCCCGGTGCCGGTCGTCAAGCGGACCGAACGCAGGATGAAGGCGAATCCGAGCGCATTGACTTACCGCTTGGGACGTGGTATGAAGTCTGGCGACAGGCGAGGCGTCGTCGATGGCCGGAACCGGCTTCGCATCCGAAACGCGACGCGGGTTTCGGGCGGCGGGGCCGACGCGTCGAAAGCGGTCTCCTGGTCCTTGCGGTGAGCGGACCGTTGAAAGAAGAGATGAATCGACCCCGCGATCGACGAGTGTCGCTCAGGCTTTCGGTGACCGACCGGTGTTCCTTGCGGTGCGTGTACTGCAAACCGGCCGAGGGCTGGCCCCTGGCGCCGCGCCGCGACGTCCTCCGCTTCGAAGAGATGGTCCACGTGGCTCGCGCCCTGGACCGGCACCTGGGCCTGATGGGCGTACGGCTCACCGGGGGCGACCCCCTTCAGCGGGCGGATTTCGTTGAACTGGTCCGGATGCTCGCCCTCGAGGGCGTGCCCGACTTGGCCTTGACGACCAACGGCCAGCAACTGGCTCCAATGGCGGCCGCGCTGAAGGCGGCCGGCCTGCGCCGCGTCAACATCAGCCTCGACACGCTCCGGCCGGAGACGTTCCGAACGCTGACGCAGGGGGGCAACTTGCAGGTTACGCTCGAGGGCATCGACGCCGCCCTGCAGGCCGGCCTGGCACCGGTCAAACTCAACGTCACTGTTCTGCGAAACGTGAATGACCGGGAGGTGGTGGATCTGGCCCGGTTCGGTCTTGAGCGAGGATGCCAGGTCCGATTCCTGGAACTGATGCCGATCGGCCCAGCGGCTCGCCGGCATGCGGCCTGGTTCGTGCCGGCCCGCGAGGTCCGGGCCAGGCTCCGGACGGCTTTCGACCTGGCTCCGCTGCCCCCCGAGTCCGGGGCAACCAGCCGGAACGTCGCCGCCCGCGACCGAGCCGGGCTGTCGGGCGTCCTCGGGTTGGTCGCCCCGATAACCGCCCCGTTCTGTGCCGGCTGCCGCCGCCTCCGCCTGACGGCCACGGGCCGCCTCCTGGGATGCCTGGCCCGCCCTGAAGGGACGGACCTGAGGCCGCTGCTCAGAGGCCCCGGACCGGCGAGCGACACTCAACTTGCCGCGGAAGCGCGCCAGGCCGTCGCCGTCAAGCACAGGGGGCGGCGCTTTACGGACCAGACCGTGATGGCGGCTGTCGGGGGCTGACGGCGCACCCCGCGCACGGACAAGCACCGGCCCGAAAACCCTCGCAAGAAGCACTGCTGCCATGGCCGACGAACCGCCTCCCAAACCGCCGCGCCGCGCCGGCGAGGCCCGCATGATCGACGTCGGCGCCAAACCGGTCACGCGTCGCCGGGCCCTGGCCGAGGCGTACGTCACGGTCGGCCCTGCCCTGGCGGCCCGCATTGAGGAAGGCGGCCTGGCCAAGGGCAACGTCCTGGAAACGGCCCGGCTGGCGGGCCTCCAGGCCGCCAAGCAGACCGCTTCCCTCGTGCCGCTCTGCCATCCGATCCCGCTCGACGCGGTCGACGTTCAGGCCGGCCTCGCCGGCGACCGCGTCCGCATACGCGCCGAGGTCCGGGCCGAGGCCCGGACGGGCGTGGAAATGGAGGCCCTGACAGCCGCCGCCGTCGCCGCCCTGACCGTCTACGACATGGTCAAGGCGGCGGCCCGGGGCGTGGAGATCGGTCCGGTCCGGCTGCTGGAGAAGGAGGGCGGCGCCTCGGGTGCCTGGACCCGTGAGGAGTCCCCCGATGCCGCAGATTGACGCTCTGTGCACCTCCGACCGGAAAGGTACGCCCAAGCGGCCCGTCGCGACGGTCCGGTTCCGGCAGGATCACGGCATCGAGGGCGACGCCCACGCGGGCCCCGGTCACCGGCAGGTCAGCCTCCTGGCCACCGAGGATATCGAGGAGGTTCGCCGGGCGGGGTTGCCCGACATCACCCCCGGTGCCTTTGCCGAGAACGTGGTCGTTTCCGGCCTGGACCTGGCCCCTCTCGGGTTGGGCACGCGGCTGCGCGTGGGGGAGACGGTGCGGCTGGAGGTCACCCAGATCGGGAAGGTCTGCCACACGCCGTGCGCCATCGGCCGGCAGACGGGGCGCTGCGTCATGCCGGAGCGCGGCCTGTTCGCCCGGGTCTTGGCGGGCGGGACCGTCGGCGTCGGCGACCCGCTCGAGGTCCTCTCCCTCGTGCCGCGCCACCGATTTCAGGCCGTCGTCCTGACGGTCAGCGACCGCTGCGCTGCCGGCCAGGCCACCGATACGGCCGGCCCCGCCGCGGGCGAGTGCCTGGAAACCGGGCTCGGCGCCCATCTCTACGCGACCGAGATCCTCCCGGACGACCGGGACCGCATCGTCGACCGCCTCCGCCACTACACCGACACGCGCGGCATCGACCTGGTCGCCACGGTCGGGGGCACGGGGTTCGCCCCGCGCGACGTGACGCCGGAGGCCACCCGCGCGGTCGTCGAGCGGCCGGCGCCCGGCCTGGACGAGGCGATGCGGGCGGCCTCGCTCGCCAAGACGCCCCACGCCGCCCTCTCCCGCGGATGCTCGGGGCTCTGCGGGCAAACCCTCATCCTCAACCTCCCGGGTTCGGAGAAGGCCGCCGTCGAAAACCTCCGGGCCGTCCTCCCGGCCCTCGGGCACGGCCTGCGGAAACTGCGCGGCGATCCCGAGCCCTGCGGCCAGCCACGCCGCAAAACGGGGGCGGATCAACCATGACACGCGCCCCCGTGCTGCGGGACCTGCCCGTCTTCGGCATCTGCGGCCACAGTGGCTCGGGCAAAACCACCGTCATCGAGCGGCTCCTGCCCGTCCTCACCGCCGAGGGGCTCGCCGTGGCCGTCGTCAAGCCCGGTGCCCACCACCTGGACGTCGACCGCGAGGGGAAGGACAGCGACCGCCTCTTCCGCGCCGGCGCGGACGTGTACCTGGAGGCACGAGACGAGGCGCTGGTCCGGGCGCACCGCGCGCCCAGTGAAAGCGCGGCAGGTCGGGAGCCCCGCCGCGCAGCCAGGGGCGGAGCCATGCCGGGCATCGCGCGGCCGGCCGAGGTCGCCCGGTCCCATGACCTGGTCCTCGTCGAAGGCCGGCGCCACCTCGGCTGCGATCACGTCTGGCTGCGCGGGCCGGACGAACGCGGCCCGCCGGCCGGCGGCGACCGGCCTCTGGCCGTCCTCCCCGCCGACACCGACCGCACGGCCGCGGTCCGCGCGATCCTCCGCGACTGGCTGCCGGGGCAGTGGCGGGCGCCGCCGGTCTACGGCTGCGTGCTCATCGGCGGACGGAGTCGGCGCATGGGCCGGCCCAAGCACCTGCTCCGGGAGGACGGGACGACCTGGCTCCAGCGAGGGGCCGACGCCCTGGCCGCCGTGGCGGACCGCGTCGTGGTGGCGGGAGGCGGGGCGTTGCCGCCGGCGACGGCCGAGGTCACCCGCCTGCCGGACGTCCCGGACGTCGCGGGGCCGCTCGCCGGCATCCTGGCCTGCATGCGGTGGGCCCCGTGGGTCACGTGGCTGGTGACGGCGTGCGACCTGCCGGATCTCGCGCCGGAGGCGCTGAGGTGGCTGCGGTCGACCCGCCGGCCGGGCGTCTGGGCCACGCTGCCCCGGGCGACGGCCGACGGGCCGGTCGAACCGTTGCTCGCGCATTACGACTTCCGCGCCGCAAGGCTGCTCGAGGACCTGGCGGCGGCCGGCTCCCTGGCCCCCTCGGCCGCCGCCGACCACGCCAAGGTCGCCACCCCGCAGGTCCCGGCGCGCGTGGCCCAGGCCTGGGCCAACGTCAACACGGCGGCGGACCTTGACCGACGGCGTGGTCGGGAAGCCTGAAGCGGTCTCACCCCGAGTGGCTGCGCGGGGGTTCTCCGGAACCACGGCGCCTCGGGCCGTGTGACTCCATACGCGGCGGGTGCGGAGACCTGCCGCGATGCCGTGCGCGGCCCTTCACCCGTCCATCGGCACGGCCTCGACCATGTCGCCTTGCCCGTGGTGGCCCGGCTCCAGGGGGGCCAGGGCGTCGGCCCGGCAGAAGGATACCAGGTCCGCCGAGCCGTGCGTCGGAACCAGGTGGGCCGTCCACCCGGCCCCGTCCCGCCGGAGCGTCGCCGGGAGGTACTTCCGCCGGTCACCCTGGACGGCGACCGCCTCGGCGAGGGCGGCCGCCACGCACGCGGGCGCGGGGGCGGGGTCCCCCATCATCGCTCGGATGGCCGGCAGCACATACAAGCGGAACGTCACCAGCGTCGAGACCGGGTTCCCGGGCAGGCCGAAGACGACCCCACCCTCGTGCGTCGCGAAGACGGTCGGCTTGCCGGGCTTCTGCCGGACCGTCTCGAAATGGACGTCGACGCCCAGGGCCTCGAAAACCTGGGGTACGAAATCCCACGTGCCGACGCTCACCCCCCCGGAGACCAGCAGGAGGTCGCGCGCCAGGCCTTCGGCGAGGCGGGCACGCAGGTCCGACTCGGTGTCACGGGCGATGCCGAGGTCGTCGCACGCAACGCCGGCCCGCCGGCAGCCGGCGCGGAGGCTCCAGGAGTTGGCGTTTCGGATCTGGCCGGGCGCCGGCGTGGCCGAGGCCGGCACGACCTCATCGCCGGTGGCCAGGACCGCCGCGCGCGGCCGGCGGAACACGCGGACCCGCTCCCGCCCGACCGACGCCAGCAGCCCCGCCTCGGCTGGTCGGAGCCGGCGGCCGGCCTGCAGGACGGTTTCGCCCCGGCGGACGTCCTCGCCGTGGACGCACACGTTTCGCCCTGCGGCGCCGGCCCGCAGGATCCGTACCCGCCCGGCCCCCGCCGGCTCGGTGTCCTCGACTTTCACGACTACGTCGGCGC
>JAWODB010000254.1:0-3074 GCA_046483505.1 Phycisphaerae bacterium
CGCGACGACCTCGTCCGGGCCACGTTCGACGATTACGCCCACCTCGCGGGCGTCACCGCCGTCCTCGTGGGCGAGCCGCTGCCGGAGGAAACGGTCTTCGCGTCGGCCTACGTCGGCTGCCTGGGCGAGAGCGCGTACGTGCCGATTTCCGAGGAGCAGGTCCAGGCCGAGCGCGAGCGCATCGACCGCGAGGTTGCCGACAAGCGCAAGGTGCTGGAGCGGGCGGAGGCGAAACTCGCCAACGAAAACTTCGTCACGAAGGCGCCCGCCGAGGTCGTCGACCGCGAACGCGACCGGGCCCGGGAGGCCCGCGCCGCCATCGACGCCCTGGAAAAACGCCGCGCGGAACTGCGGTGAGGCGAACGTTCGTTCCGGTGTGATACGCCGGGTGCCACCGGCGGCTCGTCAGCCAGTGTTGCCCGAATGTCGAAGAGCACTGGCGGGCAAGCCGCCAGTGGCACCCCGCGCGGTCGAGCCGCGACCGTGAGGTCGCGGGTACTCGACGGCGCAGACGACTTTTGCGCGCTGAACGCACGTTGCGGGTGAGAGGGCCCGCCATCTTCCGATGGCGGCTCGAGCAAAGTCCAACTCCCCGGTTGCCTGCGGCCCGAAGCGCGTTAGAATAGCCCGGACGCGCAGACAAGGAACCGGCCATGGAAGTCCGTTGCGAACTCGTGCGGATCATGATCTCCGAGACCGACGATCACCAGATCATCGTCCTGAAGGAATCGGACGGTGCCCGGGCGTTTCCGATCGTCATCGGTTTCTTCGAGGCAGCCGCCATCGACCGCCGCCTCAAGGGGCACGTCCTGCCACGCCCCATGACGCACGACCTGCTGGCCTCGGTCATCGAGCAGATGGGCGGGCGGCTGGCCCGCATCGTCGTGACGGACCTGAAACATCACACGTTCTACGCGAACCTGGTGGTGGAGCGGAACGGCGACGAGGTGCTGATCGACGCCCGCCCCTCGGACGCCATCGCCCTGGCCGTGGCGAACGAGACGCCCATCTTCGTTGCGGACCACGTGCTGGACCAGGTGGCCGGCCCCGGGGGCGGCCCCGGGTTCGCCGTCTGAGGTCCGCGTGCCGGCGCTCCCGTGTGCCGGCGCACGCGGGCCGTTTCCCGATGACTCACGGCGGAGACAGCATGCGTCACCTCGTTCCCCTCCCCGCCACAATCCTTGCCGTCCTGCTCCTGGCCGCGCCGTCTGTGGTGTTCGCCGCCCACCCCGAGGCCGGCCGGACCATCGTCGTCGCGACCGACACGGTGCCCGAGAGCCTCGAGGTCGCCCGCCACTACATGAAGGCGCGCGGCATCCCGAAGCGGAACCTGTGCGTCCTGCACGCCCCGGGCAAGGAGACCATCGACCGCAAGACATACGAAGAGGCGATCCGCGACCCGCTGTACGTCTTCCTCCAGCGGTGGGAAGGGCGGATGACCGTCCAACTGCCGGACGGCGTCGTCCGCTTCCGCCTGGAGCCGCGCCAGGCCAAGTACCTCGTGCCGGTCTACGGCGTGCCGGTGAAAGTGAGCGGGTACGAGGACGTGAAGACGATGCACATGTCGCGGGCGGCGGCGGTGGACTCCGAACTCGCCCTCCTGCCGGGGTACAAGCACGAACTCGTCGGCCCGCTGACGAACCCGTTCTTCGGGGCGGCGTCGGCCGACGGGCCGCTCGTCGGCGAGCGGATGCTGCTGGTCTCGCGGCTGGACGGGCCGACGCCCGAGATCGCCCGCCGCCTCGTCGACGACGCCGTCTGGGCCGAGGCGAACGGCGTCGAGGGCCGCGCGTACGTCGACACGCGCGGTCTGACGGAGGGCAACTACGCCGCCGGCGACGAGACGCTGCGCCGGGCGGCTGCCATCCTTCGCCACGCCGGGCTGGAAACGGAGATGGACGAGCGGCCGGAGATCTGGCCGCTGGCCCATCCGATGCCCGACGCCGCCGTCTACCTGGGCTGGTATGCCGAGGAGGCGGCGGGGCCGATGACAGCCACCGATTTCCGGTTCCGGCGCGGGGCGATCGCCTACCACCTCCAGAGTTTCAGCGGGGCCAGCATCCGCGACCCGAAGGCGCACTGGGTCGGGCCGCTCCTCGTCAAGGGGGCGTGTGCGACGGCCGGGGCGGTGTACGAGCCGTTCCTGAACGGCACGCCGCGCCTCGACGTGCTGATCCAGCGGCTGGTGCAGGGGCGGACGTGGGGCGAGGCCGCCTGGATGGCCCAGCCGCAGGTCTCCTGGCAGATGTGCTTCGTGGGCGACCCGCTGTACCGGCCGTTCGGGGAGCGGCGTTAGGTGTGCTTGACGCCCGCGTCTCCGGGCCGACATAATGGGGGGTGGAGGTGTTCCCATGAAACTGATCGTGACGCTGGAACGCGCCGAGTCCGGCATGCCGCTGACGGTCAGGGTGGCCTGAGGCGTGTATCCTAAGACTATCCGTTGTTGAACAGACCCGGCTCGTCGCCGGGTTGTTCTTTGCGCGCTTCGCCGTCCGTGGGCGGTTGCATGTCGAGATGCTCGTAGGCCGCGGGGGTGGCGACGCGGCCCTGGCGGGTCCGGGCCACGTAGCCGATCTTCAGCAAGTACGGCTCGACCATGTCGACGAGGGTGTCGACCTCCTCGTTCAGGGTGGCGGCGAGGGCCTCGATGCCGGCCGGCCCGCCCTCGTACGTGCCGATGAGCGTCCGCAGGAACTTGCGGTCGAGGGCATCGAGGCCGCCCTTGTCCACGGCCTCCATCTCCAGGGCCTGGCGGGCGACGGTGGTGGTGATGCGGCCGTCGGCCTTGACCTGGGCGAAGTCGCGCACCCGCCGCATCAGCCGAATGCAGACGCGCGGCGTGCCGCGGCTGCGGCGGGCGATCTCCCCCAGGGCCGCCTCCTCGGCCTCCACCTCCAGCAGGCGGGCCGTGCGCCGGGCGATCTCCGTCAGGTCCGCCTCCGGGTAGAACGCGAAGTGGTGGAAGATGCCGAACCGTTCCCGCAGCGGGGCGCTCAGGAACCCCGCCCGCGTCGTCGCGCCGATCATCGTGAACGCCTGGAGCGGCACGTTGATCGTCCGCGCGAACGAGCCGC
>JAWODB010000108.1:0-34539 GCA_046483505.1 Phycisphaerae bacterium
GGGGTCCCGGCCGGCCGTCCAGCCGCAGCGGCGCCTGGGCCAGCGGTTTCGCGTTTTCCCGGAGTTCCACCTGGACGCTGCGGTCCGCCAGGCCCACCGCCTCGACGTCCACCGTCATGCGGGCCACGTTGTTGACGGTCGCCTCCTCGGGGGCGCGGACGCCGGCGATGCGGATGTCCTGGTACCCGCTCTGGGCCGAGAGGTCGGTCCCGACGCCCACGGTGTAGACGGGCGGCGGGCCGAGGTCGGCGATCGTTTTGGCGGGGTCGCCGCCCGCGTTGTGGATCCCGTCGCTCATGACGATGACGGCCGAGAGGTCGATCCGCCGCGCCGCCGCCAGGGCGTCCTGGACGGCCCGCGCGAGATTGGTGGCCTCGCCCTTGGGATCGGGCCAGGCGCCGGGCTCGGCGTCGTGGGCCTTCGTGTCGAACCAGTGGAGGCGGACGCGGAACGCCCGCTGGAGGCGCTCCAGGTACTGCTCCACCTGCCGGACGGCCAGGCTCATGCGGTGCGGCGAATCGGGCCAGTCGCTGATCGACATCGACCGCGAGGCGTCGACCAGAATGTGCAGGTCGGTCCGGTGCTCGAGCGCCTCCTCGAAACTGAGGACCGGCTTGAAGATGAGGAGCACCAGGAGCAGGATCGCCGCGATCCGCATCGCCAGCAGGGCCGCCATCGGCGCCCGGTCGAGCCAGCGGAAGACCCGCAGGTAGAAGAAGAGAACCCACACGCCGCAGGCCATCGCGAGGATCGCCATCAGCGCCAGGTGCGTAGCCCAGTCCTCCGTGCCGACGGCCGACCCGGCCATCAGCGCCAGGACGGCCGCCAGGCCCAGGCCGGCCAGGATCTGCCACATGGGCAGGATCGGTTCGACGGCGGGTGCGGCGCCTTCCTCGCTGCGTGCGGGCCGGCCCGCCGCCCGGATGAAGCCGTGCACCAGGACCACGACGAACGCCGCCGCCCCCACGAGGGCGGTCACCAGGCCCGTGGCGGCCAGGCCTTCGGCGTGAAAGACGAGCCGGGTTGTGCCCTCGGCGAGGATCATGGCGCGGCGTTTCGGCGCGTGCCCGTGTGTGCACAGACGTTATACGACCTTGCCCCGCCCGCCGCCAGGGGTTAGGGGCGTTTACATCCCCTCTCCCCCGGCGGGAGAGGGACAGGGTGCGGGGCCGAGAAGCCACAAGCTACAGGCTGCAAGCCTCAAGCCAAAGATAACGGCAACGACGCGCGCCGTTGCCGTGGCTTGTGGCTTGAGTCTTGTGGCTTGCAGCCATGTGGCACTCCGCCCCTCTTTCATCAAGGGAGAGGGGCCATGCAATAGCCGCCCGCCCTTTGACACTCGACGCTCCACCCCGGACGGCCTTACGGGCGGCGCCTCCGCCACGCTGACTGCCGCGTCCCGCACGCGCAGCGATACGTTCCCCACCGGCGGCGGCAAGACGTACGCCATCGAGGACTACCGGCACCCGCACACCGCCCCGGTCTCGCTGGATTACTGCTGCCTGCACGCGACGCGCGGCACGCCGCTGGTCAAGTGGGAGGGCGAGCGGTACTCGCGCCTGGAGGACCTGCCGGCCGAGGAAGGCTTCGGCCCGCAGAACGTCCGCGCCCGCCCGTACCGCGGCGTGAAGGACGGCCGGCCGACGGACCTGGCGCCGGCGCTCATCGACGCGGGCGTCCGCCTGCCGGGCATCAACGACGGCTTCAAGGGCAAGGCGCCCGACATCGGGCCGGAGGAGGCGGAGTGACGGCAGCCGCGGGCCTCGCGGCAACCAACGGGGCCGGCAAGGGCGCGGTCATCGCCGCCGGCGTTTCGGCCGGTAATCCCGCTCGTCCAGGCACGCATCGTAAACGGAGCGGTCGATGCGAATCCAATCGGTTCGGTCAATGCCTCTGCGGTTAGGACGTGCCGGGCTGCACGGATAGGCCGAAGCCATTTGGATCCACCGGCCGGCGCGCTGGGCGATGCGCTTCACCTCCTCAACCGCCTCGGTGAGATCCTGATCCTGGCTGAAGATCACGAACACGTCGCCTCGGGCTTCGCGGGCGGCCCGCACCATGTCCAGGGCAATTCGTACGTCGATGCCCTTTTCCCGCCCTTGCGTTCTGGTCACCTGTTTGCCGTTGGGGAGCCTGACCGTCACGTTGTTGTAGCGAAGGGCATGGGAGTAGACCACCACGCGGGCGCGACCCATCTGGGCCAGTTTGGCCGTCCAGAAATGGTTCCAGAAGAAGTTATCTGAGGCTTCGGGAACCCCCGTGTAGAACCGCACTTCCACGGGCACCCAGCCGTTGTCCCGGCACACGCGTTCGGCCAGGCACCTGACGTCGTAATTGGGATACGTGTACCCGAAGGCTTCCTTGGCCGCCATGAAGAGGTTCTGGCCGTCGATGAAGCAAACAGCCCGCGTCCCGGCCGCCTGTGGATGGCTGTTCTCCATGCCATTCCAAAAAAGAACCCGCCGGAGGCCAGTTGTACTGGCGTGTCCGGCGGGCAGCAAATGCTTTTCTCGTTTGTCCTGCTTAATTATGCGCGCCTGAAGCCGGATGTCAAGCCGCCTTCTTCGCGAGGGTGCCGCTAATTCAGCAGCGCATCCGGGTCCGACGGCGCGAGGCGCGACGGCACGCAGGGGCCGGTCACGTCGGCGCCGGCCATCGGGTCCAGGAGGCCCATGGCGCCGGCCAGGTCGAGGGCCTCGCCGAGGGCCATCCCCATGTCGGACCGCGACAGTTCCGAGGCGGTCCGGGCGGTCCACCAGACGGAGACGTAATCCACGCCCCGTTCCTCCACCAGGGCCTCGATGACGGCGGCGGTGATGCGCCGGCGGGTGTGAATGCGGGCCGCAGTGGCCATCCCCGATTCCTTTCAGCCGGCCGGCCGATGCCCCCTCGGCCGGCGTGCGGGCGGAAGACGGGCCTGCCTTGCCTTCCATCCCCATAGACGGCCGTGACCGCCCGTCCATTCACTCGGCCGGACCGCCGGCCGCATTCTTCGACGGCCGGGGAACCGGGGGTGCGCCACCGACATGAATATCGGCAGGATCTCGGCCGTCCATCATATTGTATACGGGTTTTTCCGACGAAAGAAGGTGGACGGCATGAGACGCAGGCGCACCCGCACGTGGCGATGGCGACGGACGAACCAGCGGTGCCCCCATTGCGGGTGCCCGGGCCTGATGCGGGCGTACCACGGCCGGCGGCTCATGCTGGAACGGTGCCCGGACTGCGGCGCGGAATGGCCGCACGCCATGAAGGCCGTGCCGTCGCGAAGATAGCCACAAGCCTCAAGCCACAAGCCTCAAGCCACAAGCCACAAGCCACAAGCCACAAGCCACAAGCCTCAAGCAAAAGGCCACGACAACGGCGGCGCCGCTGCGTTTGTCTTTGGCTTGCAGCCTGTGGCTTGTGGCTTGTGGCTTGCGTCACTTCACCTTCGGCCGCAGCGGCAGATCGTTGATCTTGTACGTGCAGAAGTGGCGGGCGATCTTCTCGCCCAGGCCCGTCGCCAGGTCCTCCTCGTGCCGGGCCGATTCCTGCACGTCGGCCTCCGGCAGCGCCTCGGCGGTCACGAGGCGGGCCTCCTCCAGGACCGGCCAGGCCTGCCGGCCCGTCTCGGGCGAGACCAGCCGGATCGCCGCCTCCGCATACCCCCGCAGCACGTTCGACCCCGGGCTGTCCTTGACGCGGAACTCGAACAACTGGACGTGCAGAACCCGGTCGACGTTGAAGTACTCGCCCGCCTGGGCCACCGACCACTGGCCGAAATCCGGCTCCATCCGCCGGGCCGCCAGCACGCTCCGGACCGGCACCACCGGGCCGCACGCCTCGTGCGCCTCCAGCGTCTCGGTGATGCCCTTGGCCAGCAGCGTGCCGACCCGCGGGAACTCCGACGCCACCGTCGGGTCCTCCACGTCCACCAGGACGAGGAGGCTGGCCTCCGCCAGGTCGACCTCGGCCACGTGTTCGTCCTCCGGCAGGAACGGCCCGATGGTCTTGGTCAGGATGTAGGCGGCCTCGTCGCATCCGCCGGCCAGGACCGCCGACGCCGCACACACCGCCCAGACGAGGCCGAGGCGAAGCCGGGTCATCCGACGCCCTCCCCCTCGAGCGGCACCTCGTGGTCGTAGAAGCGGCGGACGAGGTCGCGGGCGAACAGGCGGGTGACGACGGCCCGGATGCGGCGGGGGCTGACTTCGCCCTCCGCCACCGGCCGCTGTTCCGGGAACCGCGTCTGGACGATCGACTCGTACGCGGGATTCGCCTCGGCGTCGGCCTCGACCACCTGGACGCGGGCCCGCACCTGGCCCCGCAGCAGGTTCGGACTGCCCGTCTCGAGCATCGTGTACTGCTCCAGTTCCACGTACAGGAGGACGTCGGCCTGGAACGTCTCGGCGATGGCCTCGAGCGACATGTTCGGCCACTCCAGGTTCGATTCCTGCCACCGGGCCACCTGCACCGGATGGACGATCTCCCCGATCCGCGTGCCCAGGTGCCCGACCAGTTCGTGGACGAGGTCGCGGCTGACCTGGAGCGGGGCCGTCGGATACTCGAACAGGACGTCGTTGCCGGCGTAGGGGACGATGACGAGCCGCTTCGCCTCCAACTCGTACTCGGCCTCGACCGTCTTCTTGGGATGGCGCGGGGCGATCCAGACGGCGATGGCCTGGCCGAGGATCTCGCACCCCGCCGTCGTCACCGCGAGCGCGAGCGCCAGGGCCAGCGCCGTCCCACGGAGGGTGCGGCCGGTTTCCGATAGGGATTGCTTCATCGGTTCCATCCTCTGGCTACTTCCTGCGCGGCGGGTCGGAGCCTGTCCCGAGCGAAGCCGAGGGGCACCCGCCGCGCTGCAACAGTCATCCGTCTTTCCGCGCGGTGGGTACGGAGCCCCACCGCGCCCCGAGCGCCGGGCGCCGTCAGGCCGTCGCCAGTTTGTACGTCCACGAGCCGAGCAGGAGCAGCATCAGTGCCACGCCCGCCGTCGCGAGCGTCCACGGCGTCAGGACGGGCCGGACGCTGCGGCCGGTGGCCAGCGCCGCCGCCAGGCCCAGCCCGCCGCCCGCCACGAGCAGAAACAGCGCCAGGCCGAACGGCTGGGTCACGAGGGCCTCGGCCAGCCGGCCGCGCACCGCCAGGCAGAACGCCGTCGTCACCCCGCACGTCGGGCACGGCAGGCCGGTCGTCTCGAGCATGCCGCACGGAGGCAGGCCGAGTTGGCAGTGCGTGCCGGCCCCCGCCGGCGAAGGCTCCAGCGCCAGGCCCAGGGCCACCAGGCCGAGGAGGACGGCCAGGGTCACGGCCTGGCCGACGCGTTCGGCGCCCGAGGCCCGGTCCCAGGCGGCCGAGAGGCCGCGTCGGACCGTGCCCGCCGCCTCGCCGTCTGCCGCCACGCCGTTCATACCGCCATGTCCTTCCCCGATCGCCGCTGCGCGGCGGGTCTCCGTACTCGTCGCGTTCGCACCTCCGACCGGCAACGGTGCATCGTACCGCGGCGACCGCGGCCGGTCAATGCACAAGCGGCCGGCGCCCGTGGCGGCAGGCGTTCTTGGACGACGCGGCGGGGCCGAGGTATGTCATCTCGGCCGAGCCGGAGGCCTCGCATCGGCGAGGCCGCCGGCGAGCGGAGAGATCTCGCCTCGGCCGTTCGCCGTTCATTCCGATTTCCGATTTCCGCTTTCGGCCGGACCCCCGCCGGGCGCCTCTGCCTCGGACCGGCGGCGAAGGGGCCGGCGTCACCCCCGGCCTTTCACCGCGCCCCCCGCCCGCGTACAATGGAGGAGAAGCGCCCCGGAGAGAGGAACCGCCATGACCCCTACGCGCACACGCACGACGGGCATCCTGCCGGCGGCCCTGGCGGCCGGTCTGCTGGCGGCCGGCTGCGGCGGCGTCTCGTACACGCACTTCCGGCCGGCCGGTGACTACGACGCCGCCGGCACCGACTGGGTGGCCCAGCGGACCTACCAGGTGCCGCCCGGCACGCCCGCCGTCACGGTCCGCCTGGCGGCCCGGGGCCAGACCGACACGAACGACCGCGGCGTGGAGTTCGCCACCCTCCACGTTCGCATCGGGATCGAGAACGGCGGCGAGAAGGCGATCACCCTGAAGCCGGCCGACATGCGCCTCCTCGACGACGAGGGCAACGCCGTCACCGGTGCCGACGCCTACGCCGGCCGCGAACCCGCCGGCGCCATCACGGTGGCGGGCGGGGCGTCGGCCACGTACGAACTCGTCTTCGACCTGCCGCCCGGGACCCGCCTGGCGGACCTCGGCTCGGTGCGCCTCAAGTGGCCGTACGTCTACGACGGCGACGAGCACGTCGTGACGACGAAGTTCGTCCGCATCGAGGAGGTCCACTACTATCGCCCGAGTTACTATCGCCCGTACTACTACGACCCGTGGTATCACCCGTACTGGTACGGCCCGTACCCGCGGCACCACTTCGGGTACGGATATTATCATGGGTGGTGAGCCGAACGCGGAGCGTTCGGAAATCGGAAATCGGAAATCGGAAGGCGGAAAGCGGAAAGCGGAAATCGGAAAGCGGAAATCGGAAAGCGGAAAGCGGAAAGCGGAACGAACGCCTGCCGCCCGCAGCGCAGAGGCCGCGAAGGTTCCGGGGCCGCCGACCCACGCGCGGCCGCCGGTGTTCGCCGGCCCGCTTGCGGGCCGCGCGCCTCGGCCACTTGCCGCCCCGGTCCCCGGCCGCTATCCTATGAGAGGTTGCAGAAGGTATCCAGGGTCGCCTTGGCCCGAGGAGACGCCATGAAACTGAAGGTCATCGTTCACCAGGCCGAGGAAGGTGGCTTCTGGGCAGAGGTCCCGGCCATTCCCGGCTGCGCCACCCAGGGCGAGACGTTCGAAGAACTCCTCGAGAGCCTCTACGAGGCCATCGAGGGGTGCCTGTCGGTCGACGTCCAGCCCCCGTGCTCCGGCGAGAACGACCGCGTCATCGAGATTGCCGTATGAAGACCCTTTCCGGCCGGGAACTTGCCCGCGTCCTGCCGTTGGTTTAGGCTTGCTTCTCTTGCTTCGTGATGATCAAATCCATGCCCGTATTCGCGGCGGCAGGCACCACCGAAAGCGAGCCAGGACATGGATTTGGCGCTCGACCGCGGCCTCGCGTGCGGCTACAAGAGCGCTTCCCAGATAGCCCGGCGGGTCACCGAAGCTTGGTTTGAAGAGCGAATGTACTGTCCGGCGTGCGCGTCGAGACGGCTGCATCGCACCCAAGACAACACACGTGTCGTGGATTTCGTCTGCCCTTCGTGTGCCGCCGAGTATCAATTGAAGGCGAAGTCGTCCGCACTGGGGCGCAAGGTGCGGGATGCAGCCTACGCGCCCATGATGAAGCGAGCCGAACGAAACCGGAGCCCGCACTTCGCTTTTCTCCGATACGACCGGCAAGCGTGGTGCGTTCGCCGACTGCTGCTTGTGCCCGGCCATTTCATCACGCCAGCAACAATTGAGCGCTGTAAGCCCCTTTCCGATAGTGCTCGGCGGGCCGGTTGGGTCGGCTGCAACATCCTGCTTGAGAACATCGCGGAAGACGGCAGGCTGCTTGTTGTGGACGACCACGCCGTGCAGCCGCCGGCGGCTGTGCGCCGCCAATGGGCGCGTTTCGCGTGGTTGTCTGACTTCGAAGACGAGAAAGCCGACATCAGGGGCTGGACGCTCGACGTGCTACGATGTGTGCGCGCCTTTGGCGGCCGTGAGTTTAGTACTCGGGACATCTACGAGTTCGAGCCGGAGTTGGCACGGTTGCATCCCAACAACAACACCATCCCCGACCAAATACGGAAGCAACTTCAAATCCTACGCGACCGGGGCATCGTCCGATTCCTGGGAAACGGGCGCTACGTCGCCGAATAGAAATGTCTGGCCGGATTCCCGATAGCGGGTCAACCACTCAAGCCAGGACAGAAGGGTTCTTGCCCGCCGCATACATGTGGCTGCGCTCAAGGCGGTGGCACGGCCCAGCGCATCCGCAACTGCCCGTTGCCGGGCATGCCCGTCACGCTCCGTTCTTGTCGCCCGTTGCGCCAGACGAACCAGCGGGGACACCGAGATAGCGTGCGCAACCAGGGAGCGGGCCTCTCGCGGGGGTGCCCGGCTGATCGCGCGTCCTGAGTTCGTCACATGCCAGCAACCGTACTCATGGCTCATGAAGCCCAGGAGGGCGGCGGCCTGGCGATAGTAGTGCACCTGCCTTGGGCTGATAGCGAGTTGGGACGATAGGGTTCCCACAGACGTGCCCGATGCGCAGGAGGCTCGCACAAGTGCAAGAATTCGCTCGGGCCGGTCCGCTTGGGGCGCACCGACGTAGCGCAGAGTCGCCATGGCAAGGAAACCGGTGTCGGTATCCATCCCGACGAACAGGCGGCCCGCTTTGGCCGCGGCGATGCCGGTCGTGCCGGAGCCGGAGAACGGGTCCAGGATCAACTGGTTCTCGTCGCTGGAGGCGGCGATGATGCGTTCCAGCAGGGCCACCGGCTTCTGCGTCGGGTGTTTGCCGAAGACCTTCTCGTCCTTGGGCGGCGCGCCGATTTCCCACACGCTCTTCATCTGCTTGCCGCCGTTGAGGGCCTTCATCAGGTGGTAGTTGAACGTGTGGCGGGCCTTCTCGCTCTTGCGGGCCCAGAGGACCGTCTCGGTGGCGTGGGTGAAGTACCGGCACGAGAGGTTGGGCGGCGGGTTCGGTTTGACCCACGTGATGTCGTTCAGCAGTTTGTACCCCAGCCGCTGCATCGCAAAGCCCACCGAATGGATGACGTGCATCGTCCCGCTGACCCACACGCTGCCGGTAGGTTTGACGATGCGCCGGCACTCGGCCAGCCACTGGAGGCAGAACTCGTGGTCCTGGAGCGGCCCCTGGGACTTGTCCCACCGGCCCTTGTTGACCGAGACCATGCGGCCGGCGTGGCAGGTGATGCCGTCGTTGGAGAGGAAGTACGGCGGGTCGGCGAAGACGACGTCGACCGACTCGTCGGGGATGCGGGGCAGGAGGTCGAGGCAGTCGCCCTGGTAAAGGCGAAAGCGGCGGTCCTCGGACTCGAACCACGGGTCGGGGAGGGCGGCATCGGGACGGGGCGACGTCTCGGTCATGCGGGCCTTTCGATTCATATGCACGGAGGTTGATCGGAAGGCCCCGATCTGAGATCACTTTCGGCCGCGTGTCAACGATCAAATCCGGGAGATGCGTACCGGGGTGCGCAAAGAACCGCGGCGGCCCGGGAGGACCGCCGCGCGGAAAACGTGGATCGCGGCGGGGACGGAGACCCGCCGCGCTTTCTTACGGGTTACTCGCTCTTCTCTTCCTCGCCCTTGGCCTCGTCGGCTTTCGCCTCGTCGGCCTTGGCGTCGGCCTTCGGCTCCTCGGCCTTCGGCTGTTCCGCCTTGGCCTCGGCCTTGGGCGCTTCCGTTTTGGCCTCTTCGGGCTTCGCCTCGGCCTTCGTTTCCTGGGCCTTGGCCCCCTCGGCCTGCTCGTCCTTGGGTTTGGGTTTGCGGCGTTCGGAGGCGAGGGAGGTATCCTCTTCGCCTCGGCCGGGACCCTTGCGTCGTCCGTGCTTCGGGCCGCCGCGCCCGCCGCCGCGTCCACGTCCGCCCTTGCCGCCGCCTTTGCCCTTGTCGACGCGTTCGGGCGGGGTCTGCTGGGTCGGGCGCGGCCGGGCCGTCGGGACGAGTTCGGCGGAGGCCTTTCGCCGGCGTTTGGGCCTGGCGGCGGCCTTCTTCTCGGCGGCCTGGGCCTGCTCGGCGGCCTTGTCGGCGTCCCAGGCGTACTTGCGCTGGAACTTCTCGACCCGGCCGGCCGTGTCGACGAACCGCTGCTGCCCCGTGAAGAACGGGTGGCAGTTGGAGCAGACCTCGACCGTCAGGTCGCCGCCCGTGGACCGGGTCGTGAACGTGTTCCCGCAGCCGCAGGTCACCTTGGACTCGGTGTAGCCGGGATGGATGTCCTCTTTCATGCGTCACCTCGCACCAGACCGCCCGGCCGCGCATGGCCGGAACTCGCTCGGCATACCGTCGCGGCGCCCGTATCATCGACCGGGCCGACCGCGAAAGAACCCCATTATACGCGCGCGGCAGACGGATGCAAGCGCCGTATCGTCCATCCCGCCCGCAAGCCTGCCCGGCACGCGCCGACCAAGGTCGGCGGCTAAATGTGAACAACCGCCGCCCACAGTTAGCCGCCCTGCTTGCAGGGCGCGTGTCGTGCGCCGCCGCGCCGGCGCAGTAACGGACATGTTACAGGGCCACCAACGGCGCGCTGGCCGCGGTGACCAGCACCCCGCCCACGAGGAACGGCAGGGCGGGTTCGGCGGCCATCAGGGGCCCCGCCACGGCCATGCCGACGGCGAACCCCAGGACCATGACGGCCTTGGTCCGGGCCACGTCCGCCCCGCGATGGGCCGGCCGGCTGTACGTCTGGATGTACCGCTCGTGGATGGGCAGCCAGACGGCCGCTCCGAGCAGGTCGTGCCCCGCCCACAGCACCGCCACGAGCAGAAACGAGCCCGTCAGCCAGTCGGCCACGGCCGGCCCGGCCATGACGAGCCCCTGCAGGGCCATCGTGCCGACGTAAATCCCCTTCAGCCGCCGCCTGAGGTGCGGCGCGATGACGAACATCGGGACGCCCATCAGCAGCCGGTGGCCGACCGCGATGAGGCTGATGAGGGCGAACTGGCCGCCCCGGCCCCCCGCGGTCCAGACCTCGGCCAGGCCCGGCCAGGCGGTCCGGAGCCAGGCGTCGAACCCGGCCAGGTCCGTCGCCCAGGGGCCGTCGAACTGACGGCGGAAGTAGATCGTCCACAGACCGTGGCTGACGCCGAAGCCGGCCCCGGCCAGGAACCCGGCCGCCATGATGAGGTACAACTTCGGGTGCAGGTCCCGCGCGAAGAGGCCGCGAAGCGTCAGCCGGGCGGTTGACGCGTCCGGGGACGGCGTCGGATGGTACCGCTCCCGGAAGAGGAGGAAGAACGCCACGGCCCCGACGGCCACCGCCAGGCCGCTGATCAGGAACACCCCCTGGTACGAGAGGACGGCCCCGGCCCCGACGCCGACGAAGCCGACGATCAGGAACCCCAGGGCGTGGCTGCTCGTCTCCATGCCGGCCAGTTGGCCGAACCGGTGGGTGAACCGCTCCGGCGGGACGGACTCGTACACCAGCACGCCGCGCAGCGTGCGGGCCAGCGAGCAGGACGCGTGCCACACCGTCTTCAAAACCGCCAGGACGGCGACGTGCGCGAACAGGGGCGTGACGGCGGTGGCGGCCGCCACGACGAGCAGGTTCCCGCCGTAGATGCCCTTGCGGCCGAGGAGGTCCGTCAGCCGCCCGCCGTAGATGACGACGAGGAAGTTGGCGGCGGCGCCGGCGGCCAGGACGAGGCCGATCGCCTCGAGTTGAATGTTCACGTCATCAAGAAAGAGCGGCAGGGAGAGTTCGTACACGCCGAAGGCGATGCCGAACAGAGTGCACGCGATGACCAGGGCCAGGACGTTCCGCCGCACGGGTGGCTCCGCGAAGAAGGTCGCGGTGCATTATAACGGCCCGTGGGGCGGGGGAGGCGGGGGAAACGCCATCGGCGGTTCCGGTTCGCAAGGCACAGTGGGTTGGCGATTCGCTTCTTAACGCAGAGGGCGCAGAGAACGCAGAGAACGGCGAAGAGAAAAAGGCAACGGCAAAGAGGGAATCTGGGTTCGCCGGAGGCGCCGAGCCCAAAGTGGCCGACACGGGCGGCGCCTCCGGCGGATTCTAACTACCCTGTAATGTCGTTGTGTCGTTTTTCCCAGTTCTCCGCCGTTCTCTGCGTTCTCTGCGGCCTCTGCGTTAAAGAACGATTGCCCAGAGCCTACCGCAGCCGCTCGATCGGCGGGCGGGCGGGCTGGGGACGCGGGTCGTCGACGATCGGCCGGGCCGGCGCCGCCTTCGGATGGGTGTCCTGGACGGAGAGGTGAATGGCGTCGCCGCCCACGGCCACGCCCTTGCCGCAAATGGACCCGCTCTCCAGGGTCAGGCCGCGCCCGCTGCCGGGCGTGTCCTCGTAGGCGCTCGTGCCCTTCAGGGCCCGGTGGACGAAGGCGAGGACGGCGGCGGTCGGCACGTCCTTGGCGTCGGCGGGGGCCGCGCTCGAGGCCGCCAGGACGATGTCGGCGATGTAGCCTTCGACAAGTTTCTCCTGGAGGCCGTCGAAGAGGTCCCGCCGGCCGAAGAGTTCCAGGCCCACGACCTTGCCGGTGCGGGCGTCGGCGACGGCGATGCCGACCGTGTCGGGCGGGCTGAACTTGCCGAGGTCCTTGTGGGCCTCGTCGAACGAGCGGCGGGCCTTCTCGGACTCGAGCATCGCATCGAGGCTCTCGCTGGCGCTCTCGCCGCCGAGGCTCGGGGCGGCCTCGCGGACGCGCTGCCAGACCTCGCCCTGGCCCTCCCCGCGGTTGATGGCGTCCTGGATGGACGCCGGGGCGACGTTGGCGGCCCGCTTGAACGCCTTGCCGCCCGCCCACCGGCCGCGCTCCACGCAGAAGACGGCGACGGCCACCTTCTGCTGCGGCTCCACGACGGTGTCCTTGCGGATGACGCGGGTCTGCTTGCCGCCCTGGATGATCTCGCCGCTCATCAGGAACACGCTGCGGCCGCCGGTGTTCGTGACCTCGACGGTCGGGACGGCGGCGCGGGCCATCTCGCCGACCTTCAGGTGGCCGGCGGCGAGGGCGGCGTCGAGCGTCTCCCACGCCCCCGGCGCCTGCGTGCCCGACCAGCGGATCGGGTAGACGAGCATGTGCTTGTGGGTCCGCGGCGGCTCGATGGTCAAGCCGCCCAGCAGCCGCTGGACCTCCGGGACGTGTTTGGCGTGGGCGGCGCCCGCCAGGGCCGCCACCACCGCCACGATCAGGGCGATCGTCAGGACCACGGCGACGGCGCCGGCCACCAGCGAGCCGAGGCGTTGCGTGGGCGCGTGCGTCTGTGCGTGCGTGCGCGGCATGGGTCACCTCCTTGCCGCCGGATGGGCGGCGGTTCAGGTTCCGGGGGATTAGACGCGGTCGGCGGCGGGCGGTTCGGAGAAAACGATTTCGCGTCCTTGGGCGCGAGGGGCGGTGTTCAAATCCTCGGCGATTCGGTTCTTAACGCAGAGGTCGCAGAGAACGCAGAGGAAAGGCAAAACGGCAAGAGGCTGAGTGTGCCAGAGGCGCCGTGTCCACGGTGGCCGCTGCGTCTGGCGCCTCCGGCGGACGCGGGCTCCCTCCGTTATGTCGTTATTCCGTTCTTCTCCATCCTCCGTTGTTCTCTGCGTTCTCTGCGACGTCTGCGTTAGAAAATCGAAATGAAAAGGAGCGAAACGATGAACCGACGCACCTTCCTGGCAACCGCCGGTCTCGCCGCCGCGGCCGGTGCGACGTCCCTGACGAGCGCGGCGCGGCTCCGGGCCGCCGCGGCCCCGAGCGGCCGGGACCTCGCCAAACGCCTGCCCCGCTGGCGCGGGTTCAACCTCCTGGAGAAGTTCATCAAGCCGCGCGGCAACGAGCCGTTCCGCGAATCCGACTTCGAGTGGATGGCCGGCTGGGGCTTCGACTTCGTCCGTCTGCCCATGGACTACCGCTGCTGGACCGACGCCGACGACCCGTACCGATACGATGAAAAGATTCTGAAGGAGATCGACCAGGCCGTCGCCTACGGCGAGACGCACGGCGTGCACGTCAGCCTGAACCTGCACCGGGCGCCGGGGTACACGGTGGCCCGTCCGCCGGAGAAGCGGAACCTCTGGAAGGATCCCGAGGCGCAGAAACAGTTCAACGCCCAATGGGCGATGTTCGCGAAGCGCTATAAGGGCGTGCCGAGCGCGCGGCTGAGTTTCAACCTCGTGAACGAGCCGGCGAAGATGGAGCCGGCCGTCTACGCCAGGGTCGCCCGCGGGGCGGTGGCGGCCATCCGGGCGGTCGACCCGGACCGGCTCATCGTCTCGGACGGCACGCAGTGGGCGCACGACCCGGTGTGGGAGTTGGCGGACCTCGGCATCGCCCAGAGCGTGCACGGGTACCAGCCGATGCCGGTCACGCACTACAAGGCGTCGTGGGTGCGGGGGGACCGGTGGTCCGAACCCTCCTGGCCGCTGAAGCAGGGGGATGAGACCCGCGACCGGGCGTGGCTGCGGGAGGAGTACTTCGCCCCGTGGCGGAAACTGGCCGCGGGGGGCGTCGGCGTGCATATGGGCGAATGGGGATGTTACAACAAGACGCCGCACGCGGTCGTCCTGGCGTGGATGAAGGACGTGGGCGGCCTCGTGAAGGAGGCCGGGTGGGGCTGGGCGCTGTGGAACTTCCGCGGCTCGTTCGGCATCCTCGACTCGAAACGCGCCGACGTGGACTACGAGGACTTCCACGGCCACAAACTCGACCGCACGATGCTGGACCTGCTCCGGCGGTTGTAGGGTTTTTGGCTACTCGATTTCTAACGCAGAGCACGCAGAGAGCGCGGAGAACGGCGGAGAAAGACAACGGCAGCCTCACGCAAAGGCGCCAAGCCGCAAAGACGGCAAACAGCAACAGCGGGAGACTCGGTAAACGGCAAAGGCCCAAGGGTTGGCAGCCGCAACCGACATGCCCCGTCGCGGTACAGGTGGATGCGGTCGATGCTGAACCCCTTCGACCGGCCGGCAATCTGCAGCAGGTGGAGCCCGGCCTTCAACTCGTAGAAGGCGGGGATCTTCTTCGAGTGGCGGTGCTCGTGCCGCGTGCCCCACGTCCATTTACCGCGCTGCGGCGAGAAGGTCTTCAGCCATTTCCCTTCGTCGATGCGTGTCCAGCAGTCGTTCTCCTCGGTCGAATCGTGGAAATCGTGCCGGTTGCGGATGGCCAGGTGGTACTTGCCGTCCTCGGCCACGCGCACGGGGTAGACGAGCACGCCCTTGCCGGGGGTGCGGAAGAGGTTCCCGCCCCGCCACGTGTAGTACCCCTTTCCGGTGAAGCCCTTGAGGTCCTTCTCGGCCTTCCAGTTGCCCTGGGGGCGGCAGGATTCGACCTCGATGACGATCACGCCGCCCTTCTCTTCAAAGACGGGCACGCTTTCCGGCACCGACGGCCCGGCGGCAGCGGCGGCCGTCGCGGCCGCGGTCAGCACGAGGCAGGCGAGGGCGGTGGCCGCAAGGCGAGTGCGGCACGGGGATGGCATGGGGACCTCCTTCGCACGAGTTAGCGTTGTAGTGTTAGAGAACCCGAGGTCCGGAGAGGCTACTTATCGAGGACGAGTTCCACGCGGTCGGTCTCGGCCACGTCGACCGTCTTCGAGGCGGCCTTGTACCCGTCCTTCGTGGCGGTGACGGTGTACGGCCCGGCGGCTTGCCGGCTGTCGTGGGTGACGATTTCGCGGGTGAGGACAACAGCCACGTAACCCGGGCCAGCGCTGAGGTCCTCGCAGTAGCCGCGGTGCTCCCTGTTGAGGGGCTGGACGACAGTCAAGCGGTCACCATCGGCAACGAGCATGGCGTCGCCCTTCTTGGCGGGCGTCGTGTCCTGCTGCACCGGCCTGCCATTGGCCCCTGAAACGACGACGCGGGCGCCCGCGACGGGCTTGCCGTCGCGGTCGACCACGCTTATCCACACGAGAGACTGGAAGACGACCTCGCCCTTTTCGCCGAGTTCCACGCTGGCGCGGCTCGCACCGTCCTCGTACGTGTTGTCGAGGAAGACGCCCGTGGCCGGGATGCGCCCGCGCTGCTGGAAAATCGTGCGGTAGGCCGGGTCCTCACCGGCGCGGCAGAACGTGTTGTCGACGAACTTCGGGTACCCGCCCGCGTGGCCGTACTCGTCGCCCAGGAGGACGTTGGCCCAGGTACTGAGAACGGTGTTCTGCCAGAAGATGAGGTTGGGCGATTCGTTCAGGCAGACGACGCAGATGGCCCCCGCCTTGGCGCCGTTTTCCCCAAAGGCCTGGATGATGTTGCCCCAAAACAGGCCGCGCGCATCGCGGATCTCCTCCGTCGCGCCCTTCGGCGTGAAGTGCGGCAGGCCGACCCAGATGCAGCGTGCCTTGGCCACCTTCCCGTCGTAGACGTCGGCGTGTGCGATGAACGTATTGGACTTCACCCGCAGGTTATCGGCGCCCCACGTCGTCCGGAAACACGCGCTGCCCGTGTACCCGTACTCCGTGCCGCTGCGCGTGCACTTGACCTCGACGTGGTTCCCCGCGACCAGCGACTGCGGCCGATAGACGCCGAACATGCCGATGCCGACGGGGTGCTCGCCGATGCCGTAGATGTGGTTATACCGGACGCTCACCGGCTTGCCGGCCGTCGTAGTCGGCTTGATGCCGAAGGCGTTCGTGGCGCAGGAATCGATGTAAATCTCGTTCTCCTCGGCCACGGCGACGCCCATCAGGCCCTGCTGCCGCGTGCGCTTCACGAGGTTCCACCGACAGTCGGCCCACCCGTTGCCGTCGATCGACGAAACGGCCTGATGGCGGTTGGTGATCTCGGACCCCCGGTCGTCGAAGACGCAGTGGTGCACTTCGTTCTCCCCGCCCCAGTGGAAGAAGGCGCCGGAGATGTCCGGCCCGTGCCAGACGAGTTCCATCCCCTCCATCGTGACGGGCGCGTTGCGGGAATAGACGGGGTTGCACCCGATGCCGACCTGGGTGCCCGCGCTCCCCCCGCGGCCCTGGACGATGCGGCCGCCGCGGAGCGTCACCCGCCCCTTGCCGCTGCACTTGACGCCGAAGTCGTTGCCTTTGTAGGCCCGCTCGTTCCACTTGTCGGACCCCTCGTACGGCTCGTCGTTATAGGTGAGCGTGTGGCCGTCGAAGTCGAGGGTGACGTCGGCGGCGGTGATTTCGAACCCCGCCAGGGGGACCGCCAGGTCGCGCGTCACGACGTACGTGGCCCCCTTCTTATCGAGCACGTACGGCGGCCCGTCCAGGTCGCCGGGGACGGGGATGGCCTTTTCGTCCCGCGGCGGCGTGGTGAACGTCTGAACCTCGCCCTTCTCCTCGCTCCCGTCCGTCCCGATGCTGACGAGGCGGTAGTGGTACGTCTTGCCGGGCGCAAGGCCCGTGATGCGGTGGAACTGGGTGAACAGCGGCAGGCCGAGGATGCGGCCGGGCTGCGTCGTGGGGGTCGCCTGCTTGCACGCCTTCGTGAGGCCGTACTCCACGCGGCTCGTGGCGCGGTTCCGGGTCCGCCAGCCGACGATGGCCGAGGTGTGACCCGCCAGGTGCCAGCCGCTGTAGGCGCTGCCGGGACCCCGCGGCTGGTACTCGTCCATCGGCGAGAGGTCTTCCTTCGCCGGCGCGGGGGCTGCCGCGGCGGCGCAGGCGGCGAGGAGGGACAGGGTCAGCAGGGTCGGCAGGATGCGCATGGGGCTTCCTCTCCATAGGTGGCGGTAACGCGCGGGGCGCGTGCCTCCGGCGTTCCGGTTTTAACGCAGAGATCGCAGAGGGCGCAGAGAAAAGCAGAGAACGGCAGAAGCAGGGTAACGGCAACGACCAAAGCAACGACCAAAGCAAGAGCCAAAGCCACGGCCACGGCGAGATTCTTCGGGCAACAAGCGGCCCTCAGAATGACAACTCAAGGCCGACTTGGCTTGCACGCATGTGCCTTAGTCGTTGCCGTTGCCTTTTCCCTCTCTTGCGCTTTTCTCCGTCGTTCTCTGCGCTCTCTGCGGCCTCTGCGTTAAAAACCGATCCGCCGGAAACGCGCCGGGCAAGCCCGGCGGCTGAATCTGCCTCACGTCCGCCACGCGAGGCGGTCCACCTGCCCGTGCCGGGAGTCCGATTCGTCCACCGTCTGGAGGACGAGCCGGGCGCCGTCGGTCTCCAGGTGCGCGTCCAGCCAGCCGCGCGGCGACGTCTTGTCGAACAGCCACGCCACGGCCGGCACGTTCACGCAGTGCACGTCCTCGCGCTTGCGATACCACCAGGCGTGCGAGTGGCCGAACGCGTACGCCTTCGCCCGCCGGCGGGGGACCAGCACGTCGAACAGGGCAGCCGTGTCGGTCAGGCCGCTCGGTTTCTCGCGGCGGTCGGGATTGTGATGGGCCACGACGAAGGCCGGCTTCTCGCCGCGGTCCAGGACGCCGGCCAGCCACCGGCGCTGGGCCTCGCCCAGCCGGCCGGGCGTCACGTTCGTCCGGTCGAGCGAATCGAGCAGCACGAAGTCCGCCCGCGGCGTCTTGACGACGCCCGCGTGCTTGCCGGGCACCTCCGCCTTGCCCGTCGGCCGCGACTCCGGGAACGCGGCATAAAAGTTCTCGCGATGGTCGTGGTTGCCGAGGACGAGGTGGACGGTCACGCCCGCCTCCCGCAGCGGCTTCAGCAGTCGGCCGAGGGTCGCGTAATCGCCCGGCTCGCCGACGTCGGCGGCGCAGTCGCCCGCGATGACCAGGTGGGCCGGCAGGGGATCCAGAGCCCGGATCTGGCGGCACGCGGCGGCCGCCGTCTCGACCGACCGGATGCCGTGATGCACCCGCGCGGGGTCGGCCCAGACGTGCGTGTCGGCGAGCAGGGCGACGCGGTTCGGATCGACGCCTGTCGGGGCCCCGGCGACGGCGCGGGGCAGGACGGCGGCCGCTCCGGCGGCGAAGGTGGCCTGGAGGAAGCGGCGGCGCGACAGCGGCGGCAGATGGATCGGCATGATCGGTCTCCTGGCGGGTTCACTCGGCATCCGCATTGTCGGCGGCCGCGGCCGGCGGGTCAAGCCTCCGCCGCGCACGCGCGAAAGGCACGCGCCGGCCAGGGCCGGCGGCCAAATGTGCGTGATCAAGCGTTGTCGTGGCGGCGGCTGTTCATTCCGCACTCCGCATTCCGCATTGGGCAGCCCGTTGCCGGTTGCCGGTTGCCGATTGCCTCCACTGCCGGTACACTGTGCCCCGGCCGTTCCCTTGTACGACAGGAGCCGTCGGATGACCGAAGACGTGTCACAGGAAGAGACCGCCGCCGAGGAATCGCCGCCGACGCCGGGGGGTCACCTCGTCGCCCTGGCCGACGCGGGCGCCTTCGCCGACCTGGAAGCCGCCTGGATGGAGGTGCTGGAGGATGCGGCGTTCGACGCCGAGGCCGCCGGCGCGGTCCTGGTGGCCCTTCGGTCGCACTCCTCGCCGCGGGCCGCGAAGACGGCCGCCTCCCTGCTCTGGATGGCCCTGGAGACCTGGACGGAAGGCGGCCGGGCGGGGCGGGCCCGGGCCCGGCTCGTCCGCCTCGGCGAGGGGCTGCCCGAATCCGACCTCGTGCGCGAGGCCGCCGCCGAGGTCTACCGCGCCGCCGCCGCCGGCGCCCCGGACCTGGAACCGCTCATCGCGATGACCCTCGGCCGCGACGACCTGCCGACCGGCCGGGCCGTGGCGCGCCTGGAGACGTTCCTCGCCCTGCCGCCCGGCACGTTCGTCGTGGACCCCCGGCGGAAGCACCCGGGGTGCGTCCTCGGCGTCGACGCCGAGCGCGGCGTGCTGAAGGTCTCGTTCGGCCGGAGCGAGCGCGGCTACGACGCCGAGAGCGTCGTCCACCTGGAGCGCGGCGACCCGGACAACTTCCTGGCCCTGGCGGCCTTCGCGCCGGAGCGGCTGGTTGAGATGGCCGAGGGCGAGCCGGCCCGCCTGGCGCGCCTCGTCCTGGCGGCCCACGGGCCCAGGATGAAGTTCCGCGAGTTCAAGGCCGCCCTGGAACCCGCCGTCCCGGCGAAGACCTGGACCGCCTGGTGGCGCGGGGCGAAGGAAACCGTCAAGCGCTCGCCCCATATCGAAATGTCCGACTCCAGCCAGCCCACGCTCACCCTGCGCGACCAGCCCGTCTCGTTCCAGCGCGAGCGGCGGCACGCCTTTCTCGAGGCGTCCGGCGAGGACCGCTTCGCCATGGTCCTCTCGTACCTGGACGAGACCGGCCACGACCCGGAGGCCGAGGCGGCGCTGCTGGCCGAGTTCGCCGAGACCCTCAACCGCACGGTCGGCGCGGCCGACGAGGCCGCCGAACGCCTGGGCGCCCTGGCGGTGCTCGCCGAGATGCACCGCCGCCATCCCGACACGCTGGCCGCCCCGTCCCGGACGCCGGCCGAGGCGGCGGGCCCGGCGGGCGTGCCGGCGGCGATCGCCGCCCTGACCGACGCCTCCGTCGTCCGGGCCGTCCTCGCCCACGTCCGCGAGGCGATGCCGGGCGCCTGGCCCCAGGTCTTCGCCGAGGCCCTCGCCGCCAGCCGTCTGCCCGAGGCGTGCGAGCAGATGGCCGCCGCCCTCGCCGACGCCGGTCACGCCGACCGCATGGCGGCGGCCGCCGACGCCCTCATGCGCCGGCCGGACGAGGCCCCCGCCGCCACCTTCTGGCTCTGGACGGCCGTCACGGGCGGCCGCTACGCCGACGCCCTGGCCGGCGTGGACCCCGTCTCGCTCACCATCCGCATGCTGCTGGCGGTGGACCGCCTCGGCCGCGACGCACGCGAGGACCGGTCCCTGAAGCCCGTCGTCGTCCAGGTCCGCAGCGCCCTGGACGTGCGGGCGAACCCGGCCATCGAACGCGTCCTGGAGCGGGCGGACGACGCCCAGGCGAAGGACCTCCGCGCCGCCGCCGACCGCAACACCGTCCTGACCGACGCGCTGCGGTCGCGCCTGCTGGACCTGGTGCGCCGGACGCATCCCGAGCACTTCGCCGTCCATCGCGTGGAGCCGTGGGAGGAAGAGGACGTCATCTGGACGACCGAGCGTGCCCTGCGGCACCAGGAGGAGGTGTACGGCGACCTGGTGACCCGCCAGATGGCCGAGAACGCCCAGGCCATCGGCGATGCGGCCGCCCTGGGGGACGTCAGCGAGAACGCCGAGTTCACCGCCGCCCTGGAGGAACAGCAGCGCCTGTCGGAGAAGGCCGAGACGATGCAGGCGGCCATCCGGAAGGCCCGCGTCATTCCGCCCAGCATGGGCGCCGGCGAGACGGTGACCGTCGGCTCGCGGGTCCGGGCGCGGAACCTCGCGACGGGCGAGGAAGAGTCGCTGACGTTCCTCGGCCCGTGGGATACGGACGTGCAGCGGCATATCTACTACTACCGTGCCCCGCTGGCCCTGGCGTTCATGGGCAAGGCCGTCGGCGAGACCGTCGCGTTCGGCGAAGGCGAGAAGCGGCGGGAGTGGGAGATTCTGGAGATCAGCGCAGGCGTTTGACGGCGTGGTCCGTTCGTCGCGGCCCGCAAGCGGGCCGGCGAACACAAACGTCCCCGCGTGGGCAACGGCCACGGAACCTTCTCTTCGCCGTTGCCTTTGCTTTTGCGGTGGTTCCGCATTCCCCCTTCCGCGTTCCGCGCTCCCCTCCCGCCCCGCCCCCGTTACTGCGTTACTCCGTTACTCCGTCACTGTCGTTCTCCCGCCCCAGTCACCCCGTCACCTGGTCACCCAGTTACCTCCTCGCCCCTCGCCAGACTTGCTTTCACCGGCGGGCAATGCGACAATCGCGGCGCGATACCGGACCGCAACGATGGCCGACGCCACCGACCCCTTCGACTCGGCGTTCCTGGAGCGCCTGGAGTACCTGCGGATCGTCTCGCGGCGCCTGGCGGCCGGGACGATCGCAGGCCGGCGGCGGGGGCGGCGGACGGGCCCCGGCCTCGAGTTCGCCGAGCACCGGGCGTACGTGGCCGGCGACGACTTCCGGCACATCGACTGGGCCGCGTTCGGGCGGCTGGAGCGGCTCCTCTTGCGCCTCTGCCAGCAGGAGGAGGACCTCGGCATCGATTTCCTCCTCGACGCCTCCGCCTCGATGGCCACGGGCCGACCCGCGAAGTTCGACCACGCCCGCCGCCTCGCGGCCGCGCTGGCGTACGTGGGCCTGGCGAGCCTCGACCGTGTGCGCGTCTTCGCGGTCGGCGACGGCCTGCGGGCCCACCTCTCGGCCGGGCGGGACCGGGCGAACGTCCTGGCGATCCTGGAGTTCCTCCGGAACCTCGCGCCCCAGGGGCGGACGGACCTGGCGCGCAGCGCGCAGGCGTACCTCGCCCACGCCGGTCGGCCGGGCCTCGCGATCCTCCTTTCGGACCTGATGGACCCCGGCGGGTACGCGCGGCCGCTCACGCTCCTGGCCGGCCGGGGGCTGGAGGCGTGGGTCCTCCACGTGACGGACCCGGCGGACCTGGCGCCTCCCGGCGCGGGCGACGCGGCCGTCGCCGACGCCGAAACGGGCGAGGTCCTGGGCGTCCACCTGACCGAGGCCGTCCGCGAGCGCCTCGCCGCCGAGGCCGAACGTTTCGCCGCCGAGGCCCGGGCGTGGTGCCTCGGCCGCGGTATCGGGTACGCCGAGGCGCCGACCCGCACGCCGGCCGACGCGATGGTCCTGGACATCCTGCGGCGAGGGGGCCTGGTGCGGTGAGGCCAGGATTGCGGATTTCGGAATTCGGCCAGTGCGCGGCGGGTCGGAGCCTGTCCCGAGCGAAGCCGAGGGGCACCCGCCGGGCACACCGCGCTGGCCCACGCGCGGTGGGTACGGAGACCCACCGCGCTTCAGATCGTAAGCCTTTATCCTGAAAGCACTTGCGCCGAATGCCCCTCGCAGAGGCCCGGAAAACGGTTTCGGGCCGGGAGGACGGGCCATTTCGTGTAAGCCATTGTGTGACAGGGGCTTACGCGCCTCCTTGGCACGCCGCGACTTTTTCCCCTTGCACGCCCCCTCGCGTCGGCGTAGGATACACGGACTGAGGTGTCCAACCTGCCTCAGGGCCGGTGGTCGCCCCTGGTGACCGCTCAGTCGCCCGGCCCTGAGGCGTCTTTTTGCGCCCCGCCCCCCTGCGCCCGGTCACGTTCGCCCGTTCGGTTCGTAACGCAGAGCACGCCACATTTAGCCGCCGGACTTGTCCGGCGCGTCCGGCGATTCGGGTTTTGCCGCAGAGGACGCGGAGCGCGCAGAGAACGGCGGAAACAGGTCAACGGCAACAACAAGGGACAACGGACAAAGGACCAGGGACAGCCTTTGTCGCGGTTTCTGATTGACACCCGCCCCGCCGCGCGGTAAAGAGTTGTGCGTTGCCCCTCTGCCTTCCGGCCCGCTGCATCGCCGCCACGCCCCGCATCCCCGCGAGCCGCACTGGGCGCTGCCTGGTTGGGATGGCATGCTTTCGCAACAGCGCGAAAGCGTGGCACCCGCGCCGGCGAAGCGCCCGTTACGACGGATGGCAGCGCGGTGGGTCTCCGCACCCACCGCGCACTGCACGAGGCGCGGCGGGTGCCCCTCGACTCCGCTCGGGACAGGCTCCGACCCGCCGTGCTCAGGACGTGACGCGCCCAGACGACGGTGACCCGGGAGGAGGTCCGCGGTGTATCGACACATCCTGCAACTCTTGGCCGGCCTGTTCGGCGGCGCGGCCGAACTCGTCCTGCTCGTGGGACTCGGCGTCCTGGCGGTGGCGGTGCTGCTGCTCCTCTCGCGCCCGTGGCGAGAGGGCGTGGCGGCCGCTCGCCGGGGCGGCGGATGGCGGGCCGTCGCCATGGGCCTCGTCAACGGCCTCCTGACCCTGCTCGTCGGCGGCACGCTCGTCGCCGCGTTCGGCGGGGCGATGCTGGTCCAGTCGGGCCTCTTCGACGAGCGGCACGGCCAGGTCACGCAGCGCAACTACGAGGCCATCCAGACCAACTGGGGCCAGCCCCACCAGCAGCGCGAACTCGCCGTCACCCACACCGTGACCGAGGAAAAGACCTTCCTCCTCCTCAAGGACGGCCGCCAGGTGGCCGAGGACCAACTCGGCGACGTCAACCCCCAGCAGATCGGCGAGACGCCCGTCAAGGTCACCCGCGAGGTCCGCCGGACCGTCCCGCAGAACGCCATCGTGCGCGGCGAGGCGGAGGTCGACGTCCGCCTCAACTACCGGCCGAAGGGCTCCGCCTTCTACACGTGCTACGAGGACGACTGGCGCCTCGCCTACACCGTCTGCAACCGCAGCGAGACGGCGACCGAGGCCGAGTTCCGCTTCCCGATGCCCGCCTCGCGCGGCGTGTACGACGGTCTCTCGATCCGGGTGGACGGCCAGGACTGGATGGACCGCGTCGTCCTGAAGGACAACGCCCAGACCTGGACCATGCCGATGCAGCCCGGGCAGGAGGCGGCGGTCGAGGTGGCGTACGCCTCGCGCGGCATGGAGTACCTGCGGTACACGCCGGCCGCGATGGCCCATCGCCAGGCGCAGAAGGTGACGATGCGCCTGTTCCCGGACACGGCCGAGCACGGCGAGCCCGCGCGCGGCCCGCAGCGCCTGGTGTGGGAAGCGCACATGGCCCTGCCCATCGGCTCGATGACGCCGGGCGTCCGGAAGGATTCGCCCGCCGACGGCGAGCCGATGGTCCTGGAGTGGCACATGGCCTCGGCCGCCACCAGCCTCGGCATGGGCATCATCCTGCCGGACATCAAGCAGCCCGGCTGGTACGTGGCCCGGCTGCTGCACGAGGCGCCGCTGGGTCTGGCGCTGCTGGCCGGGGCGCTCGTTGTCACGTGGATGCTGCTGGGCCGCCAGACCCACCTCTTCAGCCTGGGCCTCCTGGTGGTGGCGTATTATCTGTTCTACACGATTCTGGCCCACGCGTCGGACCACCTGACCTCGTTCACGGCCTGTTTCGTGCTGGCGGCGGCGGCCACGCTCGGCCTTGCGGCGGCGTACCTGTGGCTGGGATGGGGGCAGACCTTCGCCGCCCACCAGTCGCTCGGCCTCGTGGCGGCCTTCACGGTGTACTACCCGCTGGCGGTGGTCTTCGACGACCACACCGGCCTGCTGCTCCAGATCCTGTACTGGCTCCTGGCGGCGTACGCGGCGGGGCTGGCCGTCGTCATGCTCTCGCGCCGGCGGACGCAGGCGCAGGGGTAACGCCGGCGCGGAGGTGCACCGCCCGCGTTTCGAGCCGCGATCGTGAGATCGCGGGTATCTTCATCCGCGGCGCCGGTTTCGATGGCGCCTCGAAACGACAACGACCGCCGACGTACCGTCGGCGGCTCAACAATCTCGCGCGCCGCCCCGCACGCGAAATCGTTTGACCTGCCGCATAATGAGGCTAGAATCAAGGGTGTGTCCGCGCGTCGGACGGGCCGGGTCGGAGTGCGCGCCGCCCCGCCGGTCGATACCGGGCATGCGACCTTCGGTTGGAACGACCTATGGCCTACGTGTTCGTGGCGTGCCCCGAGTGCGGGGCGGGCTACAAGATCGCGAAGGAACACCTCACCACCGAGGCGGTCTGCCGCGCCTGCGGGCACCGGTGGGTGCCGGCCGAGGCCCGTGCCGCGAAGAACCAGGGCGGCCCGGGCGGCGAGGCGGCTTCACCCCCATCCGACCAGGCCGAGGCGGCCGCGGCGGCCGCGTCCGACACGCCACCCTCGGCCTCTCCGGCTGAAGGCGAACCGGCGAAGACCGCCGAAGGCTCCGCGCCGGCCGACGAGCGGGGCGCGGGCGCCTCGGGCGGCGCGCCCGCCGATGCCCTGGCCGCCCTTGCCGCCGCCGCCGGCGAGACGAAGGGCTCCAAGCCGGCGTCTCCGTCCGAGCCGGCGTCCGGGCGGGAATCCGAGGGGAAGGCGGGTTCCGGCAAGGCTCCCGGCGACGAGAAGGCCGGCGCCAAGCCCGCGGCCGGGACGCAGGCGGCGGGCGGCGGCGACGCCCGCCTCGACGCCCTCGAGGCGATGGCCCGGGCCGCCGGCGGCAAGGGCACGAAGGCGCCGAAGCCGCCGGCCGGGAAGACCCCCGCCAAGGGCACCGCGTCCAAGGCCCGGCCGACCCCGGCCGACGCCGAGGCCGACCCCCTCATCGGCCGGCAGATCAACGGCTTCAAGGTCCAGGCCCGCCTCGGCACCGGCGGGTTCGGCATCGTCTACCGCGCGTTCGACACGAACCTGGAGCGGTCGATCGCCATCAAGATGCTGCCGGCCAACCTCGCCAAGGCCGGCCAGGGCGTCGTGGAACGGTTCCTCCGCGAGGCCCGCAGCGCCGCGAAACTCGCCCACCCGAACATTGTCACCATTCACCAGATCTGTCCGTACAAGAATACGTACTACATCGTGATGGAACTGATCGACGACGGGGCGCTGCACGACGTGCTCGGCAAGAAGCGGACCCTGCACCGGGAAGAGGCCACCCGCATCGTCCGCGCCGCCGCCGAGGGGCTCGGCCACGCCCACACGCGCGGCATCATTCACCGCGACATCAAGCCCGGCAACATCATGCTGACGAGCGACGGCCAGGTCAAGGTCAGCGACTTCGGCCTGGCGCGCGACGTTCTCCAGGGCCAGGACATCGTCGGCGCCGGGCACAGCCTCGGCACGCCGCGGTACATGGCGCCGGAGCAGGCCCTCGGCGAGGAACCCACCGCCGCCAGCGACCTCTACTCCCTGGCCGCCACCTACTTCGTCCTCCTGACCGGGCACGCCCCGTTCGACGGGACGGACGAGCGCGAGATCATGAAGAAGCAGGTCCAGGCCCCCGTGCCGGACCCGCGCTCCTTCCGCCCGGAACTCCCCGCCGCCGCCTTCCGCTTCTTCGAGAAGGCCATGGCCAAGGAACCCGCCGACCGCTACTGCGTGGCCCAGGACTTCATCGAGGCGCTCGACCGGCTCGACTTCGCGAAGGCCGACTCGGACCTGACGGACTCCCAGGACCTGGTCGACCAACTCGGGGCCGCGGCGGCGGCGGACCGCGGGTCGCACCTGTCGCAGACCCTCGGCCGGGCCGTCAAGCGGGCCCAGCGGCAGCGGACCCCGATGAGCGAAAGCGCCGTCGACGAGGTCCTCGGCGCCGGCACGGCCGTCGGACGCAAGGCCGGCTGGAGACTCTGGCTCCTCATTGGCGTGCTGGCCCTCCTGGTCGTCGGCGGGGCCGTCGCCGCCGCCATCCTCCTCGCCCCCGGCGACGGCGAGCCCGGACGGCCCGAGACCGGCAAGGAGGCCGGCACCACGCCATCCGGCAAGCCCGAGACGGGCCAGACGCCTCCCGAGACGGCCGGCACCGAGACCCCGACGGAAGGGCCGACGGAGGAACCGCCGGCCGAGAAGCCGCCCACGAGCCCGCTCGAGGACGTGGCCCAGGAGGTCCTGAAGGAGGTTCGTGCCTACGAGGGCGACCCCGATACGCCCATCTACGAACTTATGCGGATGTACCGCGAGAACGTCATGCAGGTGTACCCCGGCACGCAGGCGGCCGAGGAAGCCGCCAAGGCCATCGAGCGGCTGAAGGGCGGCAAGCGGCTCCAGGACGCCGGCGGCGGGGAGACACCGGCCGAAGAAACGCCCGGCGAAGCGCAGCCGGCCGAGGGTGCCCCCGCCGAGGGCACATAGCCTGCCGTCTACGCCCGTTTAGCCGCCGACGGTACGTCGGCGGTCGCGGGCGTTCACCACGTCAAGACGAAACGCCCGTCGACCTTCGGTCGACGGCTCAACGTGCAACGAGCCGCCCGTCGCGTCGGGTGCCACCCCGTCTCTCACTCGCGGTACGCCCGCGGCACGCGGGGGCCGATGCCCGCCAGGATCTCGTACGGGATGGTGCCGGCCGCCTCGGCCAGCGCCGCCGCCGACAGCGGGCTCGCATTGTCCGCCTCCAGCAGTGTGACCTCCAGGCCGGCGGCCGCCTCCGGCACGTCCGTCAGGTCGACCATGACGAGGTCCATGCACACGGCCCCGACGACGGGGGCGAGCCGGCCCGCCGCCCGCACGCGGGCCCGGTTCGAAAGCGCCCGCGGGAACCCGTCGGCGTATCCGACGGGCAGGACGCCGACGACGGTGTCGCGTTCGGCCCGCCACCGGTGCCCGTAACTGACGCCCTCGCCCGCCCGCACGCGCTTGAGGGTCGCGACGCGGCTCTTCAGGCTCATCACCGGCCGCAGGTCCGCCGCCCGCGCCGCCTCCGACGGCGGCACGCCGAAGAGGGCCAGGCCCGAGCGGACCATCCCGAACCGGGCGGCCGGCTGCGCGAAGAGCCCCGCCGAATTGGCCGCGTGGACGAGCGGCGGCTCGATGCCCGCCGCCCGCACCGCCTCCAGCGCCTCGGCGAACGCCGCCAGTTGGGCCGGCGTGACGGCGTCGTCCGCCTCGTCGGCGCAGGCCAGGTGCGTGTACGCCCCGGCGAGGTCGAGGTGCGGACAGGCCGCCACCTCCGCCGCCGCCTTCGCCGCCGCCTCCGCCCGGACGCCGAGGCGGTTCATGCCGGTGTCGATCTTCAGGTGCACCGCCGCGGCGGCCCCGCGTGCGGCCGCCGCCCGTTCGACGGGCCCGGCCGTGGCCGCCCCGTCCACCGTGAGCGTCAGGTCGGCCGCGAGGGGCTCGGCGACGCCGTCCTCCGGCGCAAGGCCCATCACCAGGATGGGCGCGCGGATGCCGGCCTCGCGCAGTTCCAGTCCCTCCTCCACGAGGGCCACGCCGAGCATGTCGACGGCGGCGCCTGCGAGCGCCCGGCTGACCGCCACCGCCCCGTGGCCGTACGCGTCGGCCTTGACGATGCCCATGACGCCGACGCCGGGCCCGACGTGCGCGCGGACGACGCCCAGGTTCTGCCGGAGGGCGGCCAGATCGATTTCGGCGAATGTAGGGCGTGGCATGCGATGTTCCTTTTCGCGGTCATACGGACCGCTCTCACGGCAAAACAACAATGATGAACAAGGAATGATGAATGCTCAGCGATGAACGGAGGCGCCACGCGCCCGGCGCCGTGAGCCTTCATCATTCCGCGTTGAACATTGCCTGTTCATCATTGTCGTTTCACGTACCGCCCTGCTGCGAGTCGTCCTCCTCATCGTCGCCCCGAAGGCGCAGGAGGTCCCGCAGTTCCGGCATCTTCAGGGCCCAGGCGGCGGCGAGGAAGACGGCCACGCCCGCCCCGAGGCCCAGGCCGAGTTTCCACGCCGCCAGGGCGCGGCCGGTCGCGCCGAGCGCCGGCGCGAGGCCGTAGACGGCCATGGCGACGGCGGCGGCCATGGCGGCCGTGGCCACCACCGTCCGGCCCGCCGTCGCCAGCACCTCGGGCCAGGCCACGTGCGCCAGGCGCCGGCTCACCAGCGCCCCCAGCACGACGAACTGCCCGATCGCCGACACGGCCGTCGCCAGCGCCAGGCCGTTCTCGGCCAGCGGCCAGATGAGGGCCAGGTTCAGGCCGAAGTTGAGGACGGCGGCGGCCATGGCCACCTTGAGCGGCGTGCGGGTATCCTCGCTGGCGTAGAACGCCCTGAGCAGCATGTGATTGGCCGAGTACGCCCAGATGCCCAGCGCGTACGCCCGGGCCACCCACGCCGCCCGGACGACCGCGTCCGGCCGGTCGGCGAACCGGCCGTGCTCCAGCCACAGGCGAAGAAGCGGCTCGCAGACGAGCATCAGCCCGACGGCCGACGGCACCGCGATGAACACCGTCAGCCGCAGACCGTGCGACGCCACCCGCCCCAGGCCCGCCGTGTCGCCGCGGTGGGCCCGGCGGCTGAGTTCCGGGAAGATGACCGTGGCCAGCGCGATGGCGAACACGCCCAGCGGAAAGTTGTACAGCCGCTGCCCGAAGTACAACATCGCCGCCGCCCCCATCTTCATCGGGAAGGCGATGGTGCGGCCGGCCAGGGTGAACGTCTCGGCCCCCTCGGCGTACGGGCTGAAGACGTTCGCGATGGTGGAGTCCATGAAGGCGTTGACCTGGACGACGCCGACGGCCAGGACCATCGGCCCCATCAGGCGCAGCACCCGCCGCAGGCCCGGATGGTGCAGGTCCCACGCCGGCCGCAGCGCCAACCCTTTCTTCACGAGGGCCGGCACCTGGATAAGGACCTGGGCGATGCCCGCCAGCACGATCGTGGCGCCGATGAGGTAGACCTGGTGGACGGGGTCGTCGGCGAGCATCGCGGCCGCCGCCACCGCTCCGCCGATGATGAAGATATTGAGGAGTATTGGCGCCAGCGCCGGCGCCACGAAGTGCTGCACGCAGTTCAGCGCCGCCTGCAACAGCGCCACCAGGCAGATGGTGACGGCGAACGGGAACATGACGGCCGCCAGGCCGAAAATGAGGTGCCACTTCGGCAGGTCCGCGGTAAAATGCCGTGCCACGAGCAGCGCGCCCACCACGACGAGGGAGACCGCCGCCAGGACCGACACCAGCAGCACGATCATCAGGCCCATGAACCGGTTGGCCGCACGACGGTCGCCGCGCTCCAGGTAATCCGTGAAGACGGGAATGAAGGCGGCGCTGAGCGCGCCCTCGCCGAACAGCCGACGCAGCAGGTTCGGCATCTGGAACGCCTGGCTGTAGGCGTCCATGAAGACGCCGGCCCCCAGGACGTGGGCGAGGGCCGCGTCGCGGGCCAGCCCGAGCACCCGCGACGCCAGCGTCAGGCCGCTGACCGTCCGGAAATGTCGTAGAAACGAGGCCATCGGGGCTCCGTGGATGCACGCGCGAAGGGTGCCACCGATTGCTGGCCGATCGGTGCGCTCCGCTCGCCACACACCGTCTGACGAGCAGGCCGTGGCACCTGCGTGCAGCACGCCGGCGGGACGTCGGGCGCCGGCTACGCTACCGCATCCGCCGCCCCGTGTCAACGCGCGGAACCACCATGACCCTGACCGACGCATACTGCCCCATCCTGGTGACCGGCGCGGCCGGCCTGCTCGGCCACGACCTCGGGCCGCACCTTCAGGCCGCGGCGCCGGACCCGGCGGCCGTCCACCTGACGGACGTCGCGGACCTGGACGTGACGGACGCCTCGGCCGTCGCGGCGGCGATGGCCCGCCTCCGCCCGCGGACGGTCGTCAACCTGGCCGGCTGGACCGACGTCGACGGGGCCGAGGACCACGCCGACGCCGCCTTCCGGTTGAACGCCGAGGCCCCCGCCGTCCTGGCCCGCGCCGCCGCCGGGGCCGGGGCCCTCCTCGTGCACATCAGCACGGACTTCGTCTTCGACGGCACGAAGGCCGGGCCGTACGTCGAGGCCGACCCGCCCTCGCCGCAGGGCGTCTACGCCCAAAGCAAGGCGGAGGGCGAGACCCGGGTCCGCGCCGCCGCCCCGGACCGTCACCTCATCGTCCGGACGGCGTGGCTGTACGGCGCCGGCGGGGGGAACTTCGTGGACGCCGTCCTCGCCCGCGCCCGCGCGGGGGAGGCCCTCCGCGTCGTCACCGACCAGGTCGGGTGCCCGACGTGGAGCGCGGACCTCGCGCGGGCGCTCGTGGCGATGCTGGCAACGGAGGTGCGCGGGACGGTCCATGCGTGCGGGGCCGGCGAGGCGTCGCGGTGGGACCTGGCCGCCGAGGCCCTGCGGGCGGCGGGCCTCGAGGCCGTGCCGGAGCGCATCACGACGGCCGACCTGCCGCCGGCGGCGGCGCGCCCGGCCCGGGCGGTCCTGGCGTGCGACCGCCTGGCCCGCGAGACGGGCTTCCGCTTCCCGCCGTGGCAGGAGAGCGTCCGGCGGTACGTGCGCGGCGAGGCGCCGGGCTGATACGACCATGCTGATTCGGGCGCGGCGGGTACGGAGACCCGCCGCGCCGTCTCAGGCTCGCGGCTCGCGGCTAGAAGAACCGCGCGATGAGGTAGAAGACGATCGCCAGGGCGAACATCCCCAGCGTCACCGAGACGAAGAAGTGCAGGGCCGCCCGGGCAATCGCCTTCGGCTCGTCGAACTTGGTGGCCTTGTACACCACGGCCACCACGAGGCAGAGCGGGTAGTAGAGCCAGAGCGGGTTGTCGCTGCTGAATAAGTGCGCGAAGAACGAGGCGACGGCGTCCCACATCACGCGTCCTCCTCCTCGGCGACGGTCTCCTGGAACCGGTGCGGGTACGCCAGCCGCGTGTACGCGTCCATCATGACCAGCAGGTTCAGGAACCCCGCCACGGCCGTGTACAGCGTGCCCATTTCGTGGAGCGGGTCGGCCCAATCGACGGGTCCCCGCCGGGCCACGTACTGGCTGACGGGCGTCAGGGCCACCGCCGGCCCGCCCGCGCACACCTGGGCGGCGTACCACAGCCGCCGCGGCAGGATGTTGGTGCCGTCGGCCAGCACCAGCCCCGCCACCACCAGGCCCGTGATGCAGAGGAAGAACAGGACACCCTTGCCCCACCGGCCCGCGTAGGCGTGTCCCGCGCCGGGCACGATCCAGCCCAGGACGAGGGCGGCAACGGGGCTGCGCGCGTCGGCGGTCGTCATGGCAATCGCTCCGGCCGGGCGAAGAAGGCGGCCTCGTCGACCGGCGCGCGTCCCTCGCCGCCGGTCCCGACCCGCCAGTCGTGGAACCGCGCGCGGTCCTCCGGATCGACCGAGGGCTCGGGCGCCTTGGAGCCGCCCGTGCCGCCCTGGCCTTCGAGGTCGCGGCGGGCCTTCTCGGCCTGTTTCTCGACGGGCGAGGGCTCCTTCGTCTCGGGCGCCTCGTCGGCCGTCTTCTCGGAGGCCTCGTCCGCGTCGGCGTCCGCGCCGCCGGCCGTGTCGGCGCGGCGGACGGCCTCGAACGCGGGCGCGTCCTCCGGCGGTTTGGGGGGTTCCTCGCCCAGGACGATCGGCGCCACCTTCTCCTTGACGTACGCCGGGTTGGTCGCGCCGAGGTGGTCTCCCAGGTGGCCGAGGACGGTGTCGCCGGGCCACCAGCCGATCTCGTGCAGTTTCTCTTTGTACAGGCGCTTGGTTTCCTCGGAGGCGCCCGCGGGCGTGGCGAAGCCGACCAGCCCGCCCGCCAGGCCGCCGTTGCGGTCCACCGTGCCCGCCCACGTCACACCGAGGCTCAGGACCGTGTCCGCCACCGACTTGAAACTGTAGATGCCGTCGCGGGTGTTCGCGAGCGCCTCCGACAGGTCGTAGCGGGTGTCGAGGCTGGAGGAGATGAGGATACCGGCCGTCGCGTCCACGCCGGGTTCCAGGTCTTCCAGGGCCCAGACCACGAGGCCCGTGCCGGCCGAGACGCCGATCAGGTGGACGGGCGCCCCCGGGCTCACGCGCTTGAAGGCCTCGATGCGTCGGGCGAGTTGGCGGGCCTTTCGGCGGTTGGCCTCGACGCCGGTCTGGTCGGTCAGCACCCCGCCGCGCGACCAGTGGAAGGTCTCGATCGGCCGCCGCGCGCCGCCCTGCTTGAGGCCGTCGCGGATGCGGTCGCACTCGCCCATCATGCCGCCCGCCCCGCTCAGGAGGTACACCCGGCCGTACTCGTGCGCGTCGGTGTGGCGGTCGGCGCGGTGCGCCTCGTTGCACCCCCCGGCCGCGAGGACGGCGGCCGCCAGCATCAGCCCCATGGCCCGTGTCATTCGGTGCTCCTTGCCTGCGGGTCGGCGGCGCGCGTCGCCGTGGCGGCCGGTCGGACGACGGCCATCGGCCGGCCGGGGTCGCGCTGGCCCAGCAGGATCGGGCCCAGAAAGTCGCGGGCAAACCGCGTGGTCGTCCATCCCATGTGCCCGCCCAGGTGCCCGGACTTCGCCAGGTCCAGCGTCCACCGCACTTGCCGCACCTTCGTGTACTGGGCGCGGTCGGCGGCGTCGTCGGGCAGTTCGAAGCCCACCAGCCCCGCGCTGACCGAATGCTTCCGGTCCATCGTGCCGAACGCGAAGGTGCCGGCGGCCATCAGGCCCACGTCGGCCGGCGAGTACATGACGTACATCCGCTTCTCGACCCGCTTCAGGGCAGCCGAGAGGTCGTAGTCCGGCGCCAGGGCCGGCGCGAGCAGGATGACGCGGTCCACGCGGGCGCGTTCGGGCATCGCTTCCAGCGCCCATACCACGACGGCCGCACCGCCCGAATGGCCGATGAGCGTCACCGGCCGCTCCGGCATGGCGGCGGCGTAGGTGGCGACGGTGCCGGCCAGGTCCTGGGCCACCGCCCGGTTCCGGGCGGGGTCCATCAGGTCGCCGACGAACATGCCGCGTGGTCCCTTGGACCAGTCGTAGATGACGATGGCGGCCTCGACGCCGCCCTCGTCCAGCCCCTGCCGCAGCCACCGGGTGCCCCAGTTGTAGCCGCCCACGCCGCCGAGGCTGACGACGAGACCGTGCTCGAGGCGTTCCTCGGTGACGTACGCCTTCTCACCGCCGCAGCCCGTGGCGGGAGCGAAGACGGCCGCGCCGAGCAGCGCGGCGCAGGCGATCCTGGCCCATCCCTCGGACACGCGGTTTCCTTCCGCAACGTACTGTGACCCAAAGAGCCCCCAGTATATTCGGCCAGGAAGGGGTGGGCAATGCATTTCCAGCGTGGGTTGGGAAGTGCCCCAGACATCGTAGCCCCCCTTCTGCGGCCGCCGGCGGTGGGGGGAGCGGCGCGCCGGCCGGTAGAACCGCCTTGCAACGCCGGCGGGCGGTGGGGTATCTCCGGGTTTCAGACCCATCACCCGGACCGCCTGAACGCGGCCGCTCATGGAAGAGACCGAAGCCCTCCGGACCGAACTCGAGCACTACAAGGCAGAGCGCGAACGCATCCGCGACATCGTGGGGCAGATCGGCGGCAAATCCAGACAGCGCCGCGCCTTCACCATCAACATGGTCTTCCTGGTCATCGTGGTCGGGGCGTTCGCGTCCGACCTGACGCGGTGGCTCGCGGGGTGGAAGATCCCGCTCCTGCCGCAGCACATCCTCCTGGAAATCGCCGTGCTGCTCGTCTCGCTGAAGATCATCTGGATGATTCACATGCAGGCGAAGG
>JAWODB010000170.1:0-4502 GCA_046483505.1 Phycisphaerae bacterium
GCGGCTCCGGCAAGTCGACCCTGCTGAACCTCCTGGGGTGCCTCGACCGGCCCAGCACCGGCCGGTACTACCTGAGCGGCCAGGACGTCTCCCACCTGGACGACCGGCGCCTCTCGGCGGTCCGCGGCAGCCGCATCGGCTTCATCTTCCAGTCCTACAACCTCATTCCGCAACTGAACGTGGCGGAGAACATCGAGGTCCCGATGTTCTACCAGGGATGGCCGGAGACCCGCAGCGCCCGCCGGGCCAGGGAACTCGCCGAGCAGGTCGGCCTCGGCGACCGCATCGCCCACCGGCCGACGGAGTTGAGCGGCGGCCAGCAGCAGCGCGTCGCCATCGCCCGGGCCCTGGCCAACGACCCCCTCATCCTCCTCGGCGACGAGCCCACCGGCAACCTCGATTCCCAGAGCGGGGAGGAAATCCTCACCATCCTCGACGACCTCCACCACCAGGGCAAGACCCTGATCATCGTCACGCACGACGAGCAGGTCGGCCGGCGGGCCCAGCGGATCTTCCACATGTTCGACGGCCGCATCGACCGCATCGAACGCAACGGGCACTGAGGGACGCGCGATGCTCCTCGTCCGGCTGAAACGGACCGTCAAACTCGGGGCCAAGAGCCTGTGGATGCACCGGCTCCGGTCGACGCTGACGGCCCTGGGCATCGTCTTCGGGGTGGCGTCGGTCATCGCGATGCTGGCCATCGGCGAGGGCGCCAGCCGCGCCGCCCGCGACCAGATTGCCCGCCTCGGCGCCCGCAACATCATCGTCCGCACCGTCAAACCCGCCGAGCAGCGCACCGCCCGCTCCAACACCGACACGGTCCAGGCGTACGGCCTGACGTACGACGACGCCGAACGCATCCGCCAGACCCTGCCGCAGGTCCGCGAGGTCGTTCCCAAGCGCCTCCTGACCTTCCAGACGTGGTACCGGAACCGGGCGGTGACGGTCCAACTCGTCGGCACGGTGCCGTGGCACCCCCAGGTGCACCCCGTGCACGTGGTGCGCGGGCGGTTCCTCCTTCCCATGGACATGGATTACCAGCAGAACGTGGCCGTCGTCGACGGGCAGGTGGCCGAACTCCTCTTCGCCGTCGACGACCCCCTCGGTGCCGACATCAAAGTCGGCAACAAGTACTACCACGTGGTCGGCCTCGTGACGGCGTCCGGACAGACGCCGGCCGGGCGGGCCGGCGGCGGGACGGGCAACGGGGAGGAAGCGAGCGAGGGCGGCACCATCGCCGGCAACGTCTACATTCCCCTGACGGCCTTCCGGAAGAGTTTCGGCGAGATGAGCGTCCAGTACGCGGGCGGCACGCGGCAGGCGGAGAAGGTGGAACTCCAGGAAATCACCGTCACGGTCGACTCGACCGACTCGGTCCTGCCCACCCGCGACATCCTGGAGGTCCTCCTCCGCCGGTTCCACGAGAAGAAGGACTTCCAGGTCGTCGTGCCGCTGGAACTGCTCCGCGAGGCTGCCCGGACGAAGCGCATCTTCAACATCGTGCTCGGCTCGATTGCCGCCATCTCGCTGCTGGTGGGCGGGATGGGCATCATGAACATCATGCTGGCCACCGTCAGCGAACGGACTCGCGAGATCGGCGTCCGCCGGGCCCTCGGCGCCACCAAACGCGACGTGGTCTTCCAGTTCCTCTCCGAAACGCTCCTCCTGACCCTGGCGGGCGGCTTGCTGGGAATCGTGGTCGGCCTGGTCCTGCCGGCCATCGTCAGCCGCCTCGGCCAGATGCCCACCGTCATCACGGGCGGGTCCATCCTCCTGGCGTTCGGGATCAGCGCGGCCGTGGGGGTGACCTTCGGCATGTACCCGGCGTGGCGGGCGGCGAACATGGACCCGATCGAGTCGCTCCGGCGGGAGTAGCCGGCGGGTGCCGCGTGCTTCCGCGCGGCGGGCCTCCCGCTCTGTCGCGCACCTGCGCGCAGCGATACCCCCGAACCGGATGTGCCACGGCGGGTCTTGTCCCGCCGTGATGCCGTCCGATGAGGCCCACCGCGCACCTGCGCGCAGCGCTACCCCCGAACCGGATGTGCCACGGCGGGGCTTGTCCCGCCGTGATGCCGTCCGATGGGGGCGCACGGCCGGACAAGGCCGGCCGTGGCACGGACGCTCCTCGCTTCCGCGCCGAATGGATACGCCGTATCGCGGAAATGAAACCGCCCTACCCTTGCGAGATGGCCTCCCTGGCGGCGAGGAGGTCGTCGTAGACCTTCCGGCGGGTGTCCTTCGTGTAGTTCCGCAGGACGTAGGCGGGATGGAACGTCGGCATCAACTGCGCCCCCTTGAACGGGTAGAACCGCCCCCGCAGCCGCGTGATGCCGTCCGACGTCTGGAGCAGGTACTTGGCCGCCACGCCGCCCAGGGCCACGATGACCTTCGGCCGGATGACCTCGATCTGGCGGGCCAGGTACGGGAAGCAGTTGGCCTCCTCTTCCGGGGCGGGGTTGCGGTTGCCCGGCGGCCGGCACTTGATGACGTTGCCGATGAAGACCGCCTCGCGGGTCATGCCGATGCCTTCGATCATCTTCGTCAGCAACTGGCCGGCCCGGCCGACGAACGCCAGGCCCTCTCGGTCCTCGTCGGCGCCCGGCGCCTCGCCGATGAACATCAGGTCCGCCCGCGGGTCGCCCTGGCCGGGCACGGTGTTCGTACGGTTCTCGACCAGTTCCGGGCACCGCGGGCAGGTGGCCACCTCGTCGGCGATGCGCCGGAGGGCCTCCTCGGGGCTGGACCCGTCTTCCAGGTCGGGACTCTGCGCGTCGAACAAACCGGGCCCTTTCACGTGGACGGCGGGGGCGGGCGGAGCGTCTTCGGCCCCGGCCGTGGAACGAGCCGGCCGCGGAAGCGGCCGGCCATCTTCATCCGCCGTGGCTTCGACGCCCCCGGCCGTGGCCTCGGCGAACTCCTCTTTCAGGGTCCGGGCGGCCTCGGCGGCACGGTCCTCCCGCGAGGCAACCTCCGAGTCTTCTCGTTGCCGACCCGCGATCTCCGAGCCGGCCGCGGCCTTGTCCGGCGTAGCCCGATGGGCGGAGCCGGAAGCGGCCGGGTACTCCCGAGTTTCAGGGCCGTCGTCCCTCGCCGCAGGCCTCCCCACCGGCCGCGGCACGGCCGCCAGGCCCGCCCGGCCCTCGGCCTCCAACCGCAGACGGAGCCGGCGCACGGTATCGGCCGGGGTGCGGCCGCGGGTGGGCGGTGAGGCGTCGGCCATGGTCACCGCACTCTCTCTCGGGCGAGGAACTCGTCCATGATGGCCACGCCCGCGCTCGTGCCGATCCGCTCGGCACCCGCCGCCAGCATCGCGCGGACCTGGCCGACGGTCCGGATGCCGCCGGCCGCCTTCACGCGGGCGGCGTCGCCGACCGTCTCCTTCATCAGCCGCACGTCCGCCACCGTGGCGCCGCCGGGCCCGAAGCCGGTGGAGGTCTTGACGAAGTCGGCCCCGGCCTCGACGGCCAGGAGGCACGCCCGCCGCTTCGCTTCGTCCGTCAGGTAACACGTCTCGAGAATGACCTTGAGGACGAGGCCGTCGGCCACGCGGCGGACGGCGGCGATCTCGTCCCGCACGTGGGGCCACCGGCCGCTGCGGGCCGCCACCAGGTTCAGGACCATGTCGACCTCGCGGGCGCCGGCGTCGACGGAGACCCCCGCCTCGATTTCCTTGGTCTGCACGCCCCCGTGGCCGAACGGAATGCCCACCGTCCCGCCGGGGGCGACGGAACTCCCGGCCAGGTGCCGGACCACCCGCGCGATGTCGTAGGCCGAGACCGAGACCGCCGCGAACCCGAAACGCACGGCGTCCGCGCACGCCCGGTCCACGTCGGCGACGGTGTGGTCCGGGGTGAGGACGGTGTGATCGATGCATCCGGCCAGGCGCCGAGCGGTCAGCCCGGCCGGTTGTGGCGCGCTCCTCATAATTCGTTAGCGTAACGCGGCACGCGACGGGCGTGCAAGGCAAAAGGCAGGTCGCACGGCCGGGGAACACGCTGGCGTTCGAGCCGGCTGCGGAAGCAGCCGGACATTTCCGGCCGCCATGGCACACGCCACGGCGGATCGGAGTAACCCGCCGCTTCCGCGGCGGGCTCGCACGGCGCTCGGCGCCGGACAGGGTTCGCCGTTTTCCGCGTTGACCCGCCCGGCGCACGGGGCTACAGTACGGCTTTGAAACTCTGCTCGGAGGAACGCCTCCATGGCGGACGAACTCGCCTACGCCATGATCACGCCGTACAGCCTGCACAAAAGCCGCACCGGAGGCATCATCGGGCGGCTGGTGAGTCTGGCGCGGCTCGACCTCGTGGGCATCCACATGTATGCGCCAAGCGACGCGTGGGTCGACGCGTACCTCGACATCCTCCGGCGGTCGGACCTGGAGAACCCCGCCCGCAACGCCTTCATCGGCTACGTCGACGAGCACCTGCGGCGCGACAACCCGCTCGGCCTCTCGAACCGGTGCATGATGCTCCTCTTCAAGGGGCCAAGCGCCTTCAAGC
>JAWODB010000290.1:0-7994 GCA_046483505.1 Phycisphaerae bacterium
GTCGAGACCGCCGGCATCCCCGTCGACTACCACGTCAAGACGATCCACCCGCACGATTACTGGTCGGCCCAGCCGGACGCGCCGCGCCGCGACAACACGTGGTGCGAGCAGCCCGGGGAAACGATCAAGTACATGGCCAAAATTGAGAAGCCGTGGATCGCGTTCAAGGTCATGGCCGCCGGCGCCGTCAAGCCGAAGAAGGCGTTCCGGTACGCGTTCGAGGCGGGGGCGGACTTCGTGATGGCGGGGATGTTCGATTTCCAGATTGCCGAGGACGCCAAGATCGCCCGGCAGGCGCTGGACGGCCTCCAGCGCCAGCGCGCCTGGCGGGCGTAAGTATATTTAGCCGCCGCGCTTGCGCGGCGCGTCCGGCGCGGTGGGTCTCCGCACCCGCCGCGCCCGAATCGGCGATCCGTGCATCCCGCGGCGGGTACGGAGACCCGCCGCGCACCAGGTATGGGACACGCGCCGGGCAAGCCCGGCGCTCGCCGTTTCGCAACAGCAATGTGCCACGGCCGGTCTCGTCCGGCCGTGCATGGTGGCGGTGGGAGATCACGGCGGGGCAAGACCCGCCGTGGCACATGCCTTGTTCGGGGTTGGCCCGCGCCGCCCGCCGACCGACCAGCCGAAAGGAGACGTTCATGAGGCCTGACCTGGGGCGCCGAGCGGTCATTGCGTTGATCGGGGTGCTGTGCGCGTTTCCGGCGGCCGCCGCGTCGCCCGAGGCGCGGGCCCGCGCCATCCTCGAGGCCACGGGCGTCCGCGGCGGCCTGGTCGTCCACGTCGGCTGCGGCGAGGGGCGCCTGACGGCCGCCCTCCGCGCCTCCGACGCCACCCTCGTCCAGGGCCTGGACGCCGACCCGGCCGCCGTCGCGAAGGCCCACGCCCACATCCGCGAAAAGGGCCTGTACGGCCCCGTGACGGTCAACCCGCTGGTCGGGAAGCGGCTGCCGTACGCCCCGGACCTCGTGACCCTCGTCGTGGCCGACGACCTCGGCGGCGTACCGATGGACGAGGTGATGCGGGTGCTCGCGCCCGGCGGCGCGGCCTGGGTGGCCGGCAAGACGACCGTCAAGCCCCGCCCGGATGACATCGACGAATGGACACACTACCTGCACGGGCCGGACAACAATCCGACGGCCCGGGACCGGCGCGTCGCCCCGCCCGAGCGGCTCCGCTGGAAGAGCGCCCCCATGTGGTGCCGCAGCCACGACGGCGTCCCATCGAGCATCCTGGTCGTCCTGGCGGCCGGCGGGCGGCTCTTCAGCATCGTCGACGAGGGGCTTATCGGGCAGCCGGGCCTGGGGCAGCGGTGGACGCTGGTGGCGCGCGACGCCTTCAGCGGCGTCCTGCTGTGGAAGCGGCCGCTCCAGGGCCGGGCGTCGCAGAAGTCCGTCGTCGCCGTCGGCGACCGGCTCTTCGGCACCTTCCGGCGCAACGACCCGCTCATCGTCCTCGACGCCGCCACCGGCGAGACGCTCCGCACCGTGGACGAGACGCGCGGGTGCGACGAACTCGTCTGCTTGGACGGCACGCTCGTCGTGCACGTCCGCGGGCCGCGCAAGGGCGGCAAGAACGATACCGTCCTCGCCGTCGATGCGGACTCCGGCCGCATCCGATGGAAGACCCCCGTCAAGCCGATGGTCAATCACACGCTCGCGGCCGCCGACGGCCGCGTGTTCCTCCACAACCACGAGGCCGTCGTCTGCCTGGACCTGGCGACCGGCAAACCCCAGTGGGAGAGCGAGCGCATCGAGGCCGGCCGCCGCGGCGGCGACCTCATGGTCTACGGCGGGGCGGTGCTCTTCAACAGCGGCGGCATGCACGCCTTCGACGCCGAGACCGGCAAACGCCTCTGGAAGGGCGGGGGCGCGCACGGCAGGCTGGGCTTCTTCGGGGCCCAGGGCCTGGTGTGGATTCCGAACATCCTGGGCCACGGCCGGAGTTTCCTCTGGACGCCCGAACCGCTCGAGGCCAAGGGCTACGATCCCCGCACCGGCGAGGTCAAAAAGACCGTCGCGTCGAGCCACCTCATCACGCCCGGCCACCACGTCCGCTGCTATCCCGCCAAGGCGACCGAGCGGTTCCTCCTGCTGCCGAAACGGGGCGTCGAGTTCGTCGACCTGGAGAGCACGGACCACATGCGGCACAACTGGCTGCGTGCCCCGTGCGGGCACGGGGTGGCGGCCGCCAACGGCCTCCTGTACGTCCCGCCGCACCAGTGCTTCTGCTACCCCGGCGTGAAACTGGCGGGCTTCAACGCCGTGGCGGGCGGGGCCGAGGAGACGCCGCCGACGCCGTCCGACGAAGAACGGCTGGTGCGAGGGCCGGCGTATGGCGAGCCAATCCGAAATCCGAAATCCGAAATCCCCAATGACTCCTCCTGGCCCATGTACCGCCACGACCCGCGCCGGAGCGGCCGGGCGGGCGCCCGTTTGCCCGTCCACCTCGCGACCGCCTGGCAGCGCGACCTCGGCGGCCCGTGCACGCAGCCCGTTATCGCCGACGGCCGGCTCATCACGGCCGAGATGGACGCCGGCATCGTCCACGCCCTCGACGCCGCCACCGGCGAGCCGCGGTGGACGTACACGGCGGGCGGGCGGATCGACTCTTCGCCCACCCTCCACGGCGGCCGCGTCCTGTTCGGCTCCGCGGACGGGTGGGTCCACTGCCTGCGGGCGTCCGACGGCGACCTGGCCTGGCGGTTCCAGGCCGCCCCGGCCGAGCGGCTCATCGTGGCCTTCGAGCGGGTCGAGTCCGCCTGGCCCGTCCACGGCAGCGTCCTCGTCCAGGACGGCGTGGCCTACTGCACGGCCGGCCGGTCCTCGTACCTGGACGGGGGGATGTGGGTCTACGCCCTCGACCCCGCCACCGGGAAGGTCCTGCACGAGCGGCACCTGTGGAGCGGGCGGCCGGACGTCACGAAACGCGCCGGCCGGCCGTTCGACATGGACGGGGCGCGCAGCGACCTGCTCGTCAGCGACGGGACAGACCTCTATATGTTCTTCCAGCGATTCGGGCCGGACCTGGCGCAGAAGCCCTCGCCGCGCATCACCAAACTCGGCGACCGGCGGGTGGGCCTCCACCTGATGTCGAACGCGGGGTTCCTGGACCGGACGTGGTTCGACCGCTCGTACTGGACCTACAGCCGCCGCTGGCCCGGGTACTACTTCGCCTACAACGCCTCGAAGACCGGCCGCATCCTCGTCTTCGACGACGAGCGGACCTACGGCCTGCACGTGTTTACGACGCGGGGCGGGCACAGCCCGCGGTTCCATCCGGGACGCGACGGCTACGAACTCTACGCCGACTCGAACGACGCCGAGCCGGTTCTGCGGCCCACCGCCGTCGGACGCGAGAAGGGCAACGGTTACGACCGCAGCCGGAACCCGATCTGGTCCGTCCAGGTTCCGGTGCGGGCGGCCGGCCTCGTCCTGGCGGGCGACCGGCTGGTCCTGGCGGGTGTGCCCGACGTCGTCCCGAACGACGACCGGTACGCGGGCATCGAGGGCCGACTCGGCGCCCGGCTGTGGGTGGTCGCGGCCGAGACGGGCGAGAAACTCTCCGAGATGGACCTCGACCGTCCGCCCGTCTTCGATGGGCTGAGCGCCGCCGCCGGCCGCCTGTACCTGGCCATCGACGACGGCCGCATCATGTGCATGGGCGCGAAGTAAGGCGCGCGACGCTCAGCGTGCGGCACACCCATTTAGCCGCCGGGCTTGCCCGGCGCGTGCTTTTCGAGCAGAGGAGATGCCCCGATGACAATGCGTGACGTCACCACCCGCCGCCGCTTCCTCGCCGCCGCATCCGCAGCCGCGGCGTTCGCCGTGGTCCCCCGCCACGTCCTCGGCGGCCAGGGGCGGAAGCCGCCCAGCGATACGCTCGCCGTCGGCGCGGTCGGCCTCGGCCCGATGGGGGCCGACAACGTGGCGGCCTGCGACGGCGAACGCATCGCCGCCCTCTGCGACGTCGACCCTCGGAACGCCGCCGTCCCGTTCCGGCATCACCCCAAGGCCGCCCGCTACACCGACTACCGGCGGATGCTCGAGAAGGAGAAGGCCCTGGACGCGGTCATCGTGGCCACGCCCGACCACACGCACGCGGTCGTCACGGTCGCCGCGATGCGGGCCGGCAAGCACGTCTACACGCAGATGCCGCTCGCCCACGACGTGTGGGAGGTCCGCCAACTGGTCCGCCTCGCCCGCGAGACGAAGGTTGCCACCCAGATGGGCAACGAGCGGTACTCCGCGCCGACCCTGCGCGAGGCCGTCGAATGGATTCGAGACGGGTGCGTCGGCACCGTCCGCGAGGTCCAGTGCTGGACCCACCATCCCGAATGGCCGCAGGGCATGACCAGGCGGCCGGGCAGGGCGGTGCCGCACGGCGGCCTCGACTGGGACCTCTGGCTCGGCCCCGCGCCCGAGCGGCCGTATCACACGGCCTATCATCCGTACACGTGGCGGGGCTGGCGGGACTTCGGCACCGGCGCCCTCGGCGCCGTGGGATGCCACACCATGGACGGCGCCTACTGGGCCCTCGACCTCGCCGAGGCGAAGACCGTCACCGTGGAAGCCGACGCCGGCGGCCTGACGGACGAGGCGTGGCCGGCGGCATCGACGGTTCGCTACCGCTTCGGCCCGCGCGGCGACCTGCCGCCCGTGACCGTCACGTGGTACGACGGCGGCCGGCGCCCGCCCATGCCGGAGGAGATGCCCGAGACGCGCGAGTTTATCGGCTCGGCCGGCACCATCTTCGTCGGCGAGAAGGGCCGGCTGACCTACGGCGGCATCACGGCCGGCACCCATCCCGGGCAGGCCGGGCCGCGGTTCATCCCCGAATCGCTCGGGTGGTCGTACAAGAAGCCGAAGGCGAGCATCCCCCGTGTCAAGGGCAAGGGCCGGTGGGTGGAATCGAGCCGCCACATCCAGGAATGGGTCGCGGCGTGCAAGGGCGGCCGGCCGGCCTGCGCGCGGTTCGACGTGACGGGGCCGCTGGCGGAACTCGTCCTCCTCGGCAACGCCGCCCTCGCCGCCGGCGAACCCATCACCTACGAACCGGCGACCATGAAGGTGACGGGCAGCCCGAAAGGCGACGCCCTCCTCCGCCGGCCGTATCGGAAGGGGTGGATGCTGTAGAGGGGCGGGTGGCATGCTTTCGCGCCGTTGCGAAAGCATGTATCCCGATCGCGGGGAAGGCGTGGGTGGCATGCTTTCGCGATGTTGCGAAAGCATGTGCCTGCAGCCGGACGCGACCCCCGTAAAGGCGGCACGCTGCTCCGGTCGATGGGAATGGGGTGATCCAGTCCCTCGTTCCACGCCCTCCAACTCGACCATTGCCAATCCGCTGGCTCTTGTACAAGTCCACGTCGAACCGGATTTGCGTGCACATAGCCGATCTTCTCGCGAATCTCTTCTGCAGACCAGAGGTTGCGATCGTAGCCGGGGCCCCGCTGCCAGAATCGCATGATCACCCGTTCCTTACGACGACCATGTGTCATCTGGCGTTTCAACCGGCCGCCGATTTGGCATGCCCACGGCCGGGCGCGCTTGGTCACGGGGAGTTTCACGTGACGCAGAATCTCGGAAACCGGCACGTCGCGATCCGGCCAAACGAGCAGGTGAACGTGCTCAGGCATGATGACCCAGGCCCAAAGATCGAAGGCAACTTTGTATCGCGCGGACACCAGGGCTTCCAGCAGCCATTCTCGCGGTTCTTCAAGAGACAGGAACGGTTGGCTGTGGTAGCAGGAAAACGTCAAGTAATGAGCGTGTCCGGGTATGTCGTAGTGTGTAACCCGTTTTCGCTGCGCCCCTGGCATCATATCTCTCCCAGGATGCTTGCATGCTTTCGCAAGGGCGCGAAAGCATGCCACCTGCGGTTCGGCCGGTTATCCGGCGCGGCCGGCTCATGCTTTCGCAACGGCGCGAAAGCATGCCACCCGCCGGGCAAACGCGCCCTGCAAGCCCGGCGGCTAAATATAGCCTTATGCACATTTAGCCGCCGGCCTTGGCCGGCGCGTATCGAGCCCGCAGGAGCGGATGACGTACTTTCATGCCTTGCGCGGTGGGCAGGACTGCCCACCGCGCGAATCCCATGGCCACGCGAGCGTGGCCATGCCACCCGGCTACCGCCCCGGCACCATCAGGATGCAGATCGCACCCGGCACCTCGGCCGTGCTGCCCGTCGGCTCCAGCGCGCCCGTCTCCCCGTTGATGCGGAAGGCGACAATCGTGTTCGAGTCGCGGTTGGCGGCCAGGAGGAACCGGCCGGACGGGTCGATCGCGAAGTGCCGCGGCCGTTTGCCCTGCGTCGAGGCGTGGCCGGCCGGCGTCAGGCGGCCCGTCTTCTCGTCGACGCGGAAGACGGCGATGCTGTCGTGCCCGCGGTTCGAGGCGTACACGAACCGGCCGGACGGGTGCACCGTCACCTCCGCCCCCGTGTTCCTGCCGTCGAACTCCTCCGGCAACATGGTCACCGTGTGGAGGGGCGTGAGCACGCCCGCCGCCGCGTCGTACGCCATCGCCGTCACGGACGAGGCCATCTCGTTCAGGACGTACGCGAAGCGGCCGCTCGGATGAAACGCGAAGTGCCGCGGCCCGGCGCCCGGCTCCGTCGCGACCCACGGCGGGTCGTGCGGCGCGAGCGTGCCGGCCGCCGCGTCGAACCGGTAGACCATGACCTTATCGAGGCCCAGGTCCGCGACGAACGCGACGCGGTTGGCGGCGTCGAGGTTCACCGAATGGGCGTGCGGTCCCTTCTGGCGCCGCGGATCGACGCTGCGGCCCTCGTGCTGGATGAAGGCGGTGGCCTCGCCGAGGCGGCCGTCGTCGGCGACGGGGCAGACGATGACGCTGCCCGTGCCGTAGTTGACCGCCAGAAGGTGCCGGCCCGTGCGGTCGACCGTCAGGTGGCACGTCGACGTGCCGCGCGACGGCTGCTCGTTCAGCAGAGTGAGGTCGCCGGAGGCCGGGTCGATGCGGTAGGCGCCGAGGGCCCCGCCGGGCTCGCCGCGGAACTCGCGCATCGCGTTGGCGAGGTACACATAGCGGCCGCCCGGATGGAGGGCGAGGAAGGACGGCTGCTCGGCCCCGGCGGCCCGTCCCGCGACGGACACCGTGCCGGTGGCGAGGTCGAGACGGCCGCGGTAGATGCCGGCCTCCTTGCCGCGCGCCCGCCCGGCCACGTAGAAGCGTTGGCTCTCGGCGGCGGGCGCCTTCGCCGCGCCGGCGGCTCCGGCGGCTGCGGCGACGGCGAGGGCCGCCCCGACCGCGATCACGACGCACGAACATCCGTTCGAGATGAGCATATCTTCCCTCCCAAGGGATAGGCGTGTCGTCGGCCGAACCAGGGTGGTGGGCGCTGCAGGACTTGAACCTGCGACCTCGTGGGTGTGATCCACGCGCTCTGCCAACTGAGCTAAGCGCCCATCCGAGCGTGGCAACCGACCGGCTACTATACGCCGCCGGGACGCGGCTTTCAAGGTCAAACCGGCCGAGGGGGAAGGTGCCTGGTACGTGCCCCGCTCGAAGGCCGGACGCCGTTGCCTGTACGCAACGGGTCGAGTATACTGGTGCCATGACCGACCGCCGCTTCGCCTACCCGATCGTGCTGGACCTCGTGGGCCGACGGGCCGTCGTCGGGCCGTGCTTGCAGCCATATCTCGTCGAACCGGGCGCGGTGCGGGAGTGACGATGTGAGCCAAACGAGAGAGGCCAAACCCGTTCCCTGGCGGCTGGACCTGGTGCTGGGTTTGATCGTCGTTCTCGGCCCGCAGGCGGTATTCGTGGCGGCTTGGTGGTGGATGTACTACGCCGGACGAACGAACCAGTTTCCCTTGCGCCTCTGGTGGGTTTTGCCGCTTGGCGTGGTGGCTTTCTATGTGTTTTCCTTCACGGTTCAAGCCCTTGTGAAGTGGCGTCGCATTGGCTGGACAAGCCGGACGCTTCGGGTGCTGGTGCTCGGCTGGTTTTTGATGGGAGTCGCGGGTTTCTTCG
>JAWODB010000040.1:0-25377 GCA_046483505.1 Phycisphaerae bacterium
GCCTTGTCCGGCCGTGTGCCGCGCCAACGGCACGCGGCGTTCACATACCCCGTGCCACGGCCGGCCTTGTCCGGCCGTGTGCCGCGCCAACGGCACGCGGCGTTCACATACCCCGTGCCACGGCCGGCCTTGTCCGGCCGTGTGCCGCGCCAACGGCACGCGGCCCGCAAGCGGGCCGGCGAACACAAACCGCGCCGCGGAGGTCATCCTCACCTGAACCTTCGCACGTCCCGCAGGTCATCCTCGCCTGAACCTTCACACCTCCCGACGAGCGATCAGGATACGGTCGTGGCCCGCGTAGTCCTTCCGGATGTCGACGTCGACGAGGCCGCGGGTTTCGCCGACCATCTCGCGGACTTCGCGGCCCTGGCCGGCGCCGATCTCGACCATCAGCACGCCGTCCGGCTTCAGATACGCCCGCGCGCCGCGAAGGATCCGCTCGATCACTTCCGTGCCGTCCGGCCCGGCGACGAGGGCGTCGCGGGGCTCGTGCTCGCGGATGTCGGCCGGCAGCCCGTTCCACTCCCCTTCCGCCACGTACGGCGGGTTGGCAAGGAGAAATGCGGCCGGCTGCACGTCCGCCGCGTCCAGGGCCTCGTACAGGTCGCCTTCGAGCAGGGTCACCCGGTCGACCACGCCATGGGCCTCGGCGTTGGTCCGGGCCACCTCCAGGGCCGCCGGCGAGACGTCGGTCGCCGTCACGCGGGCCTCGGGCAGATGGACCGCCAGGCTGACGGCGAGGGCGCCGGAGCCGGTGCCGAGTTCGATGATCTCCAGGGCCGCGGGCGCGGCCTCGTCCGGCGCGTCCCCGGCGGCGGCCTCGAGCGGCACGGGCGCGGCGGCGCGGGCCCGCCGGATGACCTCCTCGGCCAGTTGCTCGGTCTCCGGCCGGGGGATGAGCACGTCGGGCGTCACCTTCAGCGCCAGCGCCATGAACTCGCACGTCCCGACGAGGTACCGGCTGGGCTCTCCGTCGGCCCGCCGGCGGACGAGGTCGCGATAGGCGGCCCGCTGCTCTTCCGAAACCACCTCCTCGTATTCCATGTAGAGGTCGATCCGCTCGAGGCCCAGGACGTGGGCGAGGAGAATCTCGGCCTCCAGGCGGGGCTGTTCGATGTCCTGGCGCGCAAAGTACCCCCGCGTCCACTCGATGAGGCGGCCGATGGTCCAGTCGTCGGATGACACGTCGGGCATGGCGATATCGCTTGGGCGACGGGCAGGGTCGCGCGCCGGCGAACCGCCTCCCTTTTACCGCACGGACGCCGGAGCGGCAAGACGAATCCGCCGGCAGAGCCGAGCCGCCGCACGGGCCGCGCGAAACCGCCCGGCCTCTTGCGGGTTTAACGTGCGGGGCGGTATCCTCAAGAATCCCCACCGCGCGGGCGAGCGGGAACGGTGCCCCGGCTTCGATTTCCCCTCAACAGACGACGGGACCTCATGACGACACCGAATCGATGGCTGTATCTTATGCTTGCGGCGTGTGTTCTTGCCGGCTGCGAGGACGCGCCCGCGCCCCCTCCGCCGGAGCCGGAGCCCGAGACGGCCGAGGCCCTCGAAGCGCCCCCTGAAAAGGGCGAGCCGCCGAAGAAGTCGCTCGCCGAGCGCCGGACCGAACGGCTCCTGAAGGCCGTCGGGCGAGGGAACCTCGAAGCCGTCCGGCAGGAACTGGACGGCGGGGCGAGCCCGACGGCGGCCGGCCCCGCCGGCCAGGCGCCGCTGCACGTAGCGGCCTCGCACGGGTACACCGACATCGTGAAACTGCTGGTCGCCAAGCACGCGTCGGTGCTGACGGCCAACGCGGAGGGCGCTACGCCGCTGCACCTGGCCGCCGCGGGAGGGCACCGCGACGCCGCCGAGGTCCTTCTCGACGCCGGCGCCGACCAGAACGCCCGCGACAAGGCCGGCCGCACCCCCCTGCACCGGGCCGCCACGGGAAGCGGGACGGACGTCGTCCGTCTCCTGCTCGACCGCGGGGCGGAGGCCGGGGCCGAGGACACCACCGGCCACACGCCGCTGCACCTGGCGGCCGAGAAAGGCCGCAAGGACATCGTGGCCATGCTCCTGAAGGCCGGTGCCGGGCCCAACGCCATGACCGACGAGGGCTGGACCCCCCTGCACTTCGCCGCCCGCGAAGGGCACAAGGACGTCGCCCAACTCCTCATCGAGGGCGGCGCCCGCAAGGACGTCCGCGACACCGACGGCCGCAAGCCCGTCCGCGTCGCCATCGACCATGGGCACGCGGACCTGACGGACCTGCTGGCCGACGCCGAATTCAGACTCAACGGCCGGGACGCCGACGGCGAGACGCCTCTCGGCCGGGCCATCGAGAAGAAGGACGAAGGGAGGGTCAAGAAACTCCTGGAAGCCGGGGCGGACCCGAACCTGCGGACGGGCCGCGGCCTCAGCCCGCTCGGGGCGGCCGTCCGGCAGCGGCAGCGGGACATCGTCGAGTTGCTCCTCGAGCACGGGGCGGACATCAACGGGCCGCCCGGCGACGACGGCCGGCGGCAGGTGCTCCCGCCGCTCGCCCTGGCCGCCCGGCAGCAGAATGAAGATGTCGAGTTCCTGCTCGAAAAGGGTGCGGATATCAACGTGCGGGGGCCGGACGGCGGCACGCCGCTCCACATGGCCGCCGCCGAAAGCGACGACATCACCCACCTCCTCCTGAAGAAGGGGGCGAAGCCGAACCTGAAGGACGACCTCGGCCGGACGCCGCTCCACGTCGCGGCCGCTGCCGGCCAGCACGGGGCGCTGCAGGTGCTTCTCAAGAACGGAGCCCAGGTGGACGCGCGGACCGCCGACGGCGAGACGCCCCTCTTCGACGCCGTCCGCAGCGGCAATCAGAACATCGTCAAGGAACTTCTGGAGAAGGGCGCCGACGTCCGGGCCGCCAACGCCAGCGGCTCCACGCCCTTGCACGAGGCCGTTTACGTCGGCAGGGAGAACCTCGTGCAACTGCTGATCCAACGCGGCGCCGACCCCAAGGCGTCGGGCGGCCGGGGCACGCCGCTGCACGTGGCGGCGCGCTACGGCCAGAGCGGCGCCGCCCGTATCTTGCTGGACAAAGGCGCGGATCCGAACGCCCCGTCACCCACAGGCACGCCCGTCCACGAGGCCCTCCGCTGGGGACACGAGGACGTCTTCAACCTGCTGCTCAGCAAGGGCGGGGACCCGAAACGGCCGGCGCCGGACGGCACGCCCCCGGTCTGTCTGGCCGCCCAGGGTGAGGATCAGACGTACAGGATCCTGCAGCGGCTGCTGAACGAAGGAGCCGACGCGAATGCCCGGGCCCCTGCCGGCCAGACGCCGCTCCACCTCGCGGCGGCCAACTATCACAAGAACCGTACGGACCGCGCGATCCACATCCTGCTTAAGCACGAGGCGGACCCGAACGCCCGCGATGAGCGGAAACGCACACCGCTGCACATGTTGGCCGAGGCCGCTGGGATTCACAATGACAATGCCGTCAACAGGCTGGTCGACGGCGGGGCGGACCCGAACGCGCAGGACGAGGACGGCCGGACGCCGCTCCACATCCTCGCGGAGCGGGGACACTGGCCGAACGTGGAACGGCTCCTCCAGAAGGAAGCCGACCCGTCCATTCGCGACGACCGGGGCCGCACGCCCCTCCACCTGGCCGCTGCCGGCAATACCGACGATCACGCCAAGGCGGTCGACAAACTCCTGGGCCGCAAGGCCGATACGAACGCCCGCGACGGGCGGGGGTGGACGCCTCTGCATTATGCCGCCCGGAGCGGCAACAGGGACACCGTCGAACGGCTTCTGCGGGCCAAGGCGGATCCGACGGTCTCGGCGCCCCGCGTCGGCACCCCCGCCGAGGTGGCCCGGGAGGCGGAGCACGAGAAGGTCGCCGCCCTGCTCCGGCGCCACGCCGCCGAGTGGCGGAAGAAGCATCCCGAGGAAGGCCGAACGGAAGGCGAGACGGAGATGCCGACGCAGGCGTCCGACGTCGCCCGGTATGAAGCCGAAACCGACGCCAAGGAAGAAGGCTGCCTGCACGAGAAGGACCACGACGGGTACTCCGGCAAGGGATTTCTCGACTTCGACCGCGACAAGGGGGCCTCCATCACCTGGAAGGTGACCGTTCCCGAAACGGGGGACTACGAGATCGTGTTCCGCTACGCCCTGGGTGACGAGAACCGTCCCCTGCGACTCAAGGTGAACGGCAAAACGGTGAAGGAGAAGATGGCGTTCCCCGACTCCGGCGGCTGGGACACCTGGAAGGATGCGTCCGCCCGGGTGCGGCTGGCGAAGGGGCAGCGCACCGTCCGCCTCGAATCCATCGGCCACGAAGGGCCGAACGTCGACTACCTGCTCCTCAGGCGCGTGAAGTAGAACTGCAGCCTTTCAAAAGTAGGTCGGGGCCCGGCCTGAGCGCAGCCCAAGGACACCCCCCTGCCCGATGGGACGATTTCGCACCTGGGCGGACAGCCGCCGCGCAAGGCACCTTGTTCTCTACCGCGTTTCCGGCCGTCGCGGCACGTCGCCGAAGGCCTTGTGGACCTGCTCGTCCATCTCCTCGTCGCTGATGGCGGGGACGCGGCCGGCCTCGTACTCGTCGGTGATCCACTCGAAGATCTGGCGAATGCGCGGGTCGTCCTTCCTGACCTCCTCGGCCAGTTCGTAGCGGTAGTTGATCCAGGCCAGAACCCCCGCCACGCCGCTCTTGTCGGTCAGCCCGACGCGGACGGGGCGGTTCAGGAGTTCCTTCGTGTTGAACGGATTGTAGATTTCCTCGTTCTTCAACAGCCCGTCGGCGTGGATGCCGGCGCGGGTCATGTTGAAGTCGCGGCCCACCAGCGGGTACCGCGGGGGGATGTCGTACCCGATTTCCTTGCGGTAGTAGTCGGCCATCTCGGTGATGGTGGTGTAATCGACGCCCTCGGTCTCGCCCCAGAGCATGGCGTGCTCGACGACGAGGCCCTCGATGGGCGGGTTGCCCGTCCGCTCGCCGATCGAGAGGAACGTCCCGTTCGCCGCACAGCACCCGTGCAGCCAGGCGGTGCAGGCGTTGACGAGCACCTTGTGGAAATCGTTGTGCCCGTGCCATTCCAGCCACTCGGGCGGCACGCCGGACCGCCGGCGGAGCCAGTAGGTGATCTTCGCCACCGACCGCGGCAACTGGGCGCCGACGTACGGCACGCCGAAGCCCAGGGTGTCGCACGCCCGGATCTTGACGGGCATCTCGTACTGCTCGGCCAGGGCCATGAGCCGGACGACGAACGGCACGACGAATCCCTCGAAGTCCGCCCGGGTGATGTCCTCCAGGTGGCATCGCGGGATGATGCCCTCCTGGAGGGCGGCCTCGGCAATGTCGCAATACATGTCCATCGCCTCGGCGCGCGTGCGACGGAGTTTCAGGAAGATATGGTAGTCGGACGCCGAGGTCAGGATGCCCGTTTCGCGCAGGCCGATGTCCTTGACCAGTTTGAAATCCTTCTTGACCGGCCGGATCCACCCGGTCACCTCCGGGTAATCGTGGCCGAGTTCAAGGCACTTCTCAACGGCCTCGCGGTCCTTCTTTGAATACAGGAAGAACTCGCTGGCCCGGATCAGGCCGTGCGGCCCCGCCAGACGGTGCATGAACTTGTACAACTGCACGATCTGGTCCACCGAGTACGGGGCCCGGGCCTGCTGCCCGTCGCGGAACGTCGTGTCCGTAATCCACGTGTGTTCGGGAATGAACGTGGGCACCCGCTCGTGGGTGAACGGGATCTTCGGGAACTGGTGATACGGGAAGATGTCGCGGTAGAGGTTCGCTTCCTCCACGTCCTCGAGCCGCGGGGGTTTCAGGTCCGTCCAGAACGATTCGGTCTCGCGGTCGTAGTGCAGCAAGGGGGTCTCCTTTCCCGAGAAGGCTTCGGCGTCGGCCGGGCGCCGTTGGGGGTCCGTTCAAGGGTGGCCAAGCCCGGCTATTATCGCAGATACGGGGGGCCGCGTCAACTGAGCGGCCCGTTCGATACGCCTGTCGGCTCCGTACGCCGGCAACCGCCGAAACAGCCGGTTTTTTGTTGCGGACCGTCATCCACTCTCTATGCTTACAGGCATCGGCGGCCGGAGGGCCAAGGCCGCCGCAGACCTTACCGCACGCGAAACCAGGCCTGTGCCCGGCGTCGGGCCGCGGGCCGCAATGCCCCAGGATCCCCAGTTAGGAGTCCGTTTCATGGCGAAGAAGCCGATGACCAAGACGCAGATCATGAGCACCCTGGCCGAGCGGACCGACCTTCAGAAGAAGGAGGTCCAACAGGTCGTCGAGGAACTGGTGAACCTGGCCTGCGAGGAAGCCAAGAACGGCTTCAAGATTCCCGGCCTGGGGAAACTCGAACTCAAGAACCGCAAGGCCCGCATGGGCCGCAATCCGCAGACCGGCGAGCCGATCCGCATCCCGGCCAAGAAGGTGCTGAAGTTCCGCATCGCCAAGGCCGCCAAGGACCAGGTGCTCGGCGCGAAGTAAACGGCCGGCGAGCAAGGGTGAAGCCCTTCGGGCCGGCCCGGCGGGTCGGCCCGACGCTCATTGCCCCACGTGCCGGAGCGTCACCGACCGGATCGCCGACCCCGTCAGGTAGGCGGCGATGCCGAACGGCCGGCAGGGTTCCTGCTGTGGCCAGATGCCGAACGTGCGGCCGGCGCGGGGCTGGGCGATAACCGCCTCGCCGTCGATGAAGCACGCGATCGCCTCGTCCGTCACGCGCAGCCGCAGCCCGTACCATCGGCCGGTTTCGAAGGTCATGCGGCGCGTCGTGGCGTTCTCGGCGGCGCTTCGGCCGTCCACGTTCGACAGGCCGACGACCTCCCCTCCCCATCCGCCCACAATCCAGGTGCAGTGCGCCGGGCCGACGGGGAACGTCATCCCGCAGAAGAAATCGCTGCCCGCGGTGCGTTGGACCTGAGCCTCGACCTCGTAGCCTGAATCCGGGAATTCCCCCGCCCACGCCAGGCCGGTGAGCGGCCTGCCCGGCGCCAGGCGGACGACGCCGTCGGCGAATCGCACCTCGCCGTGATTCCGGAAGGCACCCTCGTCCGGCACGCGCCAGCCCGCCGGGCTCGCAGCGTCCAGCAGGACGCGAGGCTCGGTCGAGGCCTCGCCGGAACCCGCATCGGGGCCCGCCGCACACCCGGCGGCAAGGACGACCGCTGCCATCAGGAGAATGCTGCGCATGGTTCCCTCTTGCCCCCCGCAAAAAGGCGGCGGCCCGGCGAACCGGGCCGCCTGTATCTGGTCGGACCCCCGTATCCCAGTCAGGCCAGGCCTCGGAAAACCGCGTCGTACGGGAACAGGGCGCCCGGGCATCGCGTGGGCTTGAGTTGACCGTGACCGTAAATCCGGCTCTCCGGGATGCCGTACCGGTCCTTGACGAATTGGACTACGCGCACGCAGGAGCCGACCTGGGCGTCGGACGGGGCGTAGTGGTCGAAGTTGCCGACCAGGCACACGCCGACCCCCACGTCGTTGTATTCCGGGTGGCCGACGACCTTGCAGTGGGCACCGTGTTTCTGTTTGGGCCACCGGCTGCCGACCTCGATCTGGCCCTCGGCGGACTCCGTGCCGTTACCGACGACGAAGTGGTACCCGAGTTCGTCCCACCCGTGGGCGCGGTGCATGCGGTCGAAGACGGCGGCCGATCCGTGGTCGGTGGCGCTGTGATGCAGGACGATATACTGCCAGTCGCGCTCTGCCCCCGGCGGGGTCCAGGCGCCGCCCTGGCGGGCCTGGTGCGAGGGTCGCGTTATGGTCCGATGCGGCCGCGACCGCCCGGACGCCTTGGCGTACGCCGTCGGCCCGCCGCGCCGCGGACCGAAGTACGGCGACACCGGCTCGCGCACCAGCCCCTTCTTCTCGCACCCGATGAGGACCAGGCCCGACGCCGTCACCGCCGCGCCCGACAGCACCTTCCTGAGAAATCGTCTACGGTCCATGGCCACGTCCCACTACCCATCTCGCGAAAATACCACCCCCGCCCGTGGAGCAACGACCGCGGTGGTGGCGGGAACCTCCCAGTTATATCGAACCCCGGCGGGGCGGGAGTTGAGTCTCTTTTTTCGGTGCCGGCGATCCCGCGCGGCACGCAATTCTGTTGAGCCGGCGACGGCACGTCGCCGATCGTTGCCCTTCGCAGCGCCGAACACGGGTTCGCGCTATCTCGTCGACCTTCGGTCGACGGCTCAACGGGCGGGCCGGGAGCCCCGCCGCGCGGAATGCACGGTGGTACCGCCCAGGAACCTTCGCGGGCCCGCGAACACCAACCGCGTCGCTCAGATCCCCGCCGTGTCACATATACGGATCCTCGGGTTCCCGCCTCCGCCGGACGTCCTCAATCCACCAGACCTTCGCCTCCGGGTCGAGACGGCCGTAGGCTTCCACCCACTGGTCGTCTTCGAGCGAGGAACGGACAGCGTCGGGGTCCAGTTTGTGGGCGCGGAGGGCCTCGTCGTCGAGGCGGGCGGGGACGGCCACCGGCTGCGCGCAAGCCGCACAGCACGTCATCACGAACCGCACCAGCAAGAAGCGGTCGGGCGGCCGGCCCTTCTTGCGGGCGACGAACCCCAGGGCGCCGACCTTCTGGGCCCGGCCGGCCGACAGGCGCTGCGCCACGCCCATGAGATCGGTCCACCCGTACTCGCCGCGCTGCTCGGCCCGTTCGGTTTCGCGCTGGGCGGCGAGTTCGGCCATCATGGCCAGGTCGCCTGCCCCCCACTGGACGGCGGCCAACGAGTTCACCCCGCGCGCCGGCAGGGAGAAGCCGACCACAAGCGGCACGATGAACGCCAGGCTCCGGACGTACCGGCCCCAGCCGTGCTCGCTGGCCCCGCAGACGCACACGGGCTTGAGCGCGTCGAGGCGTCCCTCCAGGCGGGCCTCCTCCATCCGCTTGCGCTCGGCCCGGAGCCGACGGAACCGCACCACCCATCCGTACGCGAACGCCGCCAGCAGCACGCACGCGCCCGCCAGGGCCAGGTGCCCGTACACGCGCTGGAGGAGGTAGAAGATCCGCCCCGTCGCGTACAGGTACACCGTGTACGTGCCCCAGGCGAGCATGGGCCAGAGTTCCCACCACGAGAGGACCGCCACGTGATGCCTGTGGGTATGGGCTTCGGGCATGGTTGTCCGGTCCTGGGCGCGGTGGGTCTCCGCACCCACCGCGCCGGACGCTGGTTCCCGGCCATTCGCTTCGCTCATGGCCGGGCGTTATGTCGAAGCGCGCGGCCCGCAAGCGGGCCGGCGAACACGAACCTCACCGCGCAGGGCACGGCGACTGAACCTTCGCCGCCCGCCACACGCCTTCATTCTACCCCCCGAGCACCGCAAAGAGCAGTCCCGCCAGTTCCGAGACGACGAGGACGAGCGGCGGGACGAAGAGCAGGACCGCCAGCAGCATTCGTTTCGGAAACGCGCCCAGGTACATCGCCACGAGTTTGACGTCGAGCATCGGCCCGAAGACCAGGAAGCCCAGCCGGCCGGCGAAGGAGAACTGGGCGAAGGCGGCGGCCAGGAACGCGTCGGCCTCCGAGCAGACGTTCAGCAGAAATGCCATGAGCATCATCCCCGCCGTCGAGGCCACCGGCGTCTTGCCGAGGGAGACGAGCCAGTTGCGCGGCACGAACGCCTGGAGGGCGGCCGCGAGCAGGCTGCCCAGGAGAAGAAACCCGCCCAGCAGCAGGAAGTCGTGCACGATGTGCATGAGGACGTTCGTCACGACCGATCCGCCCGCCGCGGCGTGACCGTACGTGTCGCCCCGCTCCGGCGGCTTGAGGTCGCGATGGCGAAACCACCTGAACACGCCGAGCCCGACGAGCATGGCCACGCTCACGCCGCAGACGACCCGCGCGACGGTCATCTCCAGCGCCAGGCCCTGCCCCGTAAACGCCACCGCCGTCGACGCCACGACCGTCGGGTTCACGATGGGGCCGGCGAGCATGAAGACGACGGCCATCTCGATGGGCAGCCCCTTGCGGATGAGCCGCCGGGCGACCGGCACGATGCCGCACTCGCACACCGGCAGGACGACGCCGGCGAAGGCCGCCATCAACAGCCGCCAACCCAGCCGCCGCGGGATGGCCCGGGCCAGGCGCTCGGGCGGCAGGAGGACCTCCACGAGACCGGAGATCGTCGCCCCGATCAGGACGAACGGGAACGCCTCGAGCAGGATCGCCACGAGCACTTGGCCGAAGAGTTGGGCCCGGGCGCCGGAGAAGAAGTCCTCCAGCCGCGCATGGACCCAGGGCAGGACGATCCAGGCGGGAATCGCCAGCACCGCCGCCACGAGCGCGGCAATCTTGACACGATCGCGGCGGCTGATGCCGCCGAGTTGCGGCTGGGTCATGGATGTCCTGCCCCGCGGTTATCGGAATCGCCGCAGGATAGCAGGGCAGCCGATGGGTGTCAACGTCCGCGGGCGCGAGGTGGCGTTACAACGCCAACTCGGGCGCGGCGGGTCTCCGTACCCGCCGCGCAGCCCCGAAAAGGCCGTTTCGAGCGCGGTGGGCAAGACTGCCCACCGCGCTACACCCGTGGCGGGCATGCCACCCGGCCGTTCGTCTTTGCCGTTCGTCTTTGCCGTTCGCCTTTGACTTTGGACTTTGGACTCTGGACTTTGGACTCCGGACTTTGGACTTCAGTCGGCGGCCTCCAGTTTCACGTAGTCCAACCCGAACATGTACGCCTTCTGGGCCTTCGGGTTGGCACCGGTAATCTCGACCGTGAGTTTGTGCTTTCCCTTCGCCAGGTCGTGCGTGCCGAGGTCCACCTTGCCGGTCGGCACGACGCCGTCGTTGAAGAGGTCGATGGCGTCGCCCAGTTTCCTGCCGTCGAGGCTCAACCGGTGGATGCCGTAATCGATGGCCTTCGTCAGGTTGGCGATGAGTTTGTACGTGCCCGCCTCGGCGACGGGAACCTCCAGGACGAGGCGGTCGCCGGGCTTGGCGCCCGTCCACCAGAGTTGCGACTCGCCCGACCAGCCGGGGCCGAAGTGGGCCATGTCCTGCGGCCGGGCCTGGCCGGCGGTCTTGGAGAGGATCTTGAGTTTCTCGCCCTCCAGCGCGCCCTTGACGCGGGGAATCTCCGGCTCCATGTAGTAGCCGGTCCGCTCGTCGACGGGCACCGGCTCGTACGGGTCCTCGCCGCCCGGCGCCTGGTACCAGTACGCCACGGCCGCGTAGAGGGTGGGTTTGCGGTTGGGGTAATACTTCTCGATGTACCCGTCGAACGATGTCTGGAACGGGATACTGTCGCCCAAGTGCCAGCGGTTGACCGACACGTGCCCCTTGTTGCCGCTGGCGATCGTCTGGTTGTGGTAGGCGCGGTGGAAAACTTGCGCGGTGCACCAGGCGTAGCCGAAGTAGTCCTCGCTGCCGGTGCCGATGGTGGAGGGGAAGTGTTCGCCGTCGACGAAGAACTTCTCGTCGCCCTCGCCCCACCAACCGCCGCGGGGATTCCAGACGTGGAGCATGACACCGCAGAACCGTCCCCGGCCGCGGGTCGTCAGGAGGGTCCAGTCGATGGCCCGGCGGGCGGGGTCCTCCGGCAGGAAGGCGTCGCGGTGCCACTTGGCGTGGAACCGGGCGAGTTCGCTCGCCGGCCGCCCGACCGGGGCGTGCGTGATATGGAATGTCACCCGCTGCGCCGTCTCTTTGCCGCCGTTGGCGAGTGCCACCTTGGCCGACTTGCCGAACGGCATGTACCAGAGGCAGTAGAACTCCTTCTCGGTCATTCCCAGCGGCAGCGACTTGTAGAGGTTCACGCCGGGGGCCGTGCCGAAGAGGTCGCCCAGCGGCGTCCAGACGGCGGGGGCGTCGGCCCCGTCCCAGGTGATGCCCAGGGCCAGTTCGCGAAGCGCCGGCACGACCGGCCCGTCGGCGTCCGCCCCGAACGTGTTATCCACCCGGATGGCCGTGATGGCGCGGGGGCCGGCGAGGTCCGCGACGACGGCGGTCTCGCCCGGCAGGACCGTCACGGTCTTCGTGAGCGTCTCCTCGCCGTCGCGCGGACCGGCGGGGTCCGTGCCGAGGTTCGCCTTCAGGTACGCGTCGGTCTTCTCGAGCGCGGCCACGGCGCCGGCCGCAAGGTCCATCGAGAACGTCGGCACAGTGGTGCCTTTCGGGAACGTTTCGTAGACGAACTGGAAGTACCGGCCCCATCCCTTCTCGGCCACAATCTTGCATGACTTCGCGTACGGGATGGGCACGTAGTTGTTCCGGCCGCGGGCGGCCGTGTAGACCAGCGACTCGCGGTGGAACGGCTCGTGCTTGCGGTTGAAGTAGCCGTCGAACGGCAGGTCGATGGCGGGGGCCTCCGCGCCGTCGAGGTACACCTTGACGTGGCCCGCCTGGGCCAGGGCCGACCAGATGCGCCAGATACATCCCGGCCCGTCCATCTCGGCCATGACGATGCGGCCGTCCTCCCTGCGAATGCAGCCGTCGCCGTCGCCGTTGGCGGCCCAGTCGAGGTACTTGCCGTCCTCGTACCGCGACCGGCGGTCGTAACTGGACCACTGGGCACAGGTGTCGCCCTTCGGCGGCAGCGTGGCGAGGTGCTCCAGGTCCGTCAGACGGCCAACGAGATCCACGTACGAGAGGTCCCCGGCGGCCGCCGGGGCGGCGATGAAGGCAATGAGGACAGCGAGCAGGGCCAGGCGAGCCATTGGAATATCTCCTCTTGTACTAACGCCAGCGGGTGCCTCGGTCCCGGCCATTCGCTTCGCTCATGGCCGGGCGTTACGGCGCGCGGCCCGCAAGCAGGCCGGCGAACACAGACCGCTCGGCGCGGTGAAGCCGCTCAGGAACCTTCGTCGGCGCCCATCTTCAGGGCGTTCTTGATTTCGGCCAGGCCCACGCCGAACACCTTCCGGGCGATGGGGTCGAGTTGGTCCTCCGGCCCCCGCAGGTGAATCGTCCGGTGCACGTGCCGCTTTGACGCCCCGGGCTCCAGCGCCGCCGCCGGCGAGGAGGATTCCAGTTCGTAGAACGGACCCATCGGCTCGGCGCCCGGCTTCGCCGGACCGTCGTTGTAACTGTTGGCGGCGTCGCCGTTGTACGGCTCGTCCTGCATCTTCCACAGCGAGTTCACGTAGTCCGTCACGGACGGATCGAACGTGAACTGGACCACGGTCAGCACCTGCCCCGCGGCATCGTAACTGCCGATGACGCCCGTGCACCGCTCCGGCTGGATGCCGATCTTCGAGCGGTGCTGCCCGTCGCCGCTGAAGTAGACCACGTCGTCCTTCACCACGAGCCGCTCCGGGGGGACCTTGCCGAAGTAGTCGTCGACGACCTTCGGCCCGAGTTCCGACTCGGGACCCGGCTTGATGGGCGCCACGATGGTCGTGGCGTCCGACGGGTTGTACATGCCGAGGATCCAGATCGAGAGGAGGCCCGTTTCCTTCTCCCACGGTTTCTCGCCCTGGTTGGTGATCGTGTTGTCCGCTTCGTACGCCACCATGCTGAGGCCGTCGACGGGCTCGACGCCGAGGTGCTCCCAGGCGGCGTCGGACCCGAGCAGGCGGACGGTGCGGTCGGCCTTCACCTGGAACGTGACGCCGGAGTAGTTCGTCACGCTGAACGTATGGGCGAACGTGGCGGAGGTGTCGGTCTTCTCGGCGACCTCCCAGGCCTCGGTGTCGATGGCCGCGGGCGTCTGCCAGTGCTCCAGGTCGAACGGCTCGCCCTTTTCGAAGAAGATGGCGTACTGGCCGCCCTCGGGTCCGAGCCAGAAGCGGTCCTCGCCGCCGAACGGGTTGATGTGCTCGAGGGTCTTGCCAGATCCGATGAGCGAGCGGTTGATCCAGCCGTAACTCGCCCCGTCCTCGCCGCCGTCGGTACTGGTCATGACGCGACCCTGGTAGGCGGGGACGACGGCGAGGCGGGCGTCGCCGGAGGCGTCCGACAGGACGATCGTCTCGACGTGCTTCTTGAGGAACGCGACGTCGCCCCCGAAGGTGATGACGGGCCGGTCCTCGCCCTGTTTGTCGGGCTCCATGGGCGTCTCTCCTTGGGGAGCGCAGCCGGCCAGGACGGCCAGGGCTGCCAGGCAGAGCGGGGTCCATCGCATGGTCGGGTCTCCTTTTGCAAGCGCGGCCGACAATCCAACATCGCCTCGGGCGCGGCGGGTCTCCGCACCCGCCGCGCAATCTCAGTGTGGCCGATCCCGGCGCGGTGGGTACGGAGACCCACCGCGCCCATCGTGTTGTGGCGTTGCGGCCTATTTCCCCTCGATCTTGAGCCGTTTCCGCTGGGCGGCGAGCCAGGTGTCGAGGCGCCCCGTCCCGCCGTGCTCGCGGACCATCGTGAGGCCCGCCTCCCGCGCGACGCGCTCGAACGTGGCAAGCCACTCGGCGGCGCGCGGGTCGCCGGGCTTCGCCTTCACGATGCGGGTGTAACGAACGGGCAGCCGGGCCACCGCCACGCGCTTCGCCCGGACCGGGTCGCCGCGGACGGCGGCCTCGGCCTCGTCGAAGAGGCGGACGTACCGCTCCAGGAGTCCGGGCCGGAGCCACGGCGAGGAAGGCTTCGCCCAGATGTTGGCATGCCAGTCCGGATGCTCCACGACCTGTTTGTGCAGGAGGTCGAGGTACTGCCGGATGGGCCACGCCGCCGGCCCGTAGTAGCCCGCCAGGAACTCGTCAACGGCCCAGTCGGTGTCGGTCTCCGGCCGCCACATCGTCTTGGCGATGATCCAGGTCCGCAGTTCCGCCAGTTCCGACGCCGGCGTGAAGTAACACGCCTCCTCGTACAGCCCCTTCACGCCGTGGCCCGCGAAGAAATTGATGTTCGGCTTCAGGCTCCTCAGGTTCGGCCACGGCATGACGCTGTGGTGGTAGTCGATGATGTAATCCCATATGTAGAGCCGGTTGCAGATTGCGTTCCAGCCGCGGATGTCCTCGACGAACGAGGCGTTCGCCGGGCACTCGTCCAGCGGATGGGCGAAACAGCACTCGATGCTGCACAGCCGCACGCACACGTTCGGCCGCGGCTTCACGTGCCTGGGGGGCTTGCGGCTGTACTGGTAGGCGAGCGTCGAGATGACCTTGTCCGGATAATCCTTCTCGATATCTTCGGCGATGGCGTTGACGAAGTGGATGATGGGCCCCGCCTGGCTGCCCTCCTTCTCGGCCAGGGCCTTGCACGTCGGGCACGTGCAGTAGTTGTGCCAGTCGTTCTGCGAGACCGAGAAGATGGTAGCCTGGGGGAACGCCTTGATCCACTCGCGGACCCGTTTCCTGGCCAATTCGAGCACCTCGGGGTTCGTAAGACACAGTTGCGTCCGCCCGCCGATGCGTTTGCCCTTGACCATCGAGAACCACTCGGGATGCTTCTCGAAGTGCTCGGCGGGATTCAGGATCTGGTTGAACGTATGGACGAAGTGCGAATAGGCGATCTTGCCGCCCCGCGGCTCGTCCAGTCGCTGGTGCGTCCCGTTCATCTTGTTGCGGACGGCCCAGTCGCCGTCGCGCGAGCACGGGTAATCCGTGTTCCGGTACTCGAGCGGCGGCACGTACCGGATCTTGAGATCGCCGACGTCGAACCGCCCCTTGCGCGGGATGCGCGTGCAGTCCGGGGTGAACCAGCGGCATCCGAGTTCGTCCTCCAGGAACGAATAAACCGCGTACAACACGCCCCGCTTGTTCCCCGCGAGGACGAGGGCGGGGCCCTCCGTCTCGATGGCGATGCCCTCGACGCCGAGAGCGGCGAAATCGACCGCCACGCCCAGCCGCTTCAGCGTCCCCGTGCACCGGCCGACGGCGATGGGCGTTCGTTTGCCGAGGTCCGTCTCGGCGACGACCGGCAGCCGCTTGCCGGTCATCTTTTCGAGGTGATCGGCCAGGTCCCTCGCGGCAAACTGCTCCTGGGGCGTCGGTTCGGCGGGGACCGCGATCGCGTGCGTGGGCGGCGTCACCTCCTTGCCGCCGATTGTCACGACGCACGCGCCGGACCTTTCGGCAGGCTGGGAAGCGGCTGCGGCCATTGCGGCCAGAACGAGCAGCGCCGCGGCGGTTCTCAATATCCTCATAGCCCTTCGAGTCATGCCTCGGACTCCTCTCCGGCCCCGGATTCGGGCCCCGGCGTGGTAGGCGCCTCCAGGTCGTACGCGAACACCCGCCACTCGGGGCCGTACTGCTCGATGAACGCCAGCGAGTAGCATCGCAGGAAGACGAACAGCGGCAGCAGGATCACCGTGCCCAGGTACGGCAGGGCCGTCAGGCAGCACGTCAGGCACGTGGCAATCATGGCGACCGCCGCCACGCCCATCCCCAGAACGATCTTCATCAGGTAGAAGAGGAGGATGGGCCCCACGTGGCCCTGCCCCAGTTCCCGCCAGAAGACGCCCCACGCCTCCAGGACACGGCGCTGGCGCAAGTACATGACCGGCACAACGAAGTCATCGAGCAGTCCCGAAACGATGGCGGCTGCGATGACAATCACGAGGAGCGACAGGCCGCCGATCACGATGGCAATGAGCGCTGCGGGCCCGAACGCCTCGCGGGCGATGTCGATCCACGCCAGGCCGAAACACACCGCCCCGACGATCGCCAGCACTAACAGAACGATCAGGCCGTACGCTACCCGGAATCCGAACAGGCTGTTCGCCAGCGGCCGATAGCGGTGCCACGGATCCACGACGGCGCCGCGGTTATGGACCACGCCGTCGAGGAACATGAACTTGCCGCGCGAACTCAGCCACACGATGAGCAGGCCGAGTGCGAGGATCACGAAGAAGATGGCGGCGGCCACGAGGAGGATGACGGCCAGATGCTCCTCGAACCAGTCTCCGACGTCGCCGAACCCGCCGCCCCCACCGCCGGGTCCGCCCCCGCCCCCACTGCCGACGTTGAAGTTCGGTCCGCCGCCCTCGCCTAACTGGGCCAGCCAGGCGCAGAAGCCCAGGACGAACCACTTGCGGACGTCGAACGGCTGGAACAGCGTCCGCCCCATCCGGCGGAACGCCGCCGGTATTGCATCGATGACCGACCCTGCATTGACCGCCATGGCGTTTCCTCCAACGGGCGGTGCAGGAACCCGGCGAACACGGAATCCTCACCACGTGCGCCTGTCATTCTGAGGCTCCGCTCGCGGAGCCGAAGAATCTTGCCGTGCGAACGACATCGAGACGAGATTCTTCGTCGCGGCTTCGCCGCTCCTGAGAATGACAACTGTGCACATCACGGTTACTTGTCTTTTTGCCCGGCACCCGCCGGCCTCACCACGTGAGGACTGTTTCGATGGCCTGGCCGGCGTCGACAACGACCTCCTTCTCCAGCGTGAGCGTCACGCGCGGCCCGTCGCGCTCCAGGCGCGCGGGCACCTTCATCCCGGCGGCGGTGACGGTCGCCTTCGCCTCACCCGCGTCCTTCGGCAGTCCGAAGACGAGCGTGCGGGCCCGCAGCCGGCCCCACACCAGGTCGATGCGGCTGGTCTGACGGCCGGCGGCGCGTCGCTGCACCAGGCTGCCCCATCCCTCGGCGCCGGTGAAGAACGCCTTGAAATCGTCCGGCGTCATGCGCGGCGCGAACCCGATCCGCCCCGCCGGGCCGTCGTACTCGTAGCCCTCGAGGCCGATCAGGCATCCCCACGACGCCAGGGCCCGGGCGTAGTGGTCGCCGCACTCCACCTCGTTCCACGGATTGTGATGCGTGCCGTCGTACCGCTCGTGGATGCCTCGGACGATGGCCAGCGCCTCGTCCACGAGCCCCTCCCAGAACATGTGGCCGGCCACCTGGTACTCGATGCCGGTCCAGACCTCGTCGCGGTACCGGACGGGCTCCTTGGGGCGGCGGCCTTTCGGCCAGGTGCAGGTGAAGAGGCCGGCGTCGCCCGCCCGGGCAAACCAGCGCTCCGGCGTGTGGCGCGCGTTGTACGGGCCCACGTCGCTCGTCCAGTTGTACGTATAAACGGACTTCAAACCCTTCCGGACCGCCTCCTTAGGATACAGGTATCCGATCCCCACCTGGTGGGCCCATCCCTGGCCGAACATCTGGTCCGCCAGGCACCCGCCGTCGTACTGGTGCTTATCGGGCGCGCCTTCGGGAATGATCTGGACGAAGTACTCGCCATTATACAGCCGCTGCATCGTGAGGCGCGACCCTCTCTCGAAGATGCGGCGGTAGCGGTCGGCGGCGTCGGGGTCATCCATGAGGCGGGCCATCTCCTCGGCCACCCGCAGCGCCCCCAGGTACAGGCTGCCCACGAACGTGTTCGCACCCGTGAAGTTGATGTCGAACGTGTTGTGCTGGGAATCCTCGATCAGGCCGTCGGCGTTCTCGTCATGTGAGATGGCGAACTCGATGGCCTTCTTCGTGGCCGGCCACGCCTTCTTCAGGAATGCCGTCTCGGCCGACATCAGGTGCTCGCGGTAGACCTTGAGCACCGTGCCGCACTGGCCGTCGGCGGCGTAGGCGCGGTTCGAGCGGAACCCCACCAGGCCGGTTTTCTCGTCGAAGCCGGCGGTGGGCTCCAGGTCCTGGGCCAGGCGGGCCGACCGTTCCAGTTCCGGAAACAGCCGGGCCATCGCGTGTTCGTAGTTCCAGACGTGCGTGCACGTGCCCGGGCAGCAGCAGACGCCTTCCCACGCCCAGAACCGGCCGTTTTCCCACCACTGGACGGTCTCGGTGGCGAGGTTCGCCACGGGCATGGCGAGGCGCGCCGCCAGCCAGTACGGCAGCGTGGTGTCGAAATACGTGTCGCGGAAACGGTGCGTCTCGCCCGAGAGGCGGTCGAGGTCCCCGGCCACGTACTGCGCCGCCCCGAGGGCGCCGTCGAACCAGTTGGCGTACATCCGGCCGCGCTGAGGCCGCTGCGGGAAGTACCACGTGACCAGGAACGTCACGTCCTTCGTCTCGCCCTTCGCCAGAGAAAGGGGCACGGCCACGACGCCGCGCTTCGCCTCGTCGGCCAGGGGGAAAACGGCCTCGGCCTCGGGGTCGAGACTGCTCTCGCCCGCGTCCGCCGTGCCGGCCTTGGCGTCCGCGCCCACGGCCGCCAGACACATCTCCCCGAAGCCGGGATGGTCCTCCGGCTCCGGCACGGTCTTCTCGGGCACGTGGTTCGTGAAACGGATCCAGTCGACGTTGATGTGCCCCCATCCGCCGGAGTGCGTGTCGACGATCTGGAGGCGGGCCTCCTTGCCCTTCAGGTCCCGCACGGCCCAGACCTGCTGGGTGAGTTGCTCCCGGTTGCGGCCGGTGGCGGTCCGGACCACCTTGCCGTCCACCAGCAGGTTCAGGCACGTGCGGCCTTTGTGGTTCCCGCCGCCGATGAGGAAGGCGATGTACGGCTCGGTAATGGTGAACGTGTTGGAGACGGCGGTGCCCTGCGGCGGGTCCTTCCCGAGGAAGGTGTTGACGAATCCCTTGCCGTGCCAGCCGCTCACCTGCTGCTGCTCCGGCAGGGTGCCGGTGGCGGGCGCCTGGCCGAAGCACTCGCCCTCGATCATCCAGCCGTCGTAGTCGCCGTCCTCGAAATCCTCGAAGACCGTGACGCGGCGCTGCTCGTCGGGCGGGGGCGGCGAGGGGACGAAGTCCATCACCACGCCCGTCATGCCGCCGCGCGAGACGGCCCGGTTCCGGCTCTTGCCGCGGCCGGCGTACTGCCCCGCCTCGTGCAGGAGGACGGCGTTCTGGAGCCACCCCGCCAGGTGCGCGTTGACCGAGCCGTCGGACGTGTTCCGCACCGTGAACCGCAGGACGGTCACGGGCAGGGCCGAGTCCTTCGCGTTCAGGGGGATGAACGGCGAAAAGACCTCCAGGTCCACCTCGACCGGCAGGGCCGGCTTCTGCTTCGTGCGGTAGCGGATTTCGGCGATGGGGTACTCGCCGACGAACTCAATGGCGTCGAAGCCGTCGCGGCTGAGGTCCCGCCGCACCGTCTTGCCGCCCTCGCCCTCGATGTAAAGGGCGAAGCCCTGGTCCACGGGGCTGGGCGGGCGATACGTCCTGTAACAGTCGGCGCCGTATCCGGTGAACTGGCTGTTGTTGGCGATCCACCACTGGGCCAGTGTGCCGTCGCCGCGGACATACAGTTGCCCGGCCGCCACGCCGCCGCACGGCATGCCGATGGTCGTGAGTTCCTCGCCGCAGTAAACCTTGCGGCCGGCGTCCTCGCGGAGGCGGGCCATCCAGGCGGCGTCGGGCTTGGGGCCGGGCGGGAGCGAGACCTCCGCCTTCTGCCCCGCCAGCGGCGCGGGGCCGCAGCCCAGTGTCAGAAGGAAGATGACGGCCAGCGCCGCGGCGCCCACCGCCCTCGGTCCACGCTGCACCGCCCGCCGCTGCGCTCCCGGACGTGACGCATTCATGGCCGGCCTCCCTGGATGCCCTCGTGCCCCGCCGCGCCGGCCGGGGGGTTCCATACTTGCACTTTCGCGGAGGCGGTGTCAACATTTCCCTTCGCAGCGCAGACCCGGCGGGGATGAACAACCGGCCCCGCCCGCCGTCCGTTCCATGAAGACACACCGACGCGCCTTACCGAAAGGAGACCCCGTGACCCGCGCGACGCGCGCCATTCTGCTTGCGACGGCCGTAACGGCCATCACCGCCGGAGCCGCCGCCGACATTCGGGACCTGTGCATCGAGCAGCCGCTCGAGAAAGGCGAGCACGTCCACCGTGCCCCGCCCGCGGCGGTGATCCGCTTCCGCCTGACCGAACCGGCGGAGGTCACCGTCCGTATCGACCGGCACAAGGCCACCGTGGGCGGCGACGCGCACGGCAGCCCGCCCGGCAACGTCGGCCAGTACTACTACGTGGCGGACCCGTGGTTCGTGCGCTGGCTCCGCCCCGGACGGTTGGAAGCCGGCGCGCACCCGATTCGCTGGGACGGCCTGGACGCCGACGGCCGGCCCGTCGTCGAGACGCAGGTCCTGCCGTGGAAACAGGTCCGCGACGCCGACGAGGCGCCGCAGCGCCTGACGCGCGACGTGCCCGTCCACCGGTTTCGCGTGACGGTCACGGCCGGCGAGGACCGCGCCGCGGCGAACGTCTACCGGGCCGCCGACCCGGTGCTCGCCAGCCGCAAGACGCTCACCTTCACCGGTGCCGTCCGCGACCCCGACGGCCGCTACCTCGTGACGGACCGGCGGAACTGGACGGCCGTCCGCTTCTCGCCCACGTGGCGGCGCGAGACGACGTACCCCGAACTCGGCGGCGGGCACAGCACCAAGCCCGTCAACGCCCGGGACGTGGCCGTCGACTCGAAGGGCAACGTCTACGTCCGCGGCGGGGCGGGCGTCTACACGTTCACGCCGGACGGGCGCGGGGCCCCATGGGACGCCGATGAGGACTACATCAACTACCCGTACCCCAGCAACGTGCGGAACGTTCTGGGCGTTCAACTGAAGCCCGACAAGACAAAGTACGTGTTCGGTCCCGGCGGCGGGGGACATCACAAGACGTGGGAACCCGAGGAGACGGTCACGCAGCCGGGCTTCGCCTACGAGTGGGGCCGCAGCCTCGCCATCGACGCGGACGACCGCCTGTACCTGCCTCAAATGAAGCCGACGGCCGAAATCCAGGTCTTTGAGCCGACCGGCCGGCACCTCCGCACGCTGCCGCTGCCGGACGGGGCGCGCGTCCAGGCCGTGCGCTTCACGCCCGACGGCGGTCTCTGGGTGGCCACGGAACGCCAGGGGCTGCTGCGTCTCGACCCGGAGGACGGCCACGTCACGAAGCGCCTCGACCTGGGCGTCCGCGGCCTTCACGTGGGACCGAAAGGCACGCTGTACGCCCATCACGGGCACCGGCTGTGGCGGATGACGCCGGACGGATCGCCGAGGCCGTTCACCGCCGACGGGCCACACATCACCGACGACGGCCGGGTGCTCGACCTCTGGCCGACCGGCGACCTGCCCGACCGCGCCGACGGCTACGCGAAACACATCTTCGGCATCGCCGCCGCGCCCGAGGGCGGCGAGTTCTACCTCGCCGTCGGCAACGTCGGCCACATCTACCGGAACACCGACCACCGTCTGCTGCATTTCGCGGCCGACGGCACGTTCGTGCCCGACGCCGTCCAGGCCGGCCTGGAGCAGCACCGGCCGGGCAACGTCTTCCTCGATGAGGAACCCGCCCGCTTCGACCTGCACGTGACGCGCCGGGCGGCCGGCGAGCGCGCCCTCACGGCCGAGTGGACACTGACGGACTTCGACGGCAAGAAGACGACCGGCCGCGAGGCCATCACCGTCGGGCCGCTTCGCCGCTCCGTCGTACCGCTCGTTGTGAAGGCGGAGGCGGTCGGCCCGTACACCCTGACGGTCCGCGTGCGCGACGGCGAGGAAACGTTGGCGGTGATGGATGCGCGCCTGGCGCGTATCCACTCGCGCCCCATGGAACCGAATCCCGACTCTCCCTTCGCCATGTGCTGGGGCGTCAACCACCACCTGATGGGCCTGGCAGGGGCAACGATCGAAGGCGTCTCGCCCGTCGTCTGGGACAAACTGGAGCCGAGGCCGGGCCTCTCGCTGCCCTGGCCGAAGGAGGCCGTCCAGTGGGCACTGGCGATCGCGGGCCAGTACCGGTACGCACGCGACTACGGCCGGCTCCAGCCCGCCCACTTCGCTTACGGCGAGCCGTGGCTCGGCAAGGGGCCGATCAACCACCGCATCTTCGACTACGACCGGTTCTACGACTTCGGCCTGCGGGTCATCGACCTGTACCGCGAGCAGGCCTCCGGGCCGCCGGAGTACCAGTTCTGGAACGAGCCGAACTTTTTCTGGCACGACCCGCGCGAGTATTTCGTCGTGGCGGCCAAGCACACGTGGAGCATGGTCAAGGCCCGGCACAAGGACGCCCTCGCCTACGCGGACGGCGACTCCGGCAGCGTGAAGATGATGGAGGAGTTCGCCCGCTTCGGCGGTGCGCCGTACAACGATTCCGTCCAGATCCATTACCCGGGCGTGAAGCCGCTGAAGTACGACGAACTCGTCCTGCCGAAGGCCCCGGAAGGCAAACTCGGCATGGTCCGGGACCTGGTCGCCGTCCGCGACGAGCACTTCCCCGGCAAGCCCGTCTGGAACACCGAGGAAGGCTGGTGGGGCACGAAGGAACGGACGCCGGCGGAGGCCGCCCGCGCGCTGCCGCGCATCTACATCTCGCAGATCGCGGCCGGCGTCGACCGCGTCTACTGGTACGAGCAGGGGCGCGGCAGTTACGATCCCACGTTCCTGCTGGGGGCACGAAACGAACCGTTCCCGGCCTACGCCGCCTACGCCGCCATGACCGACATGCTCGAAGGCGCCCGCTACGTCGGCCCGACGGGCGTGGACCCGCGCATCCGGCAGCACTGGTTCGTTCGCGGCAAGGATGTCATCCTGGCGGCATGGCACATGGGCGGCGAGCGGGAGGTCTCCTTCTCGAGCAGCCTGAACCGCGTCGAGGTGACCGACCACGTGGGACGCCGTCGCATCGTCGAGCCGCGGCACGGCCGCTTCGACCTGACCCTGACGCCGGACGTGCAGTACCTGCGGTTCCCGCGCGAGAGCGAACGGTACGGGGCCGCCGGCATCCGCATGCTCCAGCAGATGGAGGGACTGCGGGTCTTCGACGTCGCCGCCCTGCCCCCCGCCATCGAGCAGGCCGCCGAGGAGGCCCATACGGACAACCGGGCGATGACGCGGCTGTATCGCCTCGTGCGGCTGGCCGAGCAGATTGCGCACAAGGGCGATGCGCCGAAGCCGATGGGCGACGTGCCGTCGGCCGAGGAGGCCGCCCGCGACGCCCGCCGCGCCGTCGAGGCGAAGGAGGGTGAGGACGGGTACCTGCGCCGCGCCCGCGTGGCCCTCGGGTGGACGGAGCGGCTCGTGCGCGAGGTCCGGCGGCAAGGTGCCCGATACGGCGAACCCGTGGAGTGGGCGGTCCGCCTGTCGGCCGGGGCGACGCGCCTCATCGCGGAGCGCGAGGAGCCATGCTGGCCCGGCATGGTCATCGACGCCCGGCTCGAGCCGACGCTGCCGATCCAGGACGGGGACGTGGCACGGCCGGCCTCGGCCGGCCGTGAGGCGTCTCCGCCGGCCGCCCCCGAGCGGTTCGCCCTCGAAATCCGCAAGAAGGCCGGCGAGGCGTTCGCCTTGCGGCTGGTGGTCCGCAACTTCTACGAGCACCGCATTACGGGCGAGGTGCGGCCGCGGCTGCCGAACGGCTGGACGGCGGAACCCGAAGGGGGCACGTTCGACCTGGAACCGGGCGCGCGCGAGGCCTTCGACTTCCGCGTCACGATCCCCACCGGCGCGGAGAGAAAGGCTTATGAGGTGGGCGGCGAAGGCTGGTTCGGCGAGCGCGAGCGAGCCGTCACGGAAATTCACACGGTACGCGTGCGGGTGGAGAAGTGACGGGCGGCCGGGTTACGCGTCCCGCGCGGTGGCCCTCCTGGGCCACCGCGCCGCCGGCTCGAGCGGAATGGGCAAGTCCGGCGGCTGAATGTGGCACGCCGGGGGCCGTCGTGTGGAGCCGGCGAGCGAAGGGCGCCGGTCGTCCGGCGCGCCAACACGTGTCCGCCCTTCGCGGCGACCTGCGGTCGCCGGCTCAACGATTGCGGGGGTGGGACCGGATCGATATTCTGAGAAAACGTCGTTTCGCGCGCCCCCCGAAATCGGGCCTTTTCGACCCTCGAATCGTCGTTTGTGGCGCGTTAGGGACGATTTCGAGCGCGAATGTTAAAATGGGTAAGGCAAAACGCACCCGCTTTTTTCGGCTTTTTGTCGAAACGCGCGAAAACACACGATTTTTGATCGGAAATCGCGCGCTTTTTTCGGCGTATCCGCGAGGCTCCATATGAATTAAAAGCGCGATGAAGGCGGGGCTGGCGAACGCGAAACGGAAAGGCGGTGCGGATTCAACTTTGAAACGCAACATCCCAAACGACGCCTTCAGGCGTTTGAGGGCCTCTGCCTCGGCTCCGAGGCTGCCAGGGCCCCCTTTCGCCCCGCCGCCTCGGCGTCGGCCCGGAGCCCTTCGGGCCTCGGGGTGAGGCCGACGCCGACGCGACGGGGCTCCAGGGGCTTGGGGGCCTGTTGCGTTTCAACGTTGAATCCGCGCGGAACAAACGACCACAACCACGGCGAGATTCCTCCGCTCGGCCCTGAAGGCCCTCGGTCGGAATGACAACCTGAGGGCCCTGCGCGGCGGGTACGGAGACCCGCCGCGCGAGTCCGCGTTGTCGTGCTACTCCACGCGCCACTCCAGGGCCGTCGCCGAATGGGCCGGCAGGGTAAAGCGCCGGCCGGAGACGAAGTCCGCCACGGCGTCCTCGACGAGTTCGACCTGCGGCTCGGGCTGCTCGAACTCATTGTTCGCGGTGATGGAGTCGGCCGTCAGACGCCACCGCCGGGCCGTGCCGCCCTTCACCTTGCCGTCGAACGCGACGGCCACGTCGTGGGCATC
>JAWODB010000101.1:0-13327 GCA_046483505.1 Phycisphaerae bacterium
ACGATGTTGGCGTCGACGGAGGCGCGGCTGTCGTCGGCGTAGGCGAGGTCCAAGAGGGGCCGGCCGTCCACGATACCGCAACTCGTCGCCACGACCTGCTCGGCGATGGGATCGGGCGTGTCGGCGGGAAGGCGGCCGTCGTCGCGGCCGCGGGCGACGGCCCGGGCCAGGGCCACCCATCCGCCGACACGCCCGATCCCATCGCCGAGCAGGTCGTGGCGACGAGTTGCGGTATCGTGGACGGCCGGCCCCTCTTGGACCTCGCCTACGCCGACGACAGCCGCGCCTCCGTCGACGCCAACATCGTGATGACGGCCTCGGGGCGGCTCATCGAGGTGCAGGCCTCCGGCGAGGAAGCCACCTTCTCCGGGGCGGACCTCTCGCGCCTGCTCCGCCTGGCCCGGACGGGCTGCGAAACCCTGGCCGAACACCAGGCCCGCGCGGTACAAAAGAAGTGAGGCGGGTCGAGCCGCCCGGACGGAAGGAGTCCCCCATGAGTCAACCTCGGACACGCGCCCTCGCCGCGGCGGTGACGGCGGCGCTGGCGCTCTCGGCCCTGGCCGGGTGCCAGCGCGGCGCCGCGCGCACCGAGGCGCCGACGCTGACGATCGTCCTCCTGGAATACAAGGGCCCCCAGGCGGTCGATTCCGCCCGCCGCCTGGCCGCCGAACTCGCCGGCCAGGGCCTGCAGGACGTCTTCATCATCAAGGGCCACGAGCACGCCGCCGTCTGCGTCGGCCACTTCGGATCCTGGAAGGACCCCGAGGCCGACCGGACGCTCCAGCGCGTCCGCCGCATCCGCGACGCCCAGGGCCAGTACCCGTTCGCGGGCGTCATGCTCATGCCCGTGCCGGAACCGCTGCCCGAGAACCCCTGGCCGGTCGAGGAGGCGGACGGCCAGTACACGCTGATCGTCGCGAGTTGGCAGAATCCCGGCCGCATGGCCCGCGCCCAGGACTACGCCCGCCGCCTCCGCGACAAAGGGTACGAGGCCTACGTCTATCACGGCCCGTCGAAGAGCACCGTCTCGGTCGGCGCCTTCGGGCCGGAGATCTTCGACGACCCGAGCAAGGTGGGCCGGCCCGACGTCCACCCGAAGATCGTGGACCCGAAGGTCAAGCGGCTGCGTCAGAAGTTCCCGACGCTGATCCTGGAGGGCGAACCGGCCCCCGCCGAGGCCAAACTCAAACCCTACGTCGCCATCATCCCCGGCCGGCGCGCCGCCGCCCCCGCCACCCCCCACGACCTGCCCGACGCCCTCTACCGCGTCACGATCTCCCTGGTCGACACGCGGACCGGCCTGATCGAGAGACCCCACTGGGCCACGGGCGTGGCCCAGGGCCGCGACCAACTCCCCACCCTCGTCGGGGCGCTCGTGCGGCAACTGATGCAGGTGCTGGACCCGGAGGGCCGGGCACGCGTCGGCGTGGCGGGCGTGGCCGCCGACACCGACCGCGCCGCCGTCGAGCCGCTCGTCCTGGAGGCCCTGCCCGCCGCCCTGCGGACCGCCGGTGTCGGCAAGATCCGCCTCTACAGCCGCGAGGGCACCGCCCAGATCCTCCGGGCTAGCAACCTGACGGCCGAGCAGGTCCTGCGGGCGCCCCACGTGGTGGAGAACCTGGAAGACCTCGACTTCGTCGTCATCGCGCGTGTCACGCGCGAGATGTGACGGCCGGAGGTCCCACGCACATCCCGCGCGGTGTATCTCCTGATGCACCGCGCGAGACGAGAAGGGCCGCCATGCCCCGCACGCTCGTCATCGGGACGCGGAACCGCGGCAAGTTCCGCGAGATTGCCGCCATCCTCGCGCCCCTCGAGGTGGACCTCGTGCCGCTCGACGCCTTCGACGACGTGCCCGCCGTGACCGAGACCGGCGAGACGTTCGAGGCCAACGCCCGGGCCAAGGCGCTCGGCTACGCCCGCGCCACGGACCGGTGGGCCCTGGCCGACGATTCGGGCCTCGTGGTCGACGCGCTCGGCGGCGCGCCGGGCGTCCGCTCGGCCCGCTATGGCGGCGAGCAGGGCGATGATGCGGCCAACAACGCCGCCCTCATGCGGGCCCTGGCCGACCATCCCCCCGAAACCTGGACCGCCCGCTTCCGCTGCGTCATGGCCCTGGCCACACCCGACCGCGTCCTGGCCGTCACCGAGGGCACGTGCGAGGGCGTCATCACGGACACGCCCGCCGGGTCGAACGGTTTCGGATACGACCCGCACTTCTCCCTGCCGGACCACGGCCGGACGATGGCCCAACTGCCGCCCCAAGAGAAGAACCGCATCAGCCACCGGGCCCGTGCCCTGGCGGCGATGAAGGACCGCCTCGCGGCACTGCTGTAGGGCGGCGCCCGAGATGACGCGTGCCACTGGCGGCTTGTCCGCCAGTGTTCTCCGCGATTCCGTGCGGCGGGTCTCCCGCCCCCCCGTGAGCCCTCCGAACGCGCCGTCGTTCGAGCCCGCCGCGGCAGCGGCGGGTTATCTTCATCCGCCGTGGCACATGCCACCGCCGATGAGCATGACCGGCTGCTTCCGCAGCCGGCTCCGACGGCGTGCGCTCGAACCACGGCGCGCGAACCACGGCGTGCCAAACCCGACCGCGACTTCGCTTCCTTGCGCGGGTTTAAGGTCCCTGCACACCGAGGGAATCCACCATGCGCCGCCCTGCCCGGCGATTCGCGTTTGCGCTCCTCTTGGCCGCGACCCTCCTCGCGGGCGGCGGGCCGTGCGCCGCGCGCGGCACGGGCGGGTTCCTCCGCGACTGGACGGTCTGCGGCCCGCTGGACGGGAAGCGCCTGGACACCCCCGCCCTCGCCGACGACTTCGCCGCCTGGCCCGGCCTCCACGCGGCCGGCGGCATCTGGATACCCGCCCGCGCCGAGGCGAACGGACGCATCGACCTGCGCGGGCTGTATCCCGATTCCGACACCGGCACCGCCCTGCTCTTCACCTTCTTCAAGGCGCCGGAGGACGGCCGGTACCACCTGCGGATCGGCAGCGACGACGCCGTCCGCGTGGACCTCGACGGCCGCACCGTCCACCGCCGCCACGTCCGCCGCGCCTGGCGGGCGGACCAGGACACCGTGCGGGTCCGGCTGACGGCCGGCTGGCACCGCCTGCTCGTGCGGGTGGTCAACCACGGGGGCGAGTGGGCGGCCTCGGTCCGCGTCGCCGACGACCGCAACCAGCCCCTCGACATGCCGCACCGGGTCGAGTGTCCCGGGCCCCTGGAGGCGGCGTATCGCCTCGACGAGCCCGCCACCGTCGGCGAACGGGCGGAGGCGGCCAAGCACCTGGCCGGGGCCACCGCCCGGCTCCGGGCGGACCTGGAGGCCGCCCTCCCCCCGCTCGCCGAGACGCCCGAGGGGTACGTCGCCTTCGCCGAGTATCGCAGCGCCCGCGACCTGGGCCGCCGGTTCTTCGAGGCCCTGGCCGTCCTGTGGGACGAAGCGCTCCGGGAGCAGCCGAATCCCGAACGCTTCCGGGCCGAGCAGCACCGGGCGGAGGAGGCGGCCCGCGGCTTCTCGGAGGTCCTGGCCCGCGAGACCGACCACCTGGCCGCCGACCTCCTCCATCACCACGACATCTGGAAACGCCTCGGCGACGACGCCCTCTCCCGCCGCGACCTGGCCCGGGCGACCCTGCGGCTGGCGCGGCTCATCGCGCGGACCCGGCGGCTGGCCGACCGCATCGAATCCGAACGCCTCCTGGCCGCACGCTTCGAGAACGACATCCGCAACTTCCGGCAGAGGGACCTGGCGGTCGTAGTCCGCGACGCCGACGGCCGGCCCGTGCCGGGCGCCGTCGTCGAGATCGTCCAGACGGGCCACGACTTCGCGTTCGGGTGCAACCTGTTCGCGTTCGGCCGGTGGGGCGAGAAGAACCGCGCGTACGAACGGCGGTTCGCGCACCTCTTTAACCTGGCGGTCGTGCCGGCGTACTGGCCGGTCATCGAGCGGCAGCGCGGGCGGCCGGACTACGGCCGTCTCGACGCCGCCGTCCGCTGGTGCCGGGAGCGCGGCATCCGGGTCCGCGCCCATCCGCTCGTGTGGTCGGAGGCCGTCCCGCGCTGGGCCGACCGCCTGGACGCCGACGCCGTCCGCCGCGCCCTCGAAACGCACGTGGAACGGACCGTCCGCCGGTACCGCGCCGGCGTCGACGCCTGGGACGTCGTGCACAACCCGAACGGGGCAACGCACCTCGGCAAGGCGGAGGTGGCCGCCGCCGAGGCCCTGGCGTGGGCCCGGGCGGCCGACCCGGCCGGGGCCCTTCTCCTGACGGCGGACGAGCCGGAGTCGCTGGCCTCCGCGGTCGGCGGGGGGGATGAGGACGGCCGCCGGCCCGACGCCGTCGGCGTGACGGCCCACCAGCACGAGGGGGTGTGGTCGCTCCGGCGCCTGCGCGGCGCCGTCGGCACCGCCGCCCGGGCGGGCCGGGCCGTCCACGTTTCGGCCGTGACGATCCTCGGCGACACCGAGACCGAGGCCGAGCAGGCCGAGGCGGTCCGGCACTTCTACACGGCGGCGTTCGCGGACCGGCGGGTGGCGGGGATCACGTGGTGGGACCTCTCGGACCGGTTCGCCTGGCGGAACGCGGCCGCGGGGCTGCTGCGGTCGGACCTTTCCCCCAAACCCGCCTACCACGTGCTGGAAGACCTCATCCACCGGCGTTGGCGGACCGACGCCGCCGGCCGGACCGACGCCGCCGGCCGCATCCGGGCTCGCGTCTTCTTCGGGACGTACCGCCTGACGGCCCGGGACGACGGCCGCGAGGCGACGGTGGAGATGCATCTGGGCCGGGCCGGCCCCGAGACGCTTGAACTCCTCCTGCCGCCGGGGCGGTGAAGAAAGCGGGTGCCACGCTTTCGCGCTTCTGCGAAAGCGTGCTCTCTCGGGCGCCGAAACCCATGCTTTCGCAACGGCGCGAAAGCATGCCACCCACCCTTACACGTCCTGCTCCGGCGCGACGAGGTCGTCGTAGGTGCCGCGCCGGCGGATGAGGCGGGCCTCGCCGCCGTCGACGAGCACCTCCGCCGGCCGCGGAAACGCGTTGTACTCCGACGCCATCGACATGCCGTACGCGCCCGCGCTGAAAACGGCCAGCCGGTCGCCGCGCTCGACGGGCGGCAGGTGGCGGTCCTTGCCGAAGAAGTCGCTCGACTCGCAGATGGGGCCCACCACGTCGTAGACCGTCGTGCCGGGAAACGCCTCGTCGCACGTCCGCTGCCGGGGCATGAAGTCCTCGCCCGGCTCCACCGGCCAGATATGATGATACGACCCGTACAGGGCCGGCCGGATGAGGTGGTGCATCCCGCTGTCGCAGAGGAGAAAGGTGCGGTCGCCGCCCGGCTTCACGTACTGGACCTGGGTGAGCAGGATACCGGCGTTGCCGGCGATGAAGCGGCCGGGTTCCATCAGGATCTCGAGGCCGCGGTCCTCGAGCAGCGGAACCATCGCCTCGGCGAAGGCGGTGGCCGAGAGGGCCTCGCCGCCCTCATACTCGGCGCCGAAGCCGCCGCCGAAGTCCAGCGTGGCGATCGTGATGCCGGCGTCGGCGAGCCGGTCCACGAGGGCCAGAATCCGCCGCAGCGCCTGGACGTACGGCTGGACGGTGGTGATCTGGCTGCCGATGTGGGCCTGGACGCCCGTCAGGCGGACCCCGTCGGCGTCGTCGGAGGCCGAGAGGTCCTTCCAGACGCGCTCCGCCCGCTCCAGGTCCACGCCGAACTTCGTCTCCTTCTTGCCGGTGGTGATGAAGCGGTGCGTGCGGGGGTCGACGTCCGGGTTGACGCGGAGGGCGGCTGTGGCGGGTTTGCCGTGCGCGCGGGCCAGGGCCGCCAGCACCGCCAGTTCCTGCTCGCTCTCGACGTTGAACATCTTGATGCCGGCCTTCAGGGCGAAACGGATCTCGTCCTCGGTCTTCGCCACACCCGCGTAACAGCACCGGGCCGGATCCCCGCCCGCCGTGACGACGCGGTGCAGTTCGCCGCCGGAGACGATGTCGAAGCCGCTGCCCTGCTCGGCCAGCAGCCGCAGGATGTGGATGTTCGAGCAGACCTTGACGGAGTAGCAGATGAGGGGGTCGAGGGCGGCGAAGGCGTCGGCGAGTTTCGCGTAGTGCATCCGCAGCGTGCCGGCGCTGTAGACGTAGAGGGGCGTGCCGAACCGCTCGGCCAGGTCGGCCGCGGGCACGTCCTCGGCGAAGAGTCGGCCGCCCTGATAGGTGAAGAGATCCATCCGCGGTCCTCGGTCCTGCACCCCATCGGAGAGGTAGTCTAGGGAGGGGCGCTGGGCGTGTCAAGCGGACGGCGTGTTGAGCGGCCGGCGGCTTGGGGCGGCCTTGCGGTTCGCGGCCGCGCCGGGGTTCGGTTTTAACGCAGAGGACGCGGAGAGCGCGGAGGACGCAGAGAACGGCAAGAGACCTTCGTCAAACAGCAGGCTTCGGCAGGGGCTTCCCGCGCGGCGGGCCTCGTGGTCCGCCAGGCGTGCTCGCCTCCCCGTTTTCGAGCCGGCCGCGGGAGCGGCCGGTCATCTTCATCCGCGGTGGCACGTGCCACGGCAGGCGGCGGTGACCCGACGCTTCCGCGTCGGGTTCGGAGGGCGGATGGCATGCTTTCGCAGAGGCGCGAAAGCATGGCACCCGGCGCGTTGTGCGCGCAAAAAAAGCCCCGGGGCCGAATCCCTCCCGGACGGCCCCGAGGGCTGACAGTCTCCCCCGGCGTTTGCTGCGCCGCCACTCCCATAGCGGCGTGGCCTCAGGCACTACCCCCGCCCCGCAGACATCGCGGCTCGTGGGCGCACCGTCATACGCTCATTTCAGCGATTGGACTGACGCAGAAAGGTCGGGCCAATCGTTCCCACACAGTATCACTATACCCCAAAACGGGCGGTTGTCAAATCGGCCGGACGGTTTTTCAGACGGAATCTTCATCCGGGCCAAAGCGTTCTGCCGCCCGATCCTCCAGGCGGCCGGCCCGAAAGGGCTGTCACACGGGGCGGGCGAGCCGAAAAAACAGGCCCCGGACCTCACAGTCCGGGGCCACTCAGCGCTGCTGGGGGTCGCTGAGGAGGGGGGAGGGAGAATGTCCTATACGTGCTCCTTTCAGAGCCGAGTACCCGTTGGCTGCCCCGGTGGCGCCGCGTCAGGGCCGGCGAGGGTCGCCCCGTGCCTCGGGCACGCCCGGCGTCCCCTCGCCCCCGCCGACGAGGGGGTCCGCCGGGAGCCGCCCCGGGCCGTCACCCGCCCGACGGGACACGTCCGCCTCGGGCCGTCACCCGCCCGGCGGCTCGCGAGGACCCGACCTCGTCACCACCGGCGGAGAGACTACTCATAAACGAGCGAAAGTCAAATCGGGCGGCTGAAGACGGCCCGCCGGCGCCGAAGGGCGTCTCGCAACCTCCGTTCGAACAAGGACTTGCGCGCCGCCGCGCGGGCCGTCGGCACGACCGGGTTTTGTCGCAGCCGCGCGCGACACCCCGCAAAACGGGGGCGAAAAAGGTTGCACCCGCCCTCCGCCTGCGAGAAAACGGGAACCGACGCGATACCCCATGCGTCTGAATGGGCAAGGCGCCCCTCGGCGCTGGAGAACCCGATAAGGAGATGAGCCATGCGCACACGCGAAACCCTTCTTCCGACGGCCGCGACGCTCGCGGCGGCCGTGATGCTGACGGCCGTGGCCGCGACCCCCGCCGCCGGCCGCATCAAACTCGCCACCCTGCCGGTGCGGGAGCGGGTCGAGATCCAACTCGAGAACGACCAGGCCACCCTGGTCGAGGAGGAGCGGGTGGTGACCCTGCTGAAGGGCACGAACCACATCGACTTCTCGTGGACGAACACGCAGATCGACAAGCGGACGATCCTGTTCCGCCCGCTGGTGGAGGACGACTCGGTCCGCGTCATCCACCAGTCGTACCCGCCGGGCGAGAAGGCCCTGGTGTGGGAGGTCTTCGCCGAGAAGGCCGGCCCGGTGCGCGTCCGCATCTCGTACCTCTTGGGCAAACTGCAGCGGACATTCAGTTACCGGGCGACGGCGACGAACGACGAATCGGCCCTGACGCTGCGGCACTACATGCGGGTGTGGAACTTCTCCGGGGAGGAGTACGGCAACGCCCGGGTGTGGGCGGGGTTCGGCGACCGGTTCCAGCGCGAGATGGGCCTGAACGAGTCGAAGAAACTCCTGGCCGGCAAGTTCGACAAGGTGCCCATCGACAAGAAGTTCATCTTCAACTGGCGCACCGGCCGGCCCGTCCCGGACGAGCCCAACCAGCGGTACGTCACGATGCACTATCGTCTGACGAACGACGAGAAGCACGGCCTTGGCCAGTGGCCCCTGCCGAGGGGGAAGGCCCGCATCTTCCAGATCGACGCCCGGGGCGGCGAGGCGTTCCTGGGCGAGGACTGGGGCGAGTACACCCCCATCGACGACGAGATGAAACTCTACCTGGGCCTGGCGCGCGACGTCAAAGTCGAACGGACCGTGGAACGGAACAAGCGGCACCCCGTCCACGCCAATCGCTACCACCAGGAGGTCATCGTCAAGTACACCGTCCAGAACTTCAAGGACGAGGCCTGCACGCTCGACATCGAAGAGGACCTGAACGCCCTCCGGAACGAGTTCTGCGGCAAGAAGAACCACGACGCCCAGTGGGAACTCGCCGGTGAGACCACCAACGCCAAGCAGGTGGAACGCAAGGGGGCCAGGCACCTGGAAATCCACCTGCCGCTGCCCGCCCGGCCCGAGAAGGCGGACGAGAAGCCCGAGAAAAAAGTCTTCCGCCTGCACCTCTGGTTCCGGAACGAATGGTAAGAAAGGAGGCCGCCATGACTCGCGCGATTCTGATCGCGACCGCGGTGCTCGCCTCGGCCATGGCCGTGGCCCACGCCCGCGACATCGACCTGGTGACCCTGCCTCCGCGGGACCAGGTGCAACTGACCATCTACAACTCCGAGGACCTGACGCTGGTCAAGGAGATCCGGTCCATCACCTTCAAGAAGGGGGTGAACCGCCTCCAGTTCTCGTGGGCGAACACGCTCATCGATCCGACGAGCGTCCACTTCCGCCCCCTGGAGCACGCCGGCGAGATCGAGGTGCTCGACACCACCTTCCCCGGCGAGCGGCCACAGGTCCTCTACTGGAACATCCAGTCGGCGTTCGAGGGGCAGGCCCGGGTGGAGGTGTCGTACTTCACCTCCGGCATCTCCTGGCGGGCCGATTACGTCATGATCACCGATCCCGGTGAGACCCAGGCCGCGTTCGACGGGTACGTGACGGTCGACAACCGCTCCGGCGAGGATTACCCCGACGCCCAGGTCCGGCTGGTGGTGGGCGTCGTGAACCTCGTGGAGAAGATCCAGGAACTGGCCCAGCGGGGCCTTGTGCGGATGGAGAAGGCCAAAGAGGTCGACCGGGCCCGGAAGAAGGTGGCCCGCATGGCCTTCGCCGCCGCCGAGGGCAAGGCGGGCGCCGCGCCCGGCGCGCGGCCGGCCGAGGCTCCGCCCAAGGTCGTCAAGGAGGGGCTCTCGGAGTACTTCATCTTCACCGTCGAGGGCACGCAAACCATCAAGAACGGGTGGTCCCGCCGGATGGTCTCGTTCAAGGCCGCCGAGGTCCCCTTCGAGATCCTCTACCGCTACCGCCCCCACCAGTACGGCCCGAAGCCCGTCCGGTTCTTCATCCTCGCCAACGACGAAGAGCACAAGATGGGCGACTCGCCCCTGCCGGACGGCATCATCCGCGTCTTCCGCCAGAACCAGGGCGGGGGCCTGAACTACTACACCACCCAGTCCACCAAGTACATCCCCATCGCCGAGAAGGTGGAACTGAACGTCGGTCACGACGACCAGATCGTCTACGAGCGGAAGGTCTTCGACGTGGCCCGCGACGAGTTCATCTACGACCACAAGCCGCCGCGGGTCGTCGGCTGGGACGAGACGCGCCGGTGGCGGGAGGAGGTCCGCAACTACCGGGCCAAGCCGATCGTGCTGGAGATCCGGCACGTCCTCCAGGGCGACGTGGAGTTCACCGTGGCCGAGCCGGCCGCCAAGGTCAACCTGTACGACTTCCGGACGCCCGAGTACACCGTGACCGTGCCGGCCCGGACGAAACTGAACGTGGACAGCCGCGGCACGTTCCACCTGGGGAAAAACGCGAAACAGAACCGGGTCCGCCTGAAGCCGTAGGGCCTCGTGCCACGGCCGGCCTTGTCCGGCCGTGCAGGCGATGAGGAGCAACGGATGAAGCGCCTGCTGACGCTCATAGTACTGGCCGCCCTGGCAGCCGGTGCCCCGGCCCGCGACGTGGACCTCGTGACCCTCCCCCCGCGCGACGCGGTCCAACTGACCATCTACAACTCCGAGGACCTGACGCTCGTCAAGGAGATCCGGTCCATCACCTTCAAGAAGGGCCTGAACCGTCTCCAGTTCTCCTGGGCGAACACGCTGATCGACCCGACGAGCGTCCACTTCCGCCCCCTGGAGCACGCCGGCGAGATCGAGGTGCTCGACACCACCTTCCCCGGCGAGCGGCCGCAGGTCCTGTACTGGAACATCGAGTCGGCGTTCGAAGGGCAGGCGCGGGTGGAGGTCTCCTACTTCACGAGCGGCATCTCCTGGCGGGCCGACTACGTCATGATCACCAACCCCGAGGAAACGGAGGCCACGTTCGACGGCTACGTGACGGTGGACAACCGCTCCGGCGAGGACTACCCGGACGCCCAGGTCCGGCTGGTGGTGGGCGTGGTGAACCTCGTCGAGAAGATCCGGCAACTGGCCCAGCGCGCGCAGGAGCAGTTGGCGCAGGACAAACGCCGCCAGTGGGCGATGCGCGAGGCCCTGGAGGAGGCCGAACTCGCCGGCGCGGCCGTGGCGATGAACGGCGCGGCCTTCGGCCGGGGCGGCGGGCAGGCAGGGCGACCGCCCAAGGTCGTCAAGGAGGGCCTCTCGGAGTACTTCATCTTCACCGTCGAGGGCACGCAGACCATCAAGAACGGCTGGTCGCGGCGGATGGTCTCCTTCAAGGCCGCCGAGGTCCCCTTCGAGATCCTCTACCGCTACCGCCCCCACCAGTACGGTCCCAAGCCCGTCCGGTTCTTCATCCTCGCCAACGACGAGGAACACAAGATGGGCACCTCGCCCCTGCCGGACGGCGTCATTCGCGTCTTCCGCCAGAACCAGGGCGGCGGCCTGAACTACTACACCACCCAGTCCACCAAGTACATCCCCATCGCCGAGAAGGTGGAACTGAACGTCGGTCACGACGACCAGATCGTCTACGAGCGGAAGGTCTTCGATGTGGCCCGCGATGAGTTTATCTACGACGACAAACCGCCGCGGGTCGTCGGCTGGGACGAGACGCGCCGGTGGCGGGAGGAGATCCGCAACTACCGCGCCAAGCCCATCGTGCTGGAGATCCGGCACGTCCTCCAGGGCGACGTGGAGTTCACCGTGGCCGAGCCGGCCGCCAAGGTCAACCTGTACGACTTCCGGACGCCCGAGTACACCGTGACGGTGCCGGCCCGGACGAAACTGAACGTGGACAGCCGCGGCACGTTCCACCTGGGCAAGAACGCGAAACAGAACCGCGTCCGGCTCGTCCAACCGTAAGGCGCCCCCGGAGGGCGCCTGCCGTCGCCGCTTGCGCAGCGGCGTCGGCCCCTGAACTCCGGCAGCAGGCTCGTCCTTCGGGGCGGGCCTGCGGCCTTTGGGGCGCCAGGCCGTCAGCGCGGCGGGTCTCCGTACCCGCCGCGCAGCCGCGCAGGTCGGGTGGCACGCTTTCGCGCTCGTGCGAAAGCGTGTGCTCCGGGCGCGCGGAAGGCATGCTTTCGCAACGGCGCGAAAGCATGGCACCCGGCTGCGCGGTGACCAGTCCTGGGCACCGCGCGCCTTGCACGGCGGACAGGACTGCCCGCCGCGCAAGCACCAACTTCCCGCTGGCACGGGACGGGGGTTTCTGTTTCAATACCCGCCCATGGCCAGCGAGTCGACTCCCGTCACCGTGCTTCGCCGGGACAAGCCGCGGACGGTGCGCTGGATCGTGCCGCTGTCGATGCTGGCGGCCATCTTTCTGGTGGCGACGGGGGTGCGCTTCCTCGCCACCCCTGAGCAGCCGACGGACTTCAAGGAATCCTCGCCGGTCGAGATCGCCCAGGCGGTCCTCCACGCCCTGGCGTGCCTGCTGTGCGTGGCGGCGATGGTCCGCAGCGGGCGGCGGCAGGCGGACTTCTACTGGTGGGTCGCCCCCGCGTTCATCACCTTCTTCATGTTCTGGCGCGAGGCCGAGATCGACAGCGACCTCCTCGGCCTCGGCGAGAACGCCTTCACCTGGAAATACCTCTTTGAGGGGCACATGCCCATCTGGAAACGACTCGTCCTGGGCATTCCGAGCACGGCCCTGGCCATCACGACGCTCGTGGTCTGCCTCCGGCACCTGCCGCTGCTGGTAGAGACGGCCAAGAAGCCGCACGTGCGGGTGACCCTGGCCCTCTTTGCCCTCGGCATCGGCCTCTACGCCTTAGCCCAGGTATATGACAAGGCCGCGTACCTGCAGGAGGAATACGGGTGGGACCTGTGCGGCGTGCGGGCCTACCGCGACGATTTCTGGGAGGAAACGATGGAACTGGCCGGGGCGGCGGCGATCCTGATGTCCGTCCTCGACGCGTTCCGGCACCGGCCCATCATCCCCGGCCCCGTGGCCAAGGCCGAGGCCGAACCGCTCGTCGAGCCGTAGACGGTTCCCAGACGTCCAGCGCGGTGGGTCTCCGTACCCACCGCGCCCGAATCGGCAATTCAGCGTCTGCGCGGCGGGTGCGGAGACCCGCCGCGCACTGGTCTTCCGTGCTCGCGTCCCCCCGTCACCGGGAAACCCCTTCCATTCCGCCCGCCAGTCGGTATACTGCTGCGGCTCTGCGGGGCCCGGCCGACCCATGCGGCGCCCCGCCGGGCCGAATCCGTCAACCCGAACGAAGGAGACCCGTATGCCGCTTTGCCCGATGCGACAGATCGTGGACGAGGCCCGTGCCGGGGGGTACGGCGTCGGCGCCTACAACGTCAACAACATGGAACAGATCCAGGCGATCATGCAGGCCGCCCGCGAGACCGCCTCGCCCCTGATCATCCAGGCCTCCCGCGGCGCCCTCCAGTACACCAACTTCACGTACCTGAAACACCTGATGATGGCCGCCGTCGAGGACAACCCCGGCCTCCCCATCGCCCTGCACCTGGACCACGGGCCGAACCTGGACCTGTGCAAGAAGGCGATCTCGATCGGCTTCACGAGTGTCATGATCGACGGGTCCATCGATTACGACCAGAAGACCGAGAGCGGCAAACACCCCGC
>JAWODB010000146.1:0-7976 GCA_046483505.1 Phycisphaerae bacterium
CCTGCTCGGCATTCCCATCGGCGAGGCCGTCCTCTACGTCGAGCCGCTGTACCTGGAGAGCGAGCAGACGCAGTTTCCGGAACTCAGGCGTGTGATCGTGGCCACCAAGGACCGCGTCGTGATGCGGAAGACGCTGCGGGAGGCGATCGAGGCCGTCCTCGGGGCGGCCCCGACCGTGGCGGAGGAGCCGCCCGAGCCGCCGCCGGAGAAGGTCCCGCCGGAGAAGGCCCCGCCCGAGGAACGCCCCGTCCCCGCCGGCGCCGCCGCCGAGGCGCTCGAGGCCTATCGCGACGCCCAACAGCGCCTGAAAGACGGCGACTGGGCCGGTTACGGTGAGGCGATGGAGCGCGTCGAGAAGGCCCTCCGGAAGATCGCCGAGCCGGACGAGGAGCCGTAGGCCAGCCTCCACGACGCGTGAGATTCATGCGCGGCGGGTCTCCGTACCCGCCGCGTTCGCTGAACGCCGGGTGCCACTGCCGGCTTGCCCGCCAGTGCGGCGGAAGGTGCCGCAAGGTGTCATTCTGAGGAGCCCGAAGGGCGACGAAGAATCTCGCCGTGAGTCGGTCCTTTGTCATTTGTCCTTTGACTGTCCTTTGACGTTTCCGTCACCTGAAACCTCTGCCACCCTTTGCGTCCTTCGCGTCCTTTGCGGTTCAAGCCGTTGCCGTTTGCTGCTGATTCCGCTTTCCGCTTTCCGCTTTCGAAACGTTTCGCCTTCCGCGTTCGGAAATCCCTTTCAACCGGCCCGCCCCTCCCCTATAGTGTGCCGCTCGGACGGCCGCGCTCGCTGGCACAAGGCGTAGGGTGGGTGTTCCGTACCCACGGGGGTGTCGCGAGCCCGTTGAGCCGGCGACCGCAGGTCGCCGCGGAGGCGGGAACCGTTCCCGCGCGCCGAAACGACCGGCGACGTTCCGTCGCCGGCTCAACGCTGAATTCGTGACGGCGCTGCACCGAGGCGGTCTCTACAATCAAGACGGGGGCTTCAAAGAACCCACCCTACGTCGCACGGCCGGACATGGCCGGCCGTGGCACAGGAGCGCGGGTTCGAAGAACCCGCCCTGCGTCCGCAATCCCACGGAGCGAAGGCGATGGCGTTTGACGATTTCCCCAAGAGCGTCCGCGACGAGGCCGAGCGGCAACTGGCGGCCCTCCGCCGCGGCGCGGTCGAGATCTACACCGACCACGACCTCCGCGACAAACTCGCCGCCGCCGTCCACGAGAAGCGACCGCTTCGCGTCAAACTCGGCATGGACCCGACGGCCCCGGACATCCACCTCGGCCACACCGTCGTCATGGGGAAGATGCGGCAGTTCCAGGACCTCGGGCACAAGGCCGTCCTCATCATCGGCGATTACACGGCCCGCGTGGGCGACCCGTCGGGCGTGGACCACACCCGGCCGGTCCTCTCGGAGGAGCAGATCAAGGCCAACGCCGACACCTACTTCGAGCAGGCCGGTAAGGTGCTCGACCTCTCGGAGGAGAAGATCGAGATCCGCCGGAACTCCGAATGGCTCGCCGGCCTCTCCTTTGCCGACGTCCTCCGCCTGGCCTCGACCATGACCGTGGCCCGCATGCTGGAACGCGACTCGTTCGAGCGGCGGTACAAGGCGGGCGACCCCATCGGCGTCCACGAATTTCTCTACCCGCTGATGCAGGCCCACGATTCGGTGGCGATCGATGCGGACGTGGAACTCGGCGGGACGGACCAGACGTTCAACTGCCTCGCCGGCCGCGAACTCCAGCGGGCCGCCGACCGCGAGCCCCAGGTCGTCCTCACCATGCCGCTGCTCGTGGGCCTCGACGGCACCGAAAAAATGTCGAAGTCCAAGGGCAACTACGTGGGCGTCACCGATTCGCCCCGCGACATGTTCGGCAAACTGATGAGCATCCCGGACGATCTGATGGAGAACTACTTCACGCTCCTGACGACCGTGCCGCTGGACGAGGTCCGCGAAACCCTCCGCGCGGAACATCCCCGCGACGCCAAGGAGCGCCTGGCCCGCACCGTCACGGCCCGGTACCACGGCGAGGCGTCCGCCGACGCCGCCGCCGAGGATTTCCGGCGCGTCTTCGCCGACCACGAGCAGCCACAGGAAATCCGGCGCAGTGACATTACATTATCTGACGTCTACATGGACCCGGATACGAACGAAGTCGGCTTGGCCTCCACGCTGGTGGCCTCGGACTTCGCCCCAAGCACAAGCGAGGCCATGCGGCAGATCGAGCAAGGCGCCGTTTGGCTGGGCGAAGAACAGATTACGGATCGTAAGTTCACGTTCGACCCCAAATCGAAAGAAGGCACCATCCTACGAGTGGGCAAGAAAAAGTGGACGAAACTTCACTTTACGGATGAGCCCGACGCGCGGTAGTCGGGCATGGGACCCGGCGGCGCCGGCGGCTCACGTGGGGCCGGGCCGTCGCCGATCCCGCATTCCGAATTCCGCATTCCGCATTCCGAATTGTCTTGCCATGCCCCTGCCCAAAGTCGCCATCGTGGGTCGGCCGAACGTCGGCAAGTCGAGCCTCTTCAACACCCTCGCGCGCCGGCGGATCGCCATCGTCGAGCCGACGGCCGGCGTCACCCGCGACCGCGTCGCCACGCTCATCGAGGCCGACGGCCGGTGGTTCGAACTCGTCGACACGGGCGGCATGGACTTCCGGACGGAGGCGGACCTGGCCGCCGACGTCGCCGGCCAGATCGACTACGCCCTGGCCGAGGCGGCGGTCATCATCCTCGTCGTCGACATCCGCGACGGCCGCCAGGTGCTGGACGAGCAGATCGCCCGCCGCCTCCGCCCCACCGACGTGCCCGTCATCGTGGCCGCCAACAAGGCCGACCACAAGGACCACGAGGTCGGGGCGGCCGACTTCCACGCCCTCGGCTACGAGCCGGTCCTGCCCGTCAGCGCCAAGCACGGACGGGGGCGGAGCGACCTGCTCGAGGCCATCGTCGCGCGCCTCCCTGCCGGCACCGATGAGACCCCCGCCGACGTCGCCATGAAGATCGCCATCGTCGGCAAACGCAACGCCGGCAAAAGCACGTTCCTGAACGCCCTGGCCGGCGGCGAGCGGGTCATCGTTTCCGAGACGCCCGGCACGACCCGCGACGCCGTGGACATCCGCTTCGAGAAGGACGGACTGACGTATGTCGCGATCGACACGGCAGGCGTCCGCAAACGCAAGAGCCTGGCCGACGACATCGAGTTCTACAGCCTCTCGCGGGCGATGGAGTCCATCCGCCGGGCCGACGTCGTCCTCTTCCTGATCGACGCGGCCGTGCCCGTCAGCCAGGTCGACAAGCACCTGGCGGCCGAGATCGAGAAGCAGGCCCGGCCCGTCGTCCTCGTCGTCAACAAGTGGGACCTGGCCAAGGGATACGCCGGCACCGACGACTTCGCCGAGTACCTCACGAAGATGCTGCCGGGGCTGGATTACGCGCCGCTGGCGTTCACGACGGCGACCGAGGCGCGGAACGTGCCGGCCACCATCGACCTGGCCCGCGCGCTCTTCAAGCAGGCCCACACCCGCGTGCCGACGGGCACCCTGAACCGCGTGTTGCGGTCGGCCATCCGCGAGAAGCAGCCGCCCTCTCCCACCGCCACGCTGCCGAAGGTGTACTACGCCACCCAGGTGGCGGTGGCCCCGCCGACGATCGCCCTGTTCGTGAATCACCCGGACCTGTTCACGCAGTCGTACCGTCGATTCATCGAGAATCGGTTGCGCGACGAACTGCCGTTCGCCGAGGTGCCGATCCGCATCCTCTTCCGCGCCCACCGGCCGGAGGACGAGGCGAAGAAGCATACCGGCCGCAGAAAGGACGGCAAAGGACGCAAGGGCGCCTGACCCGGCGCTCGGGCGGGGTATGGTCCGGCCTCGTGGAACAAGCGCTCCCGTCCGCCAAGCCTTGCCGTGAAGGCACACGGGCAGGCGGCCCAAGAACAGGAGAAAGCAGAACAGGAGACTGCAGGTGAGCACCCCGCGAGCAGGCAACCGACACAGGCCTTCGTAAGCCCTTGCTTTTCTCTCCTGCTCTCCTTTCTCCTGCTCCCCTGCTCTGCCCGGCGAAGCCGGGCTGGTGGGCGAGGCGGGAGTCGAACCCGCACGGGCCAAAGGCCCAGGGGATTTTAAGTCCCCAGCGTCTGCCGTTCCGCCACTCGCCCAAAATCGCGCTAAGTCCCCGCATCATTCGGAGTTATATGAACTTTGCCGCGCTCCTCACGACCACCTTCTTCCCCTTTAGGCACACAATTGGCACATACCGCCCTCGCTCGCGAGCCCGACAGCGCCTCAAAGGCCGCCCGCGCGGCGCCCGGCTTGTCCCGGCCCACGTAGTGCAGGGTGGTGGCCATGGCGGCGTGACCGAGCATCGCCTGGACTTGCCAGGGCGTCGCCCCGGCCTCGGCGGCCAGTCGGCCGAGGGTGTACCGCAGGCCGTGACAGGTGATCGGCGGGACGCCGGCAAACAGGCAGGCCTTCTTCAGGTCCCGGTTGAACTCGCGTTCCCACGGATCCTCGCCGGCGGTCGTGCCGCGGCCGAAGACCGGTCCGGCGTTGACGACGAGGCGGGCGTCGTCGGCCGAAACCCCCTGCCCGACGAGCTCGGCGATGCGGGCGGACCGCCAGTCCTCCAGGAGGCGGCCCGTCTCGGCGGTGAAGCCGACCATGCGTTCTTCGACCCCCTTCGGCTTCCAGCCGCAGGGCTCCTCAATGATCAACCATGCCCCCGTGGCCGTATTGATGTGCGCCCATGTGACGTGGCTCAGTTCACCGATGCGGGGCCCCGTCTCGGCCGCCAGGGCGAGCGCGGCGTGGAACCTCGTGTCCATGTTTTCCGCTTCGTGCAGGAGGGCATCGAGCTGGCGGCGGTTGAGTCGGGTCCGGTGGCGGCGGAACGGCCGCAGCGGCCGGACGTCGGTCCAGGGGTTCTCGGCGGCGAGGCCCAGGGTGAGGAAATACTGGTTCCAGAACGAGCGCAGGTGGCGCAGATCCCGATTGACCGTGGTCTCGCGGACCGCCACTTGGCGCTTGCCACCGGGCGCAAGGCCGTGGGCCTTCCGCCAGGACACGAAGCCGCGGGCGGCGGCCGGCGTCACCTGGTCGACGTACTGTAGGCGCCGGCCGTCGGCGCCCTGCCGGCACGTGAAGACGTCCTCGGCGTATCGCTCCAGAACGTTGAGAACCTTCTTGTAGGCCCGCAGCGTCGCGGGGCGTTTCTCGGCCGCCACGACGGCTAGGGCCCGCTCACGCGCGTCGGCCCAGGGCACTGGGCCGCCGGGACCATCCGCCCGGCTGTTCAGTTCGGCCTCGCGCTCCGCGGCGCGCTGGTGGACCTGCCGCTTGGCCCGGACGCTGGTAATGTCGCGGACCGTCTCGCGCCGGCGCCGGCCGGTCAGCCGGTCCAGAATGTCAATCTGAAAAGGCCGCTTCCGCTCCCGACGCGTCACCACGCGAACGCGGTATCGCCTTGAGCCCGTCACAAACCCCTGGGCCATGGTTTTTCCTCCAGTTGGATTGGAAGGGTCGCCCTGCTTTGGACGGAAATGCCGGAAGTCAGGGGGCGGCCCATAATTCCGTAAGAAGGCCGGCATCCCATCCACCCTCATGGTGCCTGGCTCGGCGCGCGCGGTCAAGAGGAAAGCCTGTTGGCCCGCCCCCCTCCGCCCTTGGTCGGCGGCGAGTTTCGGCATCCGTTTGCCTCAGAACGGCCTCCGTCACACTGGCCGAGAACGCGTTTTTCCGCGCCGTCCCACCGCCCGGTCAAGAGGGGTCGAGGATGTTGTAGGCGGTTAACACTACAACGCTAAGTCGGCCATTTGCGCGGTGGGTCTGGGCACCCACCGCGCTCGAAACGCCCTTTCCAGGGCTGCGCGGCGGGTACGGAGACCCGCCGCGCACGAGTTAGCGTTGTAGTGTTAAGCCGACGGGGGCGGTGGTGCGGTCGCCCCAAACCTCCACGCCGCAGGACAGGCTGTAGTTCGTGGAGAAGATCCCTTCCTCATGCTTTTAAGGTTGACGGGCTTGTCCTGCTCCAAATCCACCTTCTTGTGGAGTTCAACGCGCACGGCCTGTTCCAGTAACCGGCAAACCGGTTCCGACTCGCAGCCCTCGAAGGTGACGTAAGCCCCACGGGCACCGCAAAAGGCCATGAGGACCGAACCGTGAGAGGAATGACCTTTGGCTCCGGAGGCCGGCAATCGCCTCATAACCCCATGCAACACAACGACTTACACCGCGTTTTTCAGCCGAAAACGAGGCTTACACGTGGTTGACAAGTAGCCCCACAAGTAACTGACAAGTGGCTATGCAGTGGCGACTGACCCACTTGCTGACCACTTCTCCTGCAACAACCGTGTACCCGCAGGGCCCGCTGCCTGCATCCCTGCCCAAATCCCGAGCCGGCATCGCAGTACGCCCACCCCGCCGACAGGCTCATGCTCTGCGTCGCGGGGTCGGCAGGCTTCGCATCCCACGAGAGCGCGCAGGTCCCGTTTACATTGGACAGCACGGTATCGTTGGGCGTCGAGGCCAAACCATCTGTCCGGTTGGAACCGTCACGAAACCCGCTATCGGCGGCGGCTTTCCAGGTGTCGCCTTCGGCTCGGGCCGTGGCTGGCGCGAGCAGCACCGTTGCGAAGCCAAGCATCACGGCGACCAGCGTCTTGACCGTTGGGCCTTCTCGTCTCGCCCCGGCGCAGCGAAAGGGGCCGGGCCTGTTCAGGCGCAGGCCCGGTCCAAGCCCAGGGCGATTTGCGCAGGGTACGGTACACCACCGATCATTACAGGTGATTGACCGGTGGCGTACCAAGCGGCTGAGAAGTGGCCAGATGGTGGCGACCGACCAGATTTGTGCACCTACGGCGCCGCGGGATTATCACCGCCGTTCCTTCCAGCAGCCGTAGCCGACGGCGGCGGCGTATCCCCACAGGATCGTCAGCCCGACGGCGTAACCCAGCGTGACCCAGGCAGTGGCACTCATGGCGTGTTCCGTTTTGTGGGATCCGGCGGTGGGGTGAGGGGCGGCTCGGGCGGGATCGGCCGCGGGGCGTGGCGGCGGCGCGCCAGGCGGTACCGCGCCACGATCAGTCCCGCTGCCAGCAGTGTGATCGGCACGAACCACACGGCCAGGGTCAGTTGCATTCTCCCGCCCATCTCGATGGAGGCCGGGTGCACGTCGGGCAGCAGCCGGGCCGTCAGGTACACCAGGGGGACGTCGAGGAACGCCACGATGCCATACACGGCGCTGACCACCGCCCGTCGCTCGGGCGACTCCACCGCCGGCCGCATCACCACGTACACCACGTACAGCAGCCAGAGGACGAGGGTGAACGTCAGGCGCGGGCTCCAGGTCCACCAGGTGCCCCAGGCGCTTCGGGCCCAGATCATGCCGGTCGCCAGGACGACGAAGCCGAGCACGACGGCCACGCGCGCCGCCGCGGACGCCAGATGGTCCCACGCCATCCGCCGCTGGAGCAGGAAGCCGATGCTCCCCACGAGCACCACCGTGCAGGCCAGGAACGTGTTGATGGCGGCGGGCAGATGCAGGTAGAAGAGCATCTGGATCGGCCCCATCGTTTTCTCGGCGGGGGTGTACAGCAGGAGCATGGCGACCGCCCCGGCCGTCAGCGCAGCGGTGACCGACCAGTAAGCCGCGACGGTCGCGGTGCGGAAGGCCCGGCCGGTTTCGAGTCCGGCATCGGCGCGGCCGGCGCGCGACGCGGGCGAGGCACCGGGGACGGTGTGCTGGATCGGTTCGCTCATGGTTCCAGAACGCATTCGAAGACCACCCAACTGACGACCAGAAACACGACGTCAAACGCGGCCAGAATCGCCAAGGCCATGCCGCCCAGCGGCTGGCCGTCGCGGAACATCCCGATCAGCAGCCGCGTGGACGCAATGACCAGGGGCAGCGTGACCGGAAAGGCCAGCAGGGCCAGCAGCCCGCCCTGGAGGCGGGTGGAACTGACCGCCGCCGAAAA
>JAWODB010000198.1:0-12319 GCA_046483505.1 Phycisphaerae bacterium
GGCCGTCCGCCGGCGCACGCGGCTGGAGGTGTGCGGCAGTCTCGGGGCGCTGACGCCGGAGCGGGCCCGGCGGCTCGCCGAGGCCGGGTTCACCCGCTATAACCATAACCTCGAGACGTCCGAGCGCCATTTCCCGAACGTCTGCACGACGCACACGTGGGAGGACCGCCTCCGCTCCGCCCGCGCGGCCCGCGACGCCGGACTCGCGCTCTGCTGCGGCGGCCTCTTCGGCATCGGCGAGACGGACGCCGACCGCGTGGACCTGGCGCTGGCGCTTCGCGACCTCGGCCCGGCGGTCGTCCCGATCAACACGCTGCACCCGATTCCCGGCACGCCGCTGGCCGAGGCGAAACCGCTTGCACCGATCGACATCCTTTCGCTCGTGGCCGTCTTCCGGCTCCTGCTGCCGCAGCAGACGATCTCGATGGCCGGGGGGCGGGAGCACAACCTGCGGGACCTCCAGTGCCTCATGTTCGCCGCCGGGGCGGACGCGTGCCTCATCGGCCACTACCTGACGACCCGCGGCCGGGGCCCCGACGAGGACCTCGCCATGATTCGCGACCTCGGCCTCCGGCCGGCCGGGGCACCCGTCGCTTCCGGAACCGACCATGCCTGACGGGCAGGGCGTTACCATCACCGGCGTGGGACTGGTCCTGCCGACGGGCACGGGCCTGCCGGCTGCCGACGCCGTCTTCGCCGGGCGCAGCGCCGTCCGCCGCCTGAACGGGACGGTCGACCTGGCGGGGGCCATCGGCGCGCCGGCGTCCGCCTTCGCGCCGCCGCCGGACACCGACGGACAGGACCGGGCCGTCCAGATGGCCGCCGCCGCGGCCGACGAGGCCTGGCGCGGAGCCCGCCTGGACGCCGACCGCCCGCCGGCCGACCGCGTGGCCGTCCTGGTGAGCCTGAGCAAGGGAGGCGTCTTCGCCCTGTCGCGCTGGGCTCAAATGGCCGCGCACATGCCCGGCCGTGCCACGGCCGGCCTTGTCCGGCCGTGCCAGGCGCCGGCGGGACTCACGGCGGGGCAAGACCCGCCGTGGCACACGCGGGGGCAGGCGCGCGCCGGCGCGGCCGCTGCAGGAGCAGGGGCGGGCATCGCCCGGGCCGACCCCTCCGCCGCGGGGCGATTCCTCGCCGCCCGCTTCGGCGCGGCCGGGCCCATCGTGACGCCGGTCACGGCCTGCGCCTCCGGCGGACACGCCCTGGCGTGGGCGGCCGGTCTCATCCGGCGCGGCACGGTGGACGTGGCCCTGGTCGGCGCGGCGGAGGCGTCGCTGCACCCGCTCGTGCTGGGCGGCTACCGCCGGATGGGCGTCCTGGCGGGCGCCGGCTCGGACCCCGCCACGGCGGTCCGCCCGTTCTCGGCCACGCGTCGCGGCTTCGCGGTCGGCGAGGGGGCGGGCGTCCTGGTGCTGGAGTCGTCGGCCGCGGCCGCGCGGCGCGGCGCGTCGCCGCTTGCCCGCCTCACCGGATGGGCCACGGGCTGCCACGGGGCGGGCCTCACGGACACGGAGACGGACGGCCGGGCGCTCGCCCGTCTCATCCGCGACGCCCTCGCCCGCGCCGGCACCGCGCCGGGGCAGGTCGATTACGTCCACGCCCACGGCACCGCCACGCGGGCAAACGACGTGGCCGAGGCCCGGGCCGTCCGCGCCGCCCTGGGCCCCGCGGCCGACCGCGTGAGCGTCTCGTCGACGAAGGGCTCGCACGGGCACCTGCTGGGGGCGGCGGCGGCGGTCGAGACGGTCCTGACGGTCCTGGCCATCGGCCGCTCGTCCGTGCCGCCCACGGCCAACCTGACGGACCCGGATCCGGCGATTGACCTGGACTGCACGCCGCTTCAGGCGCGGCCGCGGCGGGTGCGGCGGGCCGTCAAGGTCGCCGCCGGCTTCGGCGGGCAGATGGTGGCCCTCGTCCTGGCGGCCCCGCAGCGTTTTAAGTTCGGATAGTAGCGCGGCGGGTCTGGAGTACCCGCCGCGTGCAAGACGGTCAGTGCATGAAGCACGGTGGTTACGGAGAACCACCGCGCTACCACCCGAGGTTAAACCGCCCCGGAGGGGGAGGCGCGATGATCACCTGCGGTCTCGACGCCGGCGCCCGCACGACCAAGGCGGTCGTCCTGGCCGACGGGGCGGTCCGGGCCCGCGCCATCGCCCCGACGGGCGGGGACGCCGCCGAGATCGCCGCCCGCGTCCTGGCCGAGGCGCTCGACGGCGCAGGCCTCCGGGGGGTGGACCTCGCGGCCCTCGTGGCCACGGGTTACGGACGGGCCGTCGTCGACGGGGCGTCCGCCACGATCACCGAGATCACGTGCCAGGCGCGGGGCGTGCGGCACGAGGTGCCCGCCGCGCGGGGCATCCTGGACGTGGGCGGCCAGGACAGCAAGGCCATCGCCCTCGACGCCGACGGCCAGGTCCGCGACTTCGCCATGAACGACCGGTGCGCCGCCGGCACGGGACGGTTCCTGGAGGTCATGGCGTCGGCCTTCGACCTGGACCTGGACGAGGCGGGCCGGCGGTCCCTGGCGGCCGAGACGGCCGTGCCCATCGCCAGCACCTGTACGGTCTTCGCCGAGTCGGAGATCGTGAGCCTCCGCGGCCAGGGCTATCCGAGCGAGGCGATCCTGGCGGGCGTCCACGCGGCCGTGGCGTCGCGCCTGCGGGGGATGGCCGAGCGGGTGGCGATGGACGGGCCCGTCGCGTTCACGGGCGGCGTGGCGCGGAACCCGGCGGCCGTCGAGGCCCTGCGCCGGGCGCTGGCGGTCGAGGTCCTGGTGCCGGACCATCCGCAGACGACGGGGGCCCTGGGGGCGGCGCTGCTGGCGGCCGAGAGGTTCGCAGGCGGCCACCGGGCCTGACGCTTCCAGGCCGGGCGCGGCGGGTATCCCTCGGCTGCGCTCGGGACAGGCTCCGACCCGCCGCGCTATGGCGGGGGGCGGCGCTGCCGGCGGCCGGGCGGGCGGCTACCTGATCGTCGGCCGTTCCATCCGCTCGAACGTCTGAGGCAGGTTCTCGTAGGTGAGCGTCTCGCGCAGGGCAACCAGGCCCTTGTGGGAATCGTCCGCCTGGTCGTGGAAGCGGCGGTACACCTCGATGAGGCCGGCGACCGTCGCTTCCCGCTCGAAGCGGATCGCCTGGTCGTGCCATTCCCGGCGGGCCCAGGCCCAGGCGTCGATGGCGCGGTCGAGCCGCTCCATACCGCGTTCGAAGGCGCGGCGGGCCTCCTCGTCCCGGCCCGCGGCGCGCGCGTCCATGCTGGCCTTGAACGCGTCGTAGACCCGTTGCGTCAATGCCGTCGCGTAGTAGGACAGATTGTGGCACGCCTGGCTGTACGTGACGGGTTCGGAGAGCCCGCGTCCGAGCGAATCGTAGCGGTCGTTGAGTTTGCGCGCGAGGTCGTACCATTCGTAGGCGATGAGGAAGGGGCTGCGGCCCTCCTCCTCGCGGACGCGGTCGCGGAAGTAGAACGCCTCCTGGCTCCGGCCGAGTTTCTCGGCGTAGAGGCGTCCGATTTCGGCCGCGATGCGGGCGCTGTGCGGATTCTGGCGATGGCCTTCGCGCATGAACTCGGCCCCGCGGCGAATCCACTGGTACTTCCGTTCCAGCGACTGCCACTGGACGCTCACGTTCCAGGCCAGGTTCCAGCCGTGGTAGACCCACATTTCCGGGTAATCGCTCTGGAGGGAGGCGATCTTGGTGTACCGGTCGATGAGGTCGAAGTGGACCTTCTCGTGCTTTTCCTCCTCGACCTTGATCCAGAGGTAGACGACGTACGGCCCGCGAAATCCGCCCAGGATGAGGGTGACGGCCTTCGAGGGCAAATCGCTGAGTTCCAGGGCGGGCCGGCCGGGCAGGATGCGGACGGCGGCGCCGGCGGCCGTCGAGAACGCGAACTGCGAGCACAGGGCCAGCCGCCGGCCGGGCGGTTCGTGCTCCCCCAGCAGCCGCTGCCGCCGCGGCTCCACGACGTACCTCCGGAGCGGATAGACCACGGCCGCCAGGACCACCGCGACGACCAGCAGGCCGATGAGGGTGGTCCGCCGGCCGGCGCCGTTTCGTCCGCCGGGAGCGTTCATGCCGCCACCTCCCGCGTCCGGAGCAGATAGCCGCCCGCCGCCACGAACGCCGCCGTCACCAGGAGCACGAGGGCGACGGAGGCGCCCAGGTCCCACCACGGGATGGCCTGGCCCGCGTGAAACGTGTCCGGGGGCAGGAGGCCCTGGAGTTGAAGATGGTCCAGCAGCCACGGCCCGCCCGGGGCCCCCTCCAGCCAATCCGAGACGGACACCGCCACGTCCCGGACGATTCCGTAACTGAGGAGGATGCGGCCGACGGTCCCCACCGCGAAGAGCGTCACCATGCCCAGGATGCTGACGAACCAGGAGAGGCGGGTGCTGACGAAGACCGCGGCGGCCGTCAGGACGGCCCCGAACAGGAGGACGCCGAAGGTCCCCTTGGCCAGGTGGACGGCATAGGGGTCGCCGCCGAGCCGCAGACGCACGCTCTCGGGCAGCAGGCCCATGTAATCGTTTCGCGTGAGGCATTCCAGGCGGACCTCGAGCGGCCCGCCGTGCCAGAAGGCGCGGTCCAGGTAGAGGCGCGTGGGGTGATGGCCCTCCGGGGTGAACTCGAACGCCTGCGTCGCGCCCGTATCCGGACGGATGAAGGTGGCCTGGGCCGCGGGCTGGACCGTTGCCGCACTGTACGCGTCGAGCGAGTAGGCGATTTCGACGGCCGTGTCGCCGCCGCCCAACTCGCCGGCCGGGACCTCGTCGAACCGGAAGACCGCCATCTGGCGAGGCAGGTCGGGCGACCCGACGAGCGTCGGCCGGGCGCCGAGTTCGCCCGGCTTGCGTTCGGGCGGCTCGTCCAGGACCACGGCCTGGCCGGCGGGCCCCACAATCCGGACGGCCCCGGCGCCGGCGCCGATGACGTGCCGCGGCTCAAACGCCAGGACGTCCAGCGACAACTCGCCCACGTCGGGCACGCCGAAGGTGCCCTCGGCGGGCCGTTTCTCCTGCGTGGCGCGGACGACGGGCACGCGCACTGTCCCGGATGCCGGCACCTCGAGGTCCACCGCCTGGACGAGCGTGCGCTTCCCGGGCCCGTACCCGGCGGCGGGCTGACGGTCCGTGCGGCGGGCCACCAGGCGGACGGTCACCTTGACGGGTCCCTCGTCCTCCTCACCCGGTTCCGCGGCCTCGCCGGGCGGCCGGTGGGGAACCACCGTCACCTCGACGTGGCCGGGACCCGAGGCCGTCCACTCCCGCAGCGGCGTGTCCTGGAGGCTCCACCGCAGCCGCATGCCCGTCCGGCCGACGACCCAGAGGACGCCCGGCACCTGGGGCCGCTCGCCCGCAAAATGGACCCGGAACGCCGGGCCGGACGACGCCTTCCGATACCGGTACGTGGCGAGCGGTCCGTCGCGTGCCACGGCCTCCAGGGGGTTGAGGTCCGCCGGCCGCTGGACCCGTCCGCGTGCCTCTTCGAGACGGCCGGCCGCCAGCGCCTGGACCTCCGCCGCCCGGACGCGCACGTAGCCGTACACGCCCGCGCCCATGACGGCCAGCATCGCCGCCAGAAGCAGGCCGAGGCCGAGGACGCGGCCGGCCACGACCTCCCAGGCGGCCAGGGGTTTCGTCATCAGCGTGTAGGCCACGCGGGAGTCCATCTCCGCGGGCGTCGGGTACGTGGCGAAGAAGATCCCCAGGATGACGACCAGCACCGTCATGACGAGGATACTCGTGCCGACGGCGGCGGGAATGGCGTCGAAGACCGGATCGAACCGCGGCGAGGAGAGGTCCGTCACGATCGCGACCGCCAGCGCCAGCGGCGCCAGCAGCCACAGCCGCAGGCGAAGCCCCTGCCGGAACGTCACGAGCGCTACGGCGGCCAGCCGACGCCCGGCGTGGCGCCGGCGGCGTCCGGCGGCGGAGGGACGGGGATGGGCGGCGGGCGTATCCATCACGCATCGGCGTCCGGGGAGGCCGGCGGGTCCTCATCGCGTTTCCGCTCGCGGCCGCGGGCCTCGGCGCCCACGACGCGGAGGAACAGGTCCTCCAGCGTGGTGGTCGGATGTTCGGCGGCGACGACGTCGGCCCCGGCCTGTTTGGCGGCGGCGACCATCGCCTCCCGCGCCGCCTCCGATGCGCCGCGGGTCTGCACCTGGAAGACGTCGCGGACGGTCAGGAGGTCGCGGACGCGGCCGAGTTCCTTGAGTTCCCCGCGGGCCAGGATCCCGATGCGGTCGCAGACGTCGCGGACGTCGGCCAGGAGGTGCGAGGAGAGGAGGATCGTCTTGCCCTCGTCCTTCAGGCGGAGGATGAGGTCCTTCATCTCGCGGGTGCCGATCGGGTCGAGGCCCGTGGTCGGCTCGTCCAGCAGGAGCAGTTCGGGGTCGTTGACGAGGGCCTGGGCCAGGCCGATGCGGCGGCTCATGCCCTTGGAGTACTCCCGGAGTTGGCGGGCCCGGGCCCGGCGGTCCAGGCCGACCATCTCCAGGAGTTCCTCCGTGCGGGCGCGGCGGCGACGGCGAGGCAGGCCGAACAGGCGGCCGTAGAAATCGACCGTTTCCTCGCCCGTCAGGAAACGATGGAGGTACGATTCCTCCGGAAGGTAGCCGAGCCGCTGGTTCACGGCGCCGGACCCGGGCGGAAGGCCCAGGACACGGGCCTGACCGGCCGTCGGGAAGATCAGCCCGAGGAGGAGTTTGATCGTGGTGCTCTTGCCGGAGCCGTTCGGCCCCAGGAGGCCGAAGACCTCGCCCCGCTCCAGCGCCAGGTTGAGGGCGACGAGCGCATGGACCTTCTGCCGGCCCCAGAAATCCTTGTAGACCTTCGTCAGACCCTGCGTGACAACGGGATGGGCGTCGTCCATGCCCGCCTCACAGACGTGATACGCCCCGGGCCGCGGCGGCGTCCGGGGCAGGGGGGATCATCGCGACTTCTGCCGCTGCTTGCGCAGCGCCTGCCGCTCGGCCTTGCGCAACTGCCGGCGACGGCGCTCGCTGGGCTTCTCGTAGTAACTGTTCTTCTTGATCTCCTTGTTCAGTCCTTCCTTCTCGCAGAGTTTCTTGAACCGCTTGAGCATCTGCTGGACTGATTCGTTGCCTCTCTGTCGCACTTTCAGCATGTGTGGTCGGTCGCTCCTTTCGCTTCTCGAGTCACCCGTACGGCTTTCCGACTGCTACATCATACTGAAGCGGCCGCCGCCTGGCAACCCCTTAGTATCGTCCCAGAAGTGGGGGCGAGCGGCACACGGCTCCGTCAGCGTGTTGCGGCGAGGCACACCCTGGGGGAGAACCCTTCTCCCCCGGACCCCCTCTTCCCAAGCCCAACGCAAGCGGGGGACTGTCTCATCCACACGCCCCCGCAAGCCCCTGGAGCCCCGTCGCGTCGGCGTCGGCCTCACGCCAGCCCCGCAGGGCTCCGGGCCGACGCCGAGCCGACGGGGCCAAAGGCGCGGCCCCCGGCCCGCCTCGGAGCCGAGGCCGACGCCCTCCTGTCCTCGCATCGTCCCCCACCTTTGGGACGATACCAAACCCTTAGCACTACAACGTTACCTCGTGCGCGGCGGGTCTCCCTACCCGCCGCGCAGCCCTGAAAGGGCCGTTTCGAGCGCGGTGGGTGCGGAGACCCACCGCGCAAATGGTCGACCTAGCGTTGTCGTGTTAGCCTCCGACGCCTCGCCGTCCAGCGCGCCTGCGCCCGTGCGAAACGCCGATCCCCGCTCCGTCACGGGGCTCATTCGGTTGCCTCACTCGCTTTCTTCTCAGGCACAGACACGCCCGAGCAAGACACCTGGGGCGCCTGCGGCACGGCGTGCGGGAAATACGCCCGATGACGCAGGAAACCCAACGTCCGATAATCAATCTTATGTTGCGCCGGCGGCAGGCCGTCTCCAGGAGGCGGGTTTGTCCACCATGGCCGACCGGAAGGCATGTAGAACGGGCGCCCGGCCGGGCGCCCGCGGGCGTTCTGCCGCGACGAAGCCGGTTACCGGCTATTCGAGGAGGTCTTCGTCGGAGATCTCGAGGGCGTCGTCGTCATCGTCGCCGGAGTCGGATGCCTCGCCGCCTTCCGACCCGCCGCCCTTGCCGCCGGACATCTGCTCCAGGTGGGCCAGGATGTCGTCCTCGGATGCGCGCTTGCGCGGGCCGGCGGGTTTGGCCTTCGCCTCCGGCTTGGGTTCGGCTTTCGCCTGGGGCTTCGGCTTGGCCTCCGGTTCGGGGGCGGCCCCGGGCCTGGCTTCGGCCTGCGGTTCGGCCGGCTCGGCGGAGGCCGGCTTCTCCTTGACGCCGTCGATCTCCACCAGGAACGTCAGCGGGCCGATGGTGACCTGGTCGCCGGGCTGGAGTTTCTGCTCCTTCACCTTCCGGCCGTTGACGAGCGTGCCGTTGCCGCTGTCGTTGTCGCGGACGGTCAGGCCGCCGGCCTCGTTGACGATGTCGCAGTGCTGGCGGGAAACGCGGGTGGACGCGATGATGAGGTCCCGATCCTCGGCCCGGCCGACCGTCAGGGTCCCTTCCGGGACGTCCACCTGCTTGCCCTTCGGATTGCCCTTGACGAGGTGAAGTCTGGCTTGCATGGACGTGTCCTCCCGACCCAAAAGCGAATGGTACCGGTCGCAGCCCGATGGGAACGCTACCAGAAGTCCGCGGGCCAATCAACACAAATTCCGGCGGAACTTGCGCCGGAGGCCGGGCGTCCTGACCGCGGCCACGCCGCCCGCCGGCACGGCTCGGCGCACCCTCATGCCGTTACGGGGCGAAAACAGTTGACGCCGCCTCGCCGCCGCGGTATAAGGGGCGTTCTTTGAGCGGTGCCGCGGCGCGGTTCGGGGCGGCAGGCGTGTTTCGGCCGTCCCGCGCGGGATCGCATCCCCACCGAGCACCAGACGCCGACGAGGACCAGACGCTTAGGAGAGCCGAACGATGGCGAAGACGAAGAAGCATGTCTACTTCTTTGGCGCCGGCAAGACCGAGGGCCGGACCGAGATGAAGGAACTGCTGGGCGGCAAAGGGGCCAACCTCGCCGAGATGGCCAACATCGGCCTGCCCGTCCCGCCGGGCTTTACCATCACCACGGAGGTCTGCGCGTACTACAGCGAACACGACGGCCAGTATCCCCGCGGCCTCAAGAAGGAGGTCGAGAAGCACCTCGAGACACTCGAGAAGGCCACCGGCAAGACGTTCGGCACGGGCGAGAACCCCCTGCTCGTCTCGGTCCGCAGCGGGGCGGCCGTCTCCATGCCCGGCATGATGGACACGGTCCTGAACCTCGGCCTGAACGACCAGACCCTCCCTGCCCTGATCGAACTGACGGGCAACGAGCGGTTCGCGTGGGACGCGTATCGCCGATTTATGCAGATGTTCGGCGACGTCGTGCTCGGCATGGAACACGAGCACTTCGAGGAGGCGCTCCAGACGGTCAAGGACGAGCGCGGCGCCGAACTCGACACGGACCTCGACGTCGAGGGTCTCAAGGCCGTCTGCGACGCCTACAAGCAGGTCTACACGCGCGACAAGAAGACCTTCCCGCAGGACGCCCGCGAGCAACTCTGGGACTCCATCGCCGCCGTCTTCGGCTCCTGGGACAACCCCCGCGCCATCAAGTACCGCCAGATCAACGACATCCGCGGCCTCAAGGGCACCGCCGTCAACGTCCAGACGATGGTCTTCGGCAACATGGGCGACGACTCCGGCACGGGCGTGGCGTTCACGCGCGACCCGGCCACCGGCAAGAACGTCTTCTACGGCGAGTTCCTCATGAACGCCCAGGGCGAGGACGTCGTCGCCGGGATCCGCACCCCCAAGCCCATCAAGGAACTCCAGAAGATCAACCGCAAGGCCTATAAAGAACTGACCGACATCCGCGAGAAACTCGAACAGCATTATAAGGACATGCAGGACGTGGAGTTCACGATCGAGCGCGGCACGCTGTGGATGCTCCAGACGCGGACCGGCAAACGCACCGCCCCCGCCGCCGTCAAGATCGCCGCCGACATGGCCAAGGAAGGCCTCATCGACGTGGAGCAGGCCGTCCTCCGCATCGACCCGAAGGCGATCGACCAGTTGCTGCACCCGCAGTTCGACCCCGACGCCGTCAAGGACGCCGACCCCATCGCCAAGGGCCTGCCGGCCAGTCCCGGCGCCGCCACCGGCCGGCTCGTCTTCACGGCCGACGACGCCGAGGCCTGGTTCGAGGACGGCAAGCCGGTCGTGCTGGCCCGGATCGAGACCTCGCCCGAAGACGTGGGCGGCATGCACGCCGCCCAGGGCGTCCTGACGACCCGCGGCGGGATGACCAGCCACGCCGCCGTCGTCGCACGAGGCATGGGCAAGTGCTGCGTGGCCGGCTGTGGCGACGCCTCCATCGACTACAAGGCGGGGACCCTGACCGCCGGCGGCATGACCCTCAAGGAGGGCGACTGGATCAGCCTGAACGGCTCCACCGGCCAGGTGTACGGCGAGCAGTTGCCCACCGTCGAGCCGAAACTGACCGGCCCCTTCGCCCAGATCATGAAATGGGCCGACGCCTACCGCACCCTCGGCGTCCGCACCAACGCCGACACGCCCAAGGACACCGCCACGGCCGTCGACTTCGGCGCCGAGGGCATCGGCCTGACACGGACCGAGCACATGTTCTTCGAGGGCGACCGCATCGTCGCCATGCGCGAGATGATCCTGGCCGACGACGAGGAGGGGCGGAAGAAAGCCCTCGCGAAACTCCAGCCCCTCCAGCACGAGGACTTTGTCGGCATCTTCAAGGCCCTGAAAGGGCGGCCGGCCACCATCCGCCTCTTGGACCCGCCGCTGCACGAGTTCGTCCCGCACGACAAAGAGGGCCAGAAGGAAATGGCCGACCACCTCGGCGTGCCTGTCAAGAAGATCCGTCAGACGGTCGACGCGCTGCACGAGTTCAACCCGATGCTCGGCCACCGCGGCTGCCGGCTCGGCGTCATCTACCCCGAGATTACGCGGATGCAGGCCCGGGCCATCTTCGAGGCCGCCTGGGAAGTCAAGGGCGCCCAGCCCGAGATCATGGTGCCCCTCGTCGGCCACGTGAAGGAACTGGCGAACCAGAAGGCGGTCATCCTGGAGGCCCTGGAGGAGGTCCGTAAAAAGAAGAAGGGCGGCAAGGTGCCGTTCGAGTACAAGATCGGCACCATGATCGAGGTGCCCCGCGGGGCCCTGACGGCCGACGAAATCGCCGAGGAGGCCGAGTTCTTCTCCTTCGGCACGAACGACCTCACGCAGATGGGGTGCGGCTTCAGCCGCGACGACGCCGGCAAGTTCCTCCGGCCGTACGTCGAAGAGTACGGCATCTTCGACGCCGACCCGTTCCAGTCGCTCGACACGGCCGGCGTGGGGCAACTCGTCCGCATCGCCGTCGAGAAGGGGCGGAAGGCCCGGAAGGACATCAAACTCGGCATCTGCGGCGAACACGGGGGCGACCCGGCCAGCATCGCCTTCTGCCACGAGGTCGGGCTCGACTACGTCTCGTGCTCGCCGTTCCGCGTGCCGATTGCCCGCCTCGCCGCCGCCCAGGCCGCCATCACCCACGGCGACGTGCCGAAGAAGAAGGGCGGCAAGAAGTCCAAGGGCAAGGGCAAGAAGGCGTCCGGCAAGAAGGGCAAGAAATCGAAGGGCGGGAAGAAGTCCAGGAAGTAACCCCCCTGCCCTGTGTGGACTGACGGAAATGTCGCGCGGCGGGTCTCCGCACCCGCCGCGCTTTCCTTTTGCACCGGGTGCCACTGGCGGCTTGCCCGCCAGTGAAGGTTGCGCGCTTCCGCCCCGCCGCGCTCGCCTATGCGCCCCGCGATCGATATTCTGAGAAAACGCGTTTTCGCGCAAACCCCGAAAATGGCCGTTTTCGGCTCCCCGATCGTCGATTCTGACCCGTGAGGGACGATTTGAGGGTCGAATGTTAAAATGGGTAAGGCGAAACGCGCGACTTTTGCCCCGCTTTTTTCGGAAACGCGCGAAAACGCGCGACAAATGCCCCGGGAATTTCGGCTTTTTGCCGAGAATCAGCGCCCGGCCATATGAATTAAAAGCGCGATCGTTCCAATGCGGAACGCGGAATTCGGAATGCAGAATGGACGGCGAACGCCAACGGCACCGCAACGGCGCAAGGCAGGCCACAGTTAGCCGCCGGCCTTGGCCGGCGCGTCCATGACAAACAGCAGAGGTGCCAGGCACCTTTAACGCCTTTACAGGTGCCTGGCACCTTTCCCGTGCCCGGCGCGTCCATGACAAGCGGCAAAGGTGTCAGGCACCTTACGAACGGCTTAAGGCGGGAGACACCGATGGACAGCAA
>JAWODB010000264.1:0-9817 GCA_046483505.1 Phycisphaerae bacterium
CTCGGACCCGCGGGTCCGGGCCACCTCGCTGCTGCTGGAAGAGCGGATCCCCGCCGCCCGGGCCAGCGCCCGGACCGAACACCACGAGGTGCCGGTCACGCAGCGCGAGGAGGGGGAGGAGACCCGCGGCGCCACCGTCCGCGTCTACACCGACCCCGCCCCGCGCGTGCCGCAGGTCCACCTGCTCTCCAACGGCCGGTATCACGTCATGCTCACCAGCGCGGGGAGCGGGTTCAGCCGGTGGCACGCCACCGCCCTGACGCGGTGGCGCGAGGACTTCACCCGCGACCACTGGGGCATGTTCTTCTACCTGCACGACGTCGACGCCGACGAGACCTGGTCGTGCACGCACCAGCCGCTGTGCAGCGACGCCGGTCAGTACCGCTGCGTCTTCTCGCAGGCGCGGGCCGAGTTCCGGACCGTCCACAACGACATCGACGCCTACCTCCAGATCTCCGTCTCGCCCGAAGAGGACCTGGAACTGAGGCGCCTCCACCTGACGAACCTGTCGAATGCGACGCGGACGCTGGAACTGACCTCGTTCGCGGAGGTGGCGCTGGCCTCGCCCGTCGCCGACCGCGCCCACCCGGTCTTCAACGCGCTGTTCATCCAGACCGAGACGATTCCGGACAAGTCGGCCATCCTGTGCACCCGCCGGCCGCGGTCCGAGGAGGAAAAGCCGCCCTGGATGTTCCACGCCATGATCGTGCACGCCGAGAAGATCATGCCGTGGGCCTCCTTCGAGACCGACCGGGCCCGGTTCGTCGGCCGGGGCCGGTCGTCGGCGGACCCGGCGGCGCTCGACCGTCCGGGCCCCCTCTCGGGCAGCGAGGGATCGGTTCTCGACCCGGCCGTCGCCATCCGCCGACGCCTGCGCATCGGGGCCGGCGAATCGATCGTCATCGACTGCATCACCGGCGCCGGCGAGACCCGCGAGCAAGCCGTCCTCCTGGTCGACCGGTACCACGACCAGCGGCTGTCGGACCGCCTGTTCGAACTCGCCTGGACGCAGAGCCAGGTCCTCCTGCACCAGATCCACGCCACCGAGTCGCAGGCCCAGCGGTTTGCGCGCCTCGCCGGCTCCATCATCTACGCCAACCGGCGGTACCGGGCCAACGCCTCGCTGCTCTCGCGCAACCGCAAGGGGCAGGCCGACCTCTGGCGGTACGGCATCTCGGGCGACGTGCCCATCGTCCTGGTGCGCATCACGGAGGAGTCCGGCCTGGAACTCGTCCGCCGGACCCTCCAGGCCCACGCCTACTGGCGGTACAAGGGACTCCAGGTGGACCTCGTGATCTGGGTCGACGCCTTCTCCGGGTACCGCCAGTCGCTGTGGGACCAGATCATGGGCATGGTCGGCGCGGGGCCGGCCGCCGGCTCCCTCGACCAGCCGGGCGGCCTGTTCATCCGCAGCACCGACCAGTTGCCCGAAGACGACCGCGTGCTGCTCCAGTCGGTGGCCCGGATCGTCTTCTCGGACCGCGCGGGCACCCTGGCCGAGCAGACCGAACGCCGCCGACGGGCCGGCACGCGGGTACCGGCCCTTCGGCCGGTTCGCTATCCGGAGCCCATTCCCCCCGGCGAATACCATCTGCCGGAACGCGAACTCGCCTTCTTCAACGGCCTGGGCGGCTTCACGCCCGACGGTCGCGAGTACGTCGTCATCCTCGAACCCGGGGCCGCCACCCCCGCCCCGTGGGCCAACGTCCTCGCCAACCCCGACTTCGGCACCGTCGTCACCGAATCGGGCCTCGCGTACACGTGGTTCCAGAACGCCCACGAGTACCGCCTGACCTCCTGGTACAACGACCCCGTGACCGACGACGCCACCGGCGAGGCGTTCTACGTCCGCGACGAGGAGACCGGACGCTTCTGGTCCGCCATGCCGAAGCCGGCGCCCGGCCCCACGCCGTACGTCTGTCGGCACGGGCTCGGGTACACCGTCTTCGAGCACACGCAGGAACGGATCTTCACCGAGGTCCACACGTACGTGGCGACCGACGCGCCGGTCAAGTTCACGAAGTTCACGGTCCGGAACCTCTCGGAGCGGGACCGCCGCCTCAGCCTCGTCGGCTTCTGCGAATGGGTCCTGGGCGAGCACCGCGAGACCAACGCCCTGCACGTGATCACGCGGCAGGACCCGCAGACGGGGGCCATCGTGGCCACGTCCAGTTACAGCACGGACTTCGCCGACCGCCTGGCCTTCTTCGAGACGAGCGCGGCCGACCGGAGCCTGACCGGCGACCGGACGGAGTTCATCGGCCGCAACGGTTCCCTGGCCGAGCCGGACGCCCTCGGCCGCCAGCGCCTCTCGAACCGCGTCGGCGCCGGCCTCGACCCCTGCGGCGCGATCCAGGCGTTCCTGATGGTCCCGGCCGGCCAGGAACGCCAGGTCGTCTTCATCCTGGGCGCGGCCCGCAGCGAACAGGAGATGCGCGAGACGCTGCACCGTTACGGCGGCATCGACGGCGCCCGCGTCGCCCTGGAGACCGTCTGGGACTTCTGGAAACGCCTGCTCGGCGGCGTGTACGTCGAGACGCCCGACCCGGCCGTCAACCTCCTCACGAACCACTGGCTCCTGTACCAGGCGATGGCCGCTCGCTTCTGGGGACGCAGCGGCTTCTACCAGTCGGGCGGGGCGTACGGCTTCCGCGACCAGTTGCAGGACTCCCTCGCCCTCCTGCACGAGCGGGCGGACCTCGTCCGCGGCCACCTGCGGCGGTGCGCGGGCCGACAGTTCCACGACGGCGACGTCCAGCACTGGTGGCATCCGCCCACCGGACGGGGCGTCCGCACGCGGTTCTCCGACGACTACCTCTGGCTCCCCTACGTGACGGCCCGCTACGTGGCCGCCACCGGCGACACCGGTATCCTGAACGAGCACACCTCGTTCCTGGAGGGCCGGCCCGTCGAACCGGGCGAGGAGTCGTACTACGACCTGCCGCAGGTCAGCGAGGACTCCGCCTCGCTCTACGAGCACTGCATGCGGGCCATCCGCCGGAGTCTCCACTTCGGCGACCACGGCCTGCCGCTCATCGGCTGCGGCGACTGGAACGACGGCCTGAACCGGGTGGGCAAGGACGGCAAGGGCGAGAGCGTCTGGCTCGCGTTCTTCCTGTACGACGTGGTGACGCAGTTCGCGGCCCTGGCCCGCCGGCAGGGCGACCAGGCCGGCGTCGAGCGGTGCGAGCAGGCCGCCAAGACCCTCCAGGCCAACCTCGAGAAGCACGGCTGGGACGGCCGGTGGTACCGCCGGGCGTACTTCGACAACGGTGAGCCCCTCGGGTCGGCCTCGAGCCCCGAGTGCCGCATCGACGCCCTGCCGCAGGCCTGGTCCGTCCTCTCGGGCGCCGGCGAGACCCGCCGGGCCGAGATGGCCATGCAGTCGGTCCTGGAACACCTCGTGGACTGGAACCTGGGGGTCATCCGCCTCTTCACGCCGCCGTTCGACCAGGCCCCCTGGGACCCCGGCTACATCAAGGGCTACGTGCCGGGCGTGCGGGAGAACGGGGGCCAGTACACCCACGCCGCCGTCTGGGTCACCATGGCCGCCGCCGCACTCCGCCAGGCCGAGACCGCCTGGCGCCTCTTCGACACCATCAACCCGATCGCCCACGGCGACACGCCCGAACGCATCGACCGCTACAAAGTGGAGCCATACGTGGTGGCGGCCGACGTGTACACGGCCCACGGCCACGAGGGCCGCGGCGGATGGACCTGGTACACCGGCTCCGCCGCCTGGATGTACCGGATGCTGACCGACACGCTGCTGGGCCTGCGGCTGGAGGTCGACCGGCTGCGCCTCGAGCCCGTCCTCCCGCCCGGATGGAAGGGCTACACCATCCACTACCGCTACCGCAACACGGTGTACCACATCAAGGTGAGCGTGGCGGGCCCCGCCACCTGGAACGTCCGCAGCGTCCGCGTGGACGAGGTGGTCCAGGAGGAAAAGACCATCCCCCTGCTCGACGACGGCGTGGAACACGTGGTCCGCGTCCAGGTGGGCTGAGGCGACAACGCGAAGTCGGCCTTTTGCGCGGCGGCGTCCGGTGGCGCGGGACGCTGTACCCGTCGTCGGTGCTGCGCGCCGGCCGGCGCATCCGCCTGCCCCCGCCCCGCCGCCTGCCGGACCTCCGCCCACTGCAGCATTGACCGGCCTTGGGGTGTGCGGTATAGTGGACGGCAGGGTCGCGAGTCCAAAGTCAACAACCACGACACAGCGGCGCGCGACCGCCGTCGGCTCTGGACTCGACGCGTTCGATTGCCTTCACGACTTTGGACTTTGGACTTTGGACTTTGGACTTTGGACTCTGGACTTTGGACTCTGGACTCTGGACTCTGGACTTTGGACTCCGACCCATGATCAACCGCGCAGCCATCATCGGTGACGGCGGGATGGGCACCCTGAGTGCCATCCTCCTGGCCTCGGGCGGCATCGGCGTCCGCATGTGGTCGGCGTTCGAGGAACACGTGGCCGACATGCAGCGGACCGGCACGAACGCCCGGTTCCTGCCGGGCTTCCGCCTGCCGGAGGACCTGCTCCTCTCGACCGACGCGGCGGAGGTCACCGACGGGGCCGACATGGTCGTGGTGGCGGTCCCGTCCCGCTACCTGCTGGCCGTCCTGGAGCAGGTGGCCGATGCCTTGCCCCAGGAGCCGATCTACTGCTCCGTCGTCAAGGGCATCGAGACGGAGAGCCTGCTCCGGCCGAGCGAGGTGCTGGAGCGGGTGGCCGGTCCCCGCCGGACGGTCATCCTGAGCGGCCCGTGCCTGGCGCGGGAGGTGGCGGCCCAGTTGCCGGCCGCCGTCGTCGTCGCCTCGGCCGACTCAGGCGACGCCGACCGCGTCCGCCGGGCCTACGCCACCGACTGGTTCCGCGTGTACACGAGCGACGACCCGGTGGGGGTGGAACTGGGCGGGGCCCTGAAGAACGTCATCGCCATCGCCGCCGGTATCTGTGCAGGCCTGGAACTCGGCACGAACGCCGTGGCCGCCCTCGTGACCCGGGGCCTGGTCGAGATGACCCGCCTGGGCACGGCCCTGGGCGCCCGGCCGGAGACGTTCGCCGGCCTGGCGGGCCTGGGGGACCTCGTCACGACGTGCCTCAGCCCCCTCAGCCGGAACCACCGCGTGGGCGAGGCCATCGGCCGCGGACGCTCGCTCGACGATATCCTCGAGGAACTCGACCGGGCCGAGCCCGAGGGCGTCCGCACCACCTGGGCTGCACTGACGCTGGCCGAGCGCGAGGGCATCGACATGCCCATCACCCGCGAGGTGTACGAGGTGCTCTTCAAGGGCAAACCGGCCCCCGACGCCGTGGCGGACCTGATGCAGCGCGAGATGAAGGCCGAGACGGCTGTGCGATAAGAGGGGGCCGGCATGCGTGTCAGCGATTATGTGCCCCTGGGCGGGACGTTTGTTGAAATCACGCCGCGAGAGATTGCAGCCGCCATCTTCTGGATTTTCATCACCGTCGCAGGGGGCCTCTTCCTCGGCGTAGTCGTCGCCATGTTCCTGTCGAGGCACTGGCGGGAATGGATGCGGCGTAAACGGAACACGGGGCGTAGGACGCCGGTCCGTTTCGGCAAGGAGGACGAGCGGCAGGAGGGGTGATGGAGCCCGAACCGTTCGCAACGCCCGTACGGGACATGCTCCCGGTCCTGGTGTGGGGCGCGGTGGGGCTGGTCCTGGTGTTCCTGGTCCTCGCCCTCGTCCGCCTGTGGGGGTGGAAGACGCAGCGGCGCGGCGGGAGTTGCGGCGGCATCGACCTGGACGACCTCCGCGCGCAACTGATCGCCGGCGAGATCAGCCGGGAGGAATACGAGGCCGTCCGCGCCCAAATCGCCGGCAAGAAGGTCGACCGCCCGCCCGCCGGACCGGATGGGGAAACCGAAGACGAATCGCCGATAGAAACAGACGGTGCCGACCCGCCTGAGGACGAGACCGGCGACGACGCGCCGGAAAGGAGCCGTACGGATGGCGAAACGTAACAACACCCGCGGCGGCCGCGGCCGCGACACCGTCTGCAGTTTCTGCGGCAAGAGCGGCCGCGAGGCCGGGTCCCTGGTCGAGGGCCGCGACGGCGTCTTCATCTGCGCCGAATGCATCGACCTGTGTAACTCCGTGGTCCAGGCGGAGCGGCGGCGGGCGGCGGCCGTGGCCCCGGACCTCGGACGCATCCCCACCCCGCAGGAGATCAAGGACTTCCTGGACCTGTACGTCATCGGCCAGGACCGCGCCAAGAAGGCCGTCTCCGTGGCCGTCCACAACCACTACAAGCGGCTGAGCCTCGGCGAGATGGGCGACGACGACGAGGTCGAGATCGAGAAGTCGAACCTCCTGCTCATCGGCCCGACGGGGTGCGGCAAGACGCTGATGGCCCGCAGCCTCGCCCACATCCTGAACGTCCCCTTCGCCATCGGCGACGCCACCACCCTGACCGAGGCGGGGTACGTGGGCGAGGACGTCGAGAACCTCCTGCTGAAACTCATCCACGCGGCCGACCTCGACATCGACGCCGCCCAGCGCGGTATTATCTACATCGACGAGATCGACAAGATCGGCCGGACCACGCAGAACGTCTCCATCACGCGCGACGTCTCGGGCGAGGGCGTCCAGCAGGCCCTGCTGAAGATGCTGGAGGGCACGATCGCGAACGTCCCGCCCCAGGGCGGACGAAAGCACCCCGAGCAACAGTATATTCAGATCGATACCTCGCACATCCTGTTCATCTGCGGGGGGACGTTCGACCGCCTCGAGGAAATCGTCGGCCGCCGCATCGGCGCCAGCGCCATCGGGTTCAGCGAGGGGCAGCACCGCTCCGGCGACCGGTACCGCCGCACCGCCGAAATCCTGCCGCAGGTCACCCCGGACGACCTGATCCACTACGGCCTGATCCCGGAACTGGTGGGCCGGCTGCCGGTCATCACGGCCCTCATGCCGCTGGACGAGGACGCCCTCGTGCGCATCCTGACGGAGCCGAAGAACGCCCTCGTGAAGCAGTACCAGAAGTTCTTCGAGATGGAGGACGCCGAACTCGTCTTCGCGGACGAGGCGATGCGCGAAATCGCCCGCCAGGCCATGACCCGCAACACGGGCGCCCGGGCCCTCAGGAGCACCGTCGAGAACCTCATGCTCGAGGTGCTGTTCGAACTGCCGGACCGGCCGAAGGGGTACCGCTACACCGTCACGCCGGAGGTGGTCCGCGGCGAGGCGGACCTCTTCGCCGAGGCCGTGCCCGTGAAGGAAAGCGCGTAGTACTACAGCGCGAAGCCGGCCTGGTGCGCGGTGGGTCGCCGCACCCACCGCGGTCGAAACGCCCCTTGCAGGGCTGCGCGGCGGGTCTCCCGACCCGCCGCGCACGAACGCGCACCGTTACCCTCAAACCGGATGTGCCACGGCGGGCCTTGTCCCGCCGTGATGCTGTCCGATGGGGCGCACGGCCGGACAAGGCCGGCCGTGGCACGGGCGCTCGGATGGGGCTGGGGCGGAGACCCACCGCGCGGGAGTTTCACGCCGGCGGCTGGACAGAGTTGCTCACCGCCTTACAGGTCGATGACCAGCGCTTCTTCGTCGCAGTCGGGGAACTTCGGGCACCGGACGCAGTCGGCCCACACCTTGTGCGGCAATTCCTCCTTGGCCAGGCGCGCAAAGCCCAGCCGCTCGAAGAACGCCGGCGACAGCGTCAGGGCGAAGACCCGGCCGATGCCGAGGGAGCGGGCCTCCTCCAGGCACGCCGCCACCAGCCGCTGCCCCGTCCCCCGCCCCTGGGCCGCCTCGGCGACCGCGAGGCTCTTGACCTCGGCCAGGCCGTCCCACTGGATGGCCAGGGCCGCACAGCCGACGACCTCGCCGTCCTCCTCGGCCACCTGGAACTCGCGGAGCGACTCGTACAGGTCCGCCCGGCTGCGGGGCAGCATGATCTGGAGCCGGCTGTAGGTGTTGACGAGGGCGAAGACCGGTTCCACGTCGGCCATGCGGGCCTTGCGGATGCGGACCTCGCGGGCGGATGGGGCGTTGGGGTCATGCATGGCGCGAGAGTGTACCGCCGGCGGCGGGGCGAATCAAGGCGGCGCGCGACACGACCGGCGACGTGCGGCGCTTCGCCTTTCGGCTCCGCCCCCGCAGGCCGTCGCCGGCTCAACGGCCGCGCGGGTCTCTCGAGAAAACGGGCGCGGCGACCGCGTCCGGCCGCCGCGCCGCCAAGGCGGGATCCGTGTCGTCGGGCGCGCGGAGCCCCACACCGGCTCCGCCCCGCCGTTACCGTCGCCGACGACGCAGGAGGAGCGCCATCGCCGCCCCGCCGCCCAGCAGGGCCAACGTCGCGGGTTCGGGCGTGATCATCTTGTCCTTGCTGAGTTGGAACGCCTCGCCGGGGGCGAGCGTCACGTCCCACTGGCCGGCCCATTCCACGTCGCCGACGGCGGTGGTGGAATCGTCCAGGTCATCGGCGGCCGCGTTGTCGAGTTTCAGCCGCAGGGACCCGTCGGTGTTCGCCTCCGTATGCGCCAGGGGCACCGACGCCACGTCGGCGGCCACGAGGGCGTAATCGCCGTCCACCTGCTTCGCCACCATGACCTCGTCGACGTCATCGACGGCGTTGCCGATGTAGAGCACTTCGTCGTCATCGGGCGTTCCGTCCAGGTTGAAGTCGGCGTACTGGAAGAAGTGGAATTCGAGCGCCTCGCTCCCGGTGTTCGTGACGGTGACCTGCTCGGCCAGGTCGCTCTGCTCGCTGCCGTCGGGACCGCCGTCCAGCGTCACGGTGACCTCGACGTCGAACCGGCCGAGCGCGTCGTGGTACAGCAGGTAGGCCGAGTCGGACCACCCGTCGCCGTTGCCGTCGGTCGCCTGCGACGCCGCGGCATCGAACGTCAGGTTCACCGGGTCGACGCGCTGCTCGTGACCCGCCGGCCCGGTGCGGTACCAGAACCACTGGAGCGCCTCGTCGTCTTCCACGCCGAGGTGGGACACGCCGTCCACGTCCCACCGCTCGACCCCATTCGAGAAGTGGACGGCCACCAGGGAGTTGTCGTCCTGGAGGGCGAACCCCGGATACATCGACGCCGACAGGGGCACCGTCATCACGGCGCAGATCCCCAGCAGCACGGTCAGTCTGAGACAGGTCGTGTACGCGGTCATCGTTTCTCCTCCTGCATGGATTGCCGGCCCTGTGTTCTCGTGCACGTAGAAAGGGCGACCGTTGGTCCGGGTCGATGCCCTCCCGAGGTCGCCCCTGCGTTCCTGCGAATTCGATTGTCCCGTCGGCCGGCGGCTACGGGTCCCCTTGGCCCGACCCGCCGCCACGGCTGCACCAGGCGGCCGGGGCGTCAGGCCCGACGCCGCCGGACCATCCACTCCTTCGCCGGCCCGTCGCCCGGAAGCGACGAAGCGGCCGACTGCGAAATCCTCGGTGCGGCGCCGGCCCGGCCGACGCGCATCCCGATGCGGCCCGGATCTGCCCAGTCCGGGACCTCCGCCGGCCACGACTCCGCCGCCCTGCCGCCCGGACGGCCGACGCCCGATGCCTGGATCAGGGTCGCCGTCTCGGAGACCGTGACGGCGTCGTCGGCCGGCAGCGATGCCACCTGAAACTCGGTGGCAATCAGTTCAGCCAGGTCCGCCACGGCCAGGGCCGTCGGCTCCGACGGCTCTTCCACCAGGCCCCGGGCCGAGACCTTGTACCAGAACCACTCCCGGGCCGGCCCGTCGGCATTCGACGGCTCCGGCCGCAGCAGACCCTCTCCGGGCACCGGTTCCAGCCCCGGCACCGCCTGGCCGTCGGTCAACGTCACGGCGGCCCCGGCGGGCATAGCCA
>JAWODB010000281.1:0-15940 GCA_046483505.1 Phycisphaerae bacterium
CACCCGCGCGTGGGTGTTTGTGTTCGCCGGCCCGCTTGCGGGCCGCGCGCCGTGGCGGCTTCGCGAAGCACGGCCGGGCAAGGCCGGCCGTGGCACGTGGCGCGACGAACATTTAGCCGCCGGGCCTGCCCGGCGCGCTTTGATACAATGAACGTGCGAACGCCCGACGGCACAGCATCCCACGACCGGAGGGTGGTCCTCCGGACCCGCCCGGGGCGCGGGCGGGACGCCAGGGGCCCTCGGTCCGGGCGGCGACAGCCTGGGTCACGCTCGCCCGGTACGCCGGGGGCCCGGTGGGATTTACGGGAGCATCCGTATGGTCTACCGCCTGCTCTTCTATCTGCAGGACTGGCTCCAGGACGCCGGCCTCTGGCGGTACGCCTACGCGCTGCGGTACCAGACGCTGCGGATGATGATGGCCGTCGTGACCAGTTTCTTCCTGCTCATGGTGCTGGCCCCGTCGGTCATCCGCGTGCTGAAGCACCTGAAGGTGCACGGGGGCACGGACTTCGGCAACAAGACGGTGGACCAGATTTACGCCTCGCGGGCGTCCACGCCCACGATGGGCGGCGTGCTGGTGGTGCCGGCCGTCCTGGTCTCGACGGCCCTGTGGGCGGATATCCTGAACTTCCACGTCTTCTTGGGCCTGCTGACGGTGGCGTGGCTCGGCACCCTCGGGGCCGTGGACGATTATCTGAATATGTCGGCCCGCAGCCGCCGCGGCCTGAGGATGTGGGAGAAACTCCTCTTCCAGGTCGGCCTGGCGGTGCTGCTGGCCCTGTTCCTGTACCAGACGCGGGACCACATTCTGCTGCCCGAGAACGGGACGGGCATCGCCCTGAACCTGCCGTTCTACAAGTTCCCGATTCCGCTGTCGCTGTGGGGGTTCGCCATCGTCTGCATCCTGGTGGTCGCCGGCACCTCCAACGCCGTCAACCTGACCGACGGGATGGACGGCCTGGCGGTCGGCAGCATGGTGCCGCCCACGCTGGTGTTCCTGGCCATCAGTTACATCGCGGGACGCGTGGACTGGTCGCAGTATCTGTACGTGCCGTACGTGCGCGGGGTGGGCGAACTCTCCATCTTCTGCGCCGCCGTGCTGGGCGCGTGCCTGGGGTTCCTGTGGTACAACTGCTCGCCGGCCCAGGTGTTCATGGGCGACACGGGCAGCCTGGCCCTGGGCGGGGCCATCGGGTACGTGGCCATGGCCACCCGGCAGGAGGTGATGCTGCTCATCGCGGGCGGCCTGTTCGTCATCGAGGCGGTCAGCGTCATGCTCCAGGTGACCTGCTTCAAGATCACGGGCGGCAAGCGGGTGCTGCGGATGTCGCCCATCCATTACCATTTTCAGTTGGGCGGATGGACCGAGACGCAGACGGTCGTGCGGTTCTGGCTGCTGGGCGCCATGTTCGCCGCCCTGGCCCTGGCGTCGCTGAAACTGCGATAAGCGCCCGCGCTGTATAGTTAGCCGCCGGGCTTGCCCGGCGCGTCAATCACAGGAGGCCTCACCATGACCACCACCGCCGCCGACGCCGCCCTCGCCGGCGCGGCCGACCGCCGCGACCGTCCCCTCAGCGAGGCCCACATCCTGTTCCTCGTGGTGCTGGCCCTCACGACCGTCGGCGTCCTCATGGTCTACAGCGCGAGCCAGACCGTGGACCCGGAGGGCGCCAACCCGCACGCGCTGCGGCAGGCGTGCTTCGCCGTCGTCGGGCTGGCGGCGTTCGTGTTCGGGGCGATGTTCCCGTACCGGTGGCTGAGCCGCGCCCCGGTGGCCGTCCTGACCCTCGCCGGCTCGGTGGCCCTGCTGGTCCTCGTCCTGGCGGTGGGCGTGGGTCGCGGCGGCGTCCGGCGGTTCCTGGCGCTGCCGGGAGGACTGAACTTCCAGCCGTCGGAACTCGCGAAGTTCGCCGTCGTCATCTTCCTGGCGTGGTGGTTCAGCCGGCCGACCGCTCCGGGCGGGTCCCACCGGGCCCGCGCGCGGAGTTTCCTGCGGGGATTCCTCCCCGCCGTCGGCGTCATCGGCCTCGTCTGCGGCTTCGTGGTGAAGGCGGACTTCGGCACCGCGGCCCTCATCGCGACCGTGGCGGTCCTCGTGTGCCTCATCGCCGGATGGCGATGGTGGTACCCGGCACTGCTGGCGGCCCCGGCGGCCGCGGCGTGCTACGCCACCGTCGTCCGCGTCCCGTACCGGTGGGAGCGGATCCTCGTCTGGCTCGACCCGTGGAAGTATTACAACGACGCCGGCTGGCACATCTGCCAGAGCCTGATGGCCATCGGCAGCGGCGGCCTGCTCGGCCTCGGGCCGGGCGCCGGCATCCAGAAACATTACATCCCCGAGAGCACGACCGACTTCATCTTCGCCGTCCTCTGCGAGGAGATGGGCATCCTGGGCGGCATCCTGGTCATCGGCCTCTTCGGCGTCCTCGTGTGGCGGGGCGGACGGATCGTGCGGCACGCGCCGGACCGGTTCGGGTTCCTCCTGGCCTCGGGCATTCTGCTCGTCATTGCGCTTCAGGCGATGATGAACATCGGCGTGGTCACCAGCGCCCTCCCCGCCAAGGGCATCAGCCTGCCGCTCGTCAGTTACGGCGGGTCGGGCCTGGCGACGATGGGGTTCGCGGCGGGGCTGCTGGCCTCCGTGGGACGGGCGGCGGAGCGCGGCACACCGCTCGTGCACGTATCGAAGTCGCGGCGCACGTAGGGTGCCTCGCATCGCGATATTTAGCCGCCGGGCTTGCCCGGCGCGTAAGTGAATCGCTCATGCGCGAAACCGGACATCGCGTCTTCCTCGCCGGCGGCGGGACGGGCGGCCACCTGTACCCCGGCCTGGCCCTCGCCGAGGCCCTCCGCCGCCGCGACCCCGACGTCGCCGTCGCCTTCTCGTGCACGCGCAAGGCCATCGACCGGGCCATCCTCGAGCGCCACGGCTACCCCGTCACGCCGCTTGCCACGCGCCCGTTCCGCCCGACGGCCCCGTGGACGTGGCCGTTGCTGGCCGGCAGCCTCATCCGCGCCGGCAACCAGGCCCGCCGCCGCCTCCGCGAGTTCTGCCCGGACGTGGTCGTCGGCCTGGGGGGGTACGGCTCCTACGCCCCCGTCCGCGTGGGCCAGAAGTACGGGGCCGCCACCGCCGTCCTGAACCCGGACATCGTGGCCGGACGGGCGAACCGCCGCCTCTTCCCCGGGGCGAGCCGCGTCTTCTGCCAGTTCGCCGAGACCGTCGACGCCCTCGGCGACGCCGCCCGCCTGACCGGCTGCCCCGTCCGGCCGAGCCTCCTGGAGGCCACGCGCGAGGAGGGCCTGGCGGCCTTCGGCCTCGACCCCGACCGCCGGACCCTCCTCGTCACCGGGGCCAGCCTCGGCGCACGGACCGTCAACCGGGCGGTCGTCCGGATGCTGCGGGACCGCGGCCTGCCGGACGGCTGGCAGGTCCTCCACCTGGCGGGCCACGCCGACCATCCGACGGTCGCGGCCGCCTACGAGGACCTGGACGTCCGCGCGACCGTCCGCGCCTACGCCGACCCGATGGGCCCGGCGTACGCGGCGGCGGACCTGGTCGTCGCCCGGGCCGGCGCCTCGACGGTCGGCGAACTCCTCGCCGTCGGCCTCCCCGCCGTCTTCGTGCCGTACCCGTTCCACCGCGACCGGCACCAGGTGCGGCAGGCGAGGGCGGTGGAGGCGGAAGGGGCGGCGGCGGTCGTCGAGGACGTGCCGTCGGACCCGGCCGACACGGCCGGCCGCCTCGGCGAGGCCGTCCACGCGCTGGCGTCCGACGACGCCCGCCGCGCATCCGTGGCCGAGGCCGCCCGCGCCGCGGGCCGGCCCGACGCCGCCGACGCGGTGGCGGCGGAGGTCCTCGCCCTGGCCGCCGAGCAGGTCCGCCGGCGCCACGCGCGCCTCGCGGAAGAAAAACGGGCCGCCGAGGCCGCCGCCGACGCCGCGCAAGTTGACACCGGCCCGAATGCGACTTACACTCAGCCCGGAGGCACGCACCCATGACCGGACCGCCCGCACCCTCGTCCCGCCCGTACGCCGGCCGGCGGATGCACTTCATCGGCGTGGGCGGGTGCGGCATGAGCGGCGTCGCCGAGGTCGCCCTGACGGAGGGCGCGGCCGTCAGCGGCTCGGACGTCAAGGCCTCCGCCGCCACCGACCGCCTCGCGCGCCTGGGCGCCCACGTCCACATCGGCCACGAGGCCGGCAACGTGCCGCAGGGCACGGACCTCGTGGTCCACACGGCGGCCGTCAAGGACGAGAACCCCGAGATGGTCGAGGCCCGCCGCCGCGGCCTGCCGCTCCTGAAGTACGCCGAGTTCCTCGGCCGCCTTATGGACCTCCGCGACGGCATCGCCGTAGCCGGCACGCACGGCAAGAGCACGACGACGGCGATGCTGGCGTTCGTCCTGGCGGAGGCCGGGCTCGACCCGAGTTTCGTCATCGGCGCCGACGTGCCGCAACTCGGCGGCGGATCGCGCGTCGGCGCTGGGCCGCACCTCGTGGTCGAGGCGTGCGAGTACGACCGCTCGTTCCTGCACCTGGCGCCGCGCGCCGCGACGGTCCTGAACATGGAGGAGGACCACCTGGACTACTACCGCGACCTGGCCGACATCCGCTCCGCCTTCGCGGACCTGGCGGCCCGGGTGCGCGACGACGGCCTCCTGGTCATCAACGGGACGGACCTGGGCCGGCGCGAAGTGACGGCCAAGGCCCGGTGCCGCGTCGAGACGTTCGGCGTCGGAGGCGAGTGGGCCTGGCACGCCGAGCACCTGGAGGCCGACCGCGGGCGATTCGCCTTCGACGTCTACCGCAGCGGGGCGTTCTACGGGTCGATGCGGCTGGCGGTGCCGGGGCGGCATCACGTGTTCAACGCGCTGGCGGCGGTGGCGCTGGCGCACTGGGCGGGGGCGGTGCCGGGCGCCATCGCCGACGCGCTCGCCCGCTTCGAGGGCGCCGGCCGGCGGATGGAGGTCCTCGGCTCCGCCGGCGGTGTGACGGTCGTGGACGACTACGCCCACCATCCGACGGAGATTCTGGCCACGCTGAAGGCGGCGGCCGAGCGGTTCGCGCCCTCGCGCCTGTGGGTCGTCTTCCAGCCGCACCAGCACAGCCGCACGCGGTTCCTCCTGAAAGATTTTGCGCGGGCCCTGGCGGTGGCCGATAAAACCATTGTCCCGGACATCTACTTCGTCCGCGACAGCGAGCAGGAACGCCAGGCGGTCCGCAGCCAGGACCTGGTCGACGAGATCCAGGGGCTCGGGGCCGACGCGCTCTACCTGGCCGATTTCGAGTCCATCCGCCGGTACCTGGTCGAGAGCGTGGGGCCCGGCGACGTACTCATGACGATGGGGGCCGGCGACGTGTGGCACCTGGCCCGGCCGCTCCTGGACGACCTGGCCGGCCGGGCCGGCCCCGCGGCCGGCGGCGCCCGCGCCGCAACCGACGCACGCACCGGGGACACGCCATGACCGTCTTCAAGGAGTTCGACGAGATCGTCCAGACGGACTTCCCGCTGGGCGAGATGACCACCTTCGGCGTGGGCGGCACGTGCGAGTACCTCGTCCGCCCGCGCACCGAGGAGGAACTGCGCGGCGTACTCCAGCGCTGCGACGCCGAGGGCCTGGAGGTCCGCGCCATCGGCCGCGGCTCCAACATCCTCGTCCGCGACGAGGGCGTGCCCGGCGCGGTCGTCCAACTCGACCCCAAGGGCTTCGGCGATATCTCGATTACCGAGGACCTGCTCCGTGCCGGGGCGGCCGTGCGGTTGCGCGACGTGGTGGCCGAGGCCGCTCGCGAGGGACTCTCCGGCGTCGAATGCCTCGTGGGCGTGCCCGGCACGGTGGGCGGCGGCGTCCGCATGAACGCCGGCGGCGCCTACGGCGACATCGGCCAGACCGTCGAACGCGTCAAGGTCATGGACGCGCGCGGCGAGGCGTTCTACCGCGAACGCGACGACCTGGCCTTCGGGTACCGCACGAGCAACGTCTCCGCCCGCTTCGTGCTGGAGGCCGAACTGCGCCTGCTGCCGGACGACGCGGCCGCCATCCGCAAACGCATGAAGACCATCTGGATGGCGAAGAAGAACTCGCAGCCGATGAGCGCCTCGACGGCCGGGTGCGCGTTCAAGAACCCGCGCGGCCTGGCGGCCGGACTCCTCATCGACCAGGCCGGCCTGAAGGGCGAGTCCGTCGGCGGCGCCGTCGTCTCCCACAAGCATGCCAACTACCTCATCGTCAAGGACAAGGCCGGGACGACGGCGGCCGACGTCCTCGAACTCATCGAGCGGGTCCGCAAGGCCGTCAAGGAACGCTTCGACGTCTACCTGGAACTCGAGATCGAGGTCTGGCCATGAGCGACGCCGCCGCACAAGCCGACGCACCGCCCCTCCCGGAGCCGGGCGCCGTCGCCATCGGCGTCTGGATGGGCGGACCGTCGCGCGAGCGCGAGGTCAGCCTCGAAAGCGGCCGGGCGGTCGCCGAGGCGCTCGCCGCGCTCGGCCACGACGTGCGGCCGGCGGACGTGCGGCCGGAGGACGTGACACCCGACAGCGTGCGCGGCCTGGACGTGATCTTCCTGGCCCTGCACGGGGCGTGGGGCGAGGACGGCACCCTCCAGGCCCTCCTCGACGCCCTCGGGGCCTGCTACACGGGCAGCGGCCCGAAGGCCAGCCGCCTCGCCATGGACAAGACGGCCGCCAAGCAGCGGTTCGGCGAACTCGGCATTCCGACGCCGGCGTTCCGCGTGGTCGAGGCCGGCGACGACGGCCCTCTCGTGGAGGCGTTCGAGACGCTCGGCCCGGACCTGGTGGTCAAGCCGGTGGCCGACGGGTCGAGCATCGACATCGCGATGGTCGAAACGGCGGACGGCCTGGCCGGCGCCGTCCGCGCCGTGTGGGACCGCGGCGAGCCGGCGCTCGTGGAGCGGCGGATTCCCGGCCGCGAGTTCACCGTCGGCGTGCTGGGCGAACGGGCGCTGCCGCTTATCGAAATCCGCACGCCCGGGGGGTGGTACGACTGCGAGATGGAGTCGGCCCCGGCGGGGTTCCGTCCGGCCAAGCCCGCCACCTGGTACGATTATGACTACAAGTATACGTCCGACGATACACGGTACGTGTTCGAGCACGGGCTCGACGCGTCCCTGGCCGGCCGGATGGAGGAGGTGGCCCTGGCCGCCCACCGGGCCCTCGGTTGCCGCGACCTGTCGCGCGTGGACCTGATGCTGACGCCGGCGGGCGAGCCGGAGGTGCTCGAGATCAACACGATTCCCGGGTTCACGAGCCACAGCCTCGTGCCGAAGGCCGCCGCGCGGGCCGGGCTGTCGTTCGGCCGCCTGTGCGAGCGGATCGTGGCCCTGGCCTGGGCCCGCCGAGGGGTGAAGGGCGGGCCGGACGCAAACCCTAGCGCGGCCCCGCGGACGGCGTGGGTCCGCCGCGCCCCGGGCCGCGACAACCCGCGCGAGATTTATTGAGTCCGGTAAAAGTGGAGTGAAGATGTCATTCTGAGGCTTCGCTTGCGAGGCCGAAGAATCTCGCCGTGCGAAAGGCAACAAGGCGAGATTCTTCGTCGGCCTTGCGGCCTCCTCAGAATGACAACTATGAAGATTCCTTTTACCGGGCTCAATAGCCGCCGGGCCCGCCTCAGGCGGGTAAACGTGCCCGGCGCGTGCCGTTTCGTCGAATGCAGGAGGTCACACGTGTCGAAGAAACGAAAGAAGAAGGCGGAGACGTCCGGCGACGCCGACGCATCGCCGCGCCCGGCCCGGTTCCGCGTCATCAAGGCGGCGCTGACGGCCGTGGTGACGGCGGCGGTGGGGTGCGCGGCCGTGTACGGGCTCGACACGCTCCGCGACCGCGTGGCCGCCGAGCCCGCGTACCAGGTGTCGGCGAGCAGCCTGCGGCTGGTGGACGGTCCGTCGTGGATGACGCCGGGCATCCTGGCGGAACTGGACGTGGGGCTGCTGGACCCGGACTTCCCGCAGCGGTTCAGCCTGCTGGACGAGGGCGTGGCGGCCCGCATCGCCGCCGCCTACGAGCGGTGCGTGTGGGTCGATCGCGTCAAACGGATCGAGAAACATGACCCGCGGGTGGACCCGTCGCGGCCGCCGCTCGAGATCGTCCTGGCGTTCCGCCGGCCGACGGCGTTCGTCGAGACGCCTCGCGGCTACTGCCTGCTCGACCCGAAGGGCGTTCGCCTGCCGGGCGTGTACCGCGAGCCGGCACTCGGGGCGGAGCGGCTCCTGGTGCTCCGCGGCGTGGGGACGCGGCCGCCGGACGTCGGCGAGGCGTGGTCCGACGCCGCCGTGGCCGCCGGTCTGCGGGTGGCCCGGGCCGTCGAGGGACGCCGCAAGCGGTTCCACCTGGCCTCGGTCGACGTGGCGAACGTGGGCGGGCGGCGGGACCCGCGCGAGACCGAGATCGCCCTGGTGACCGAGAGCGGCACGCGGATCAAGTGGGGCAAGGCGCCGAGCCCGGAGGCGGCGCGGCTGCGCGAGAAGTCGCCCGAAGAGAAACTCGCCTACCTCGCCTACGTGTACGAGCAGATGGGCGGCCGGGTGGACGGCGTGCTGGCGTATATCGATATTCCGAACGAGGCCGTGTGCCGGCGCGCCGACTCCGGCCCCCGCCTGCGGAGTTGACCATGCCCGCCGCCGACGGCGAGACGCCTTCCGCTCCCCCCGCCGGACGGCCGGCGCGACCGCGGCCGTGGGTCTTCGTGGCGTGGTGCGCGTGGCTGCTGGCGTGGCTGGCGCCGGCGCTGCTGGTCGCGCCTGCGACGCCGGACCCGCGTCCGTGGCTGGAGCCGGCGGCGGCGCCCGCCGCCGTCCTGGCGGGGGCGGCCCTGTTCCTCGTGGCGGCCTGGCCGTTCTGGCCGGCGCTGGCGACCTCAACTCCCCGTAAAGAGCCCGCCAATGGCATGCGCGGCGGGTCTCCGCACCCGCGGCGCGGGAGGCAGGACGATGAGCGCGGGGGGTACGGAGACCCCCCGCGCCGTGCAGATCGGGTAGGCGGCCGCCTCGTCGGTCACTCGGCCGTGGAAGTCCTTATTCTGACGGCACTTGCGGCGCCGATGCTCGTCGCGGCGCGGTCGCTGGGTGGGGCGCTCCAGGTCTGGCCCACGGTCGCGACGGGGGCGGGCCTGGCGGTCTTCGCGATCGGCCTGCGGGTGGCCGCGGCCGGGCTGGGCGAGGGGGCGGCGCGGCGGCTGATGTGCGGGGCGCTGCTCGTCGCCGGTGGGCCGCCGGCCGTGTATTATGCGGCGGCCGAGACGATCGGCGCGGCGCTCCCGTGGTTGCCCGCCGCCTCGCCGGTCGTGGCCCTGGTGCAGGCGGGGACGGACGGATGGCCGGACGGCGCCTGGCCCCAGATCGTGCGGCTGTACCTGTGGCCGATGGTCGGCGTCGGGTTGGGTGTGTTGGGGACACTCAAGGCGCGGAGCGCCCGCGCTTCGCACGTTTAGCACTACAACGCTAAGCCGGCCATTTGCGCGGTGGGTCTGGGCACCCACCGCGCTCGAAACGGCCTTTCCAGGGCTGCGCGGCGGGTACGGAGACCCGCCGCGCTGGAGGATTCGCGGTTCGGGATACGCTGTGTGCGTTCGTGCAGGTCCATGCGTTCAGTCCTTATCCTTTTCGGGCAGGCCCATGGCGCGGCGGCGCCGGCGTTCCTCGGGGGGGCGCGTCTTCCATCGCCGATGGACCCATAGATATTGGTCGGGCGCCACGCGCACCAGCCGCTCGATGGCCGCCGTGTACGCCTGCGTGATGGCCAGCGCCCCGTCCACGCCCTCCGGGTAGTCCTCGGGGTGGACGGCCCCGGTCATGACGAGGCGGTACCGGAAGCGGTCGCCCACGCGGCAGGCGCCGCCGACGAGGATGGGCAGGTTCCTCTCCATCGCCAGGTACGCGATGCTCTTGTAGGCGGAGGCCTTGCGGCCGAAGAAGTCGACGAAGAAGCCGCGGCGGCCGGCGTCCTGGTCGGCGATGAAGCCGAGGTTGCGGCCGGCGTCGAGTTCGGCCAGCGCCTCCTGCGTGACGCCGAACTTCAGGAGGATCTTCTGCCCGCTCCGGGCCCGCAGCGCCTGGATGTACGCGTTCAGATACGGATTGTCGAGCGGCCGCGCCACGGAGGTGGGCGGCAGGCCGAGGGCCGCCAGGGCGTAGCCCACCATCTCCCAGTTGCCGAAGTGCCCGGAGATGAGCAGGCACGGCCGCTCGCCCGCGACGTACGGCAGGGACTCGAGGCACCCGCTGATGTCGGCGTACCGGAAGAACGAATTGAAATGCATGAGCCGCGGCATGCAGAGGACCTCGACGCCCACCATGACGAGGTGCCGGCACGAGCGGCGGGCGATGCGGCGGGCGGCGGTGTCGGAGAGGCCCGGGAAACTCGCCCTCAGGTTCCGGATCGCCCGCCCCCGGTGCCGCGCGTCCAGCCAGTACAGCAGGTCGCCGGCGAGGCGGGCGGTGCCCAGGTTCACGTCGATGGGGAAGCACTGGACGGCCGTCTCCACCAGCCGGAGGGCGGCGTACTGGAGGAGCCAGAGTGCGCGCTTGCGCCAGTCGGCCATGCGGTCTCCGTCCGGGCGTCGGGTCGGGCGTGTGGCGGCGATTGTAGGTGGCCGGCGGCGGCGGGTCAAGCGGGGGCCGGGTGCCAGGCACCTTTAGGGTCGTGGAGGTGCCTGGCACCTCTGCAAACGACCGTCGACCTTCGGTCGACGGCTCAACGGGCGGAGGGGGGCGCCCTGGCGGGCAAGCCGCCAGTGGCACCCGGCGTTTGGAATCCCAGGAACGTGCCACGGCCGGTCTTGTCCGGCCGTGTGACAAGCACGGCGGGGCAAGGCCCGCCGTGGCACGTGCCTCCGGAAAAGACCCCTGGAACCTTCGCGGGCAGCGCCTACAATCCGCCCCATGGCCGAGAACGAACCAGACCGCGCGCCGGACGCGCCGGGCGGCGAGGGCGACGGGCCGCGGGTGGCGGACTTCGATTACGACCTGCCGCCCGAGCGGATCGCCCAGGCGCCCGCCCGGCCGCGCGACGCCTCCCGCCTCCTGGCCCTCGACCGGGCCACCGGCGCGGTGTCGCACCACCGCTTCCGCGACCTGCCGGACCTGCTCCGCCCGGCCGACCTCGTGGTGCTGAACGATACGCGGGTCCTCCCGGCGGCGCTGACGGCCCGGCGCGCGAGCGGCGGCCGCATCGACGGCTGCTTCCTGCGGACGCGGGACGACGGGGCGTGGGAGGTGCTGCTCTCCGGCCGCGGCCGCCTGCGCGAGGGCGAGACCCTCGTCGTCGTCGACGCCGGCGACCGTCCGCACGCGTCGGTGCGGCTGGAGTCGCGCGGGGAGGGCGGCGTGTGGACGGTCCGGCCGACGGAGCCGGTCGAGGCGCTCGCGGTGCTGGAGGCGGCCGGGCGGCCGCCGCTGCCGCCGTACATCCGCCGCGACCGCGCCGACCCGCGCACCGCCGCCGACCGGGCGGATTACCAGACGGTGTACGCGCGGCAGGCGGGGGCCGTCGCGGCGCCGACCGCGGGGCTCCATTTCACGGACCGCGTGCTGGCGCGGCTGGAGGCGCGCGGCATCGAGCGGGCGACCGTCACGCTGCACGTGGGGCTCGGCACGTTCCAGCCGGTGCGGGCGGCGCGGCCGGCGGACCATTGCATGCACGAGGAGTGGCTGGAGATCTCGCCTGCGGCCGCCGAGGCGGTCACGCGGGCCCGGCAGGCGGGGCGGCGGGTCGTGGCCGTCGGCACGACGACCGTCCGGGCGCTGGAGTCCGCCGCCGAGGAGGACGGGACGGTGCGGCCGGGGCGGGCGTGGACGGATCTTTTCATCTACCCGCCGCACGCGTTCCGCGTGGCCGGGGCGATGGTCACCAACTTCCACCTGCCGCGGACGACGCTGCTGATGATGGTGTCGGCCTTCGCGGGGCGCGACCGGGTGCTGGCGGCCTACCGCGAGGCCGTGCGGGAGGGATATCGCTTTTACAGTTATGGGGACGCGATGCTGATCGGGTGAGTGGCATGTGGCGCGGTGGGTGCGGCGACCCGCTGCGCTTCGCAGGCGCCCGCATTTAGCCGCCGACCGTGGTCGGCGCGTTTTGATCTGCGACGGCACGCGCCGAGCACGCCCGGCGCCTAAATGTTGACGGCCGCGCCCTACGCCTCCGGCCCGATGTACGTGTCCTCGGTGATCTCCGTGATGCCGCGCTTCTCGCAGACGGCCTCGAGTTCCCCGGCGGAGCGGGCCGCCAGGGGGCTGATCTCGACCGCGACGGCCGGCTCGCCGTCGTCGTCGCGGGGCACGTCGACGCCGGCCTCGTCCAGCATGCGTGCGGCCAGACGGACCATGTCGCGGCGGGCGGTGGCGGGGCTGTCCTCGCCCTCGGCGTTCTTGACGGGGCTGAACTCGCGCGACCGGTCGATCTCCAGGACGATCGGATTCTCGGCCATCGGCAGGGCGTCGAAGACGAACATCTCGAACTTCACGCCGTTCGGCTCGTCCGGGGTCACCGTGTGGCCGTCGTCATCGCAGTAGGGAATCTTCTTCTCGGCCCGGTGGAAGGGCAGGCCGAAGGTGGTGCCGGCGGCGAGGCCCTCGACGAACGTCCGGGCGATGGCGTGGATGGCGATGCTGCCGGCCTCGAAGCGGAGGCGGCCGTCGTCGTCGCGGGCCTCCGCCAGGTGGTCGGGCAGGTCGCTGTACTCGATGACCTTCAGGTTCCCGCCCGCGACGCAGAAGACGCCGAGTTTCTCGCCGGGGTCGCGTTTGCGGGCCATCTTGCTCGAGATCTCGCTGCCGCGTTCGGCGTGGTAGCCGAGGAACACCGGGTCCACGGGCGGGACGAGCGGATTGTCCACCTGGAAATAACTGATATGGTCGATACCGCGGTCGGCCATGTCGGCCAGCATGCCGCTGCGCGACAGGGCCAGGAGCGACCCGCCGTGCCCATCCGGGCTGCGGGCGATGCGGTCGGGGGCCTGGAGGATGAGGCGGCCCTGGAAGTCCACCGCCGGCATCATGCCCTGGCGGAAGAACCGCACGTCGCCCTCGGGCAGGCCGAAGCGGTCGTGCTCGGCGAAGAAGGCGCGGGTGGCCTCGTCGTTCGCCTCGCTCGTCATGACGTACCACGGGATGGCGGCGCCGGCGGTCTCGCGGGCGGCCCGGATGCCCTCGGCGAAGACCTGGAACAGCGGCCGGCCGGAGACCGGCCCGACGGGGAAGGCGCCCTTCGGCCCGTCGTAGCCGAGGCGGGTGCCCTGGCCGCCCGCCACCGTGAAGGCGGCCACCTTGCCATCGGACAGGAGTTGGGCGCCGCGGTCGTGGATGCGGCGGCGCTCCTCGCGCTGCGCGTCGGTCTCGGGCAGGGGGATGTACGGGGCGGGCTCGATGTCGGCCGGGACGCCGGGCGGCGTCGGGTGCAGGACGTGCGTCTCGACCAGGCCCTGCAACTGCGCGAAGTCGACCTCGGCCAGTTGCGAGAGGAGGCGCCGCCGGCCGTCGTCGGAGAGGTCGTCCCAGAAGCGGAAGACGTGCGCCTGGCCGGCGTCGGCCACGCGCTCGCGGACGGCGTCAGCCTCGGAGAGGGGGTCGGTCACGGGGTATCCTTTCGTTTTGCGGAGGGTCCGGCGGTCGGAGGCCGCCGGGAAACGGCCATTCGAGTATCGCCCCAGACGAGGGTATCAGCCCCCGGCGGGCGTGGGCAAGGGTTTTGGCGAACCGGGGGGATGGGGACCCCGAAAATCCGCCGCGTTTCCGTTGACAGCCCCGCTCCACCGGGCCATAATGACAGTGGTGGGTCTGCCCGCACGTGGCAGAAACGTCCCTTGTGAAGGCTCTTTCGGGGGGTGGAAGGGAGGCGCCCGACACGAAGCGAACCGAACGTGCTGTACGCAATGTCTGACACGGCATTATCATTCATGCTTTATTCCTGTTTTGGCGCCGCACGGCGCCGCCAATCGGAGGACGAACGATGAAACGTCAAGGGTTTACCCTGGTGGAGTTGCTGGTGGTCATCACGATCATCGGCCTCCTGGCCGGCCTGTTGCTGCCGGCCATTTACGGCGCGCTGGAAGAAGCCAACCGCGCCGCGTGCAAGAACAACCTGAAACAGATCGGGACGGCGTGCCAGAACTGGGCGTCGTCGCATCGCCAGCAGTGGCCGGACGTCATGGGCGCGTCGGACAGTTGGGACAAGGTCGGCAGCACCCGGACCGACTACTACGAGCACGACAAGCCCGGCGACAAGGACCAGGCCGACGACACCGCCCCGGACGACACCGGCGACGACGTGAACTCGAACACGGCCAACCTTTGGAAACTCATCACGAGCGCCGGGGCGTCGGTGGGCATGTTCATCTGCCCGTCGGCGAACCACATCATCGACGACCGGGTCACCGACTTCGACGACGTCAAGGACTTCCGCAACGAGTTGCACTGCAGTTACTCGTATCAGAACGTCCTGGGCGCCTACACCCTGACGCAGACCGGGGCGGAGCAGCCCAGCCTGCTCGCCGTCGCCGCCGACTGCAACCCGCAGCGCGGCGACTACTACAGCGACAGCGGCTCGTCGCGGTCACGGGACAGCGACGGCCCGACGGACCGCCAACTCGATAAGAACACCGAGTTCGAGGAATCCGAGATCACCGAGAAGTGGAACGAGGAACTCGGCGAGACCGGCATCACCGATGCCTGGATGCTCAACAGCCCGAACCACAACTTCCAGGGCCAGAACGTGCTGTACCTGGACGGCCACGTGGCGTTCGAACTCCACCCGTACTGCGGCGTGGGGTACGACAACATCTGGACGAAACTGCCGGAGGGCCAGCAGTCCGGCTCCATCAACCCCAGCCGGTGGTCGGACATCCAGGAACTCGACTCGGACTCCTACGACGGGACGGAAACGCTGCCCGCCGGTGAGACCCGGGATTCCTTCCTGGTGCCGTAACGCGGCTTGAGGCGGCAGACCCCCCACGGGCGGTCTCGGCCGAAGCGGTCGGGGCCGCCCGACCTTTATGCGCCCGGCGCCGGCTTGAGGCGCGGCGGGTCTCCGCACCCGCCGCGCGCAGAAGCACGGCGCGTGGGGCGCGGTGGTTGCGGAGAACCACCGCGCCCGAGATCGGTTTCAACGCCCCGCAGCCCTACCGCCGCCCCAGCCCCTGCAGCAGCCGCATCCGGCGCGACAGGTCCATCGCGCCGTACCGGCACATCTCGTGGCAGCAGAAGCACCGGATGCACGTGGTGTAATCGATGACCGGTCCCGCCTCGGTCATCGCAATCGCCTCCACCGGGCACGCCTGCACGCACGAGCCGCACTTCACGCACTGGCCGTAGCGCACCTCCGGCCGGGTCACGAACACGTAGGTGGCCAGGCGGCTGATCCACGTGCCGAACCCCTGGCCGATGCCGGGGGTCTTGAAGTCCGGCACCACCTCGAAGGGGCCGTCGATCTCGATCTGCTCCAGGTCGGCCGAGCCCAGGCCGCGGTCCGCCGCCTCCTTCAGCATCGGGACGGTGCGGGGCTCCAGGCCCATCATGGCGGCCACGACGGTGTCGAGGGCGACGGCGTCGGTCGAGGCGAGGACGCGGCCGACGTCCCTCGGCCGGCCGCCGGACGGGCCCTGGCCCTCCATCGCCGTCACCGCGTCCATGACGACGAGGTCGGGCGGGCGGACCTGGTAGACGTCGAGCACGGCCCGGGCGAAGGCGAGGGGCCCCTGGGCCTCGCGGTGCAGGCGGGTCTTCTCGCCGCCCACCAGGTGCCCGTAGGTGTTCTTGATCGCGCCCGTGATGCCCGTGGCGACGTGCGTCTTCATCTTCGGCAGGCTGACCAGGACGTCGCACTCCAGGACCTCGCGCGAGACGGCCAGCCGATCGGCGAACGCCGACGCGACCGCCGTCTTCACGGGCGAGGCGCCCAGGTTGACGTACCGGTCGCCGGCGA
>JAWODB010000291.1:0-17732 GCA_046483505.1 Phycisphaerae bacterium
GGGGGAACTTCGGGGGCGGGCACGGTTTGTACGCAACGAGCCGGCCCGCCCACCGACGGGACCCCTCCCCGGGTCCGACACACAGGTGGGGAGCGTCGCAACTGCCGGGCCCGGTAAAAGTAGTCTTCGTGGGCTCGGACGGACGGGAACGGGGGCGACGGTGCCCCGCGCGACGCGCTCCCCTTCGGGTCGCGGTTAAAAGGGCGCTCGGAGAGGCGCTCCGGCCGCACCGTGGCCGATGCCGGCATGAAGATTGCTCTTGCAGGACACAATAGTGCGGAGGCACCCGTGGCCCATACCGAGACCGAAACCCGCGAGAAGACCCTCGCCGACCGGATCCTCGAGCGCACCGGCGTCGACGTCCGCGAGTGCTACCAGTGCGGCAAGTGCACGGCCGGGTGCCCGATGGCCCGGTTCATGGACCTGACGCCGAGCCAGGTGATGCGGCTGGCGCAGATCGGCGACACGCAGGCCGTCGACACCCTGCTCGCGAGCAGCGCCCTGTGGTCCTGCGTCGGGTGCCTGACGTGCACGCAGCGGTGCCCGAAGGACCTGGACCCGGCGGCCGTCATGGACGCCCTCCGCGAGATCGCCTACGAAGAAGGCCGCGTGCCGGCCGAGCAGCGCAAAGTCCTCCGGTTCCACCAGGCGTTTCTCGAGACCGTCAAGCACGCCGGCCGCATGAGCGAGGTGCCGCTGACGGCCCTGTACAAGACGCTCAGCGGCGACTTCTTCAGCGACGTGACGCTGGCGCCGGCGATGCTGCTCCGCGGCAAACTGCCGCTGATTCCGAAGGTCATCGCCGGCCGCAAGGAGGTCGGGCGGATCTTCGAGAAGTGCCTCCGCGAATCGGAAGGCGAGGAGGACCCGGCGTGACGACCCTCGGCTACTATCCCGGCTGCTCGCTGCACGGCACGGGCCGCGAACTGGACCAGTCCATCCGCGCCTTGGCGGAGGTGGCGGGCGTCGACCTCGTGGAAATCGAGGACTGGAACTGCTGCGGCGCCACCGCCGCCCACAGCCTGAATCACGACCTGGCGGTCGCCCTGCCCTACCGGACGCTGGCCCTGGCCGAGGAGCAGGGCATGACGGAGGTGGTGGCCCCGTGCGCGGCGTGCTTCTCGCGCCTGAAGGGGACGGCGGTGCGCCTGGCGCGCGACGCGGACCTCTGCGAGAAGATGCACCGCATCACGGAGCGGCCATACAAGGGCACCGTCCGCATCCTGAACGCCAACGAGTACATCGACCGGCTGCTGGACGAGGGGCTGGCCGACAAACTCACCCACCGCCTCGACGGCCTGAAGGTGGCCCCGTACTACGGGTGCCTGCTCTCCCGCGGCGAGGACATCGTGCCGGACGACCACGAGAATCCGACCGCGATGGAGCGGGCCCTGGTGGCCGCCGGATGCGAGGTCGTCCCGTGGAACTTCGCCACGGAGTGCTGCGGCGGGGGGTTCAGCATGTCGAAGACCGACGCGGTCGTCGACCTCTCGGACGCGATCCTCTCTGACGCCGAGGACGCCGAGGCCGACGCCGTCGTCACGAGTTGCCCGATGTGCCATTCGAACCTGGACATGCGTCAGCGGACGATCAACGCGGCCGGCCGCGGCCCGCACGACCTGCCGGTCCTGTACCTGAGCGAGGTGCTGGGCCTGGCGGCCGGCATCGAGCCGGAGCGGCTCGGCCTGGACCGCCATTTCGTCGACGCCATGCGCGTGACGGAGCGCGTGACGGAGGCGAAGAAAGCGGAGGCGGAGGCGCCGAAGGCGTAAGCGCGAGACGGGAGAAGCCGTGTCGCGCGGTGCCCAGTCTTGGGCGTGTCGCGCGGTGCCCAGTCTTGGGCGCGTCGCGCGGTGCCCAGTCTTGGGCACCGCGCAGGAGCGTTCGCCGGCGGCGCGGTGGGCAAGACTGCCCACCGCGCTCATGTGAAGATGGAAAGCGAAAGGAGCGCCCGATGGCGCGCGTAGGCGTATTCATTTGCCACTGCGGCGAAAACATCGGCCGGACCGTCGACTGCGCCGCGGTCGCGGAGCGGTGCGCCGGGTTCCCCGGCGTCGTCAAGAGTGTCGATTATAAGTACATGTGCTCGGACCCCGGGCAGCAGATGATCAAGGACGCCATCGAGGAACAGGACCTGACGGGCGTGGTGGTGGCGGCGTGCAGCCCGCGGATGCACGAGACCACCTTCCGCCGGGCCGCCGCCGAGGCCGGCCTCAACCCGTACCTGCTGGAGATGGCGAACCTCCGCGAGCACTGCTCGTGGGTCCACGAGGACCGGCCCGTCGCCACGGAGAAGGCCGTGGACCTCGTGCGCATCATGGTCGAGAAGGTCAAGCGGAACGCGGAACTGGAGCCCATCAAGGTGCCGATCGAGCCGACGGCCCTGGTGATCGGCGGCGGCATCGCGGGCATCCAGGCGGCCCTGGACATCGCCAACGGCGGCAAGAAGGTCATCCTCGTCGAGAAGAGCCCGTCGCTGGGCGGCCACATGGCCCGCCTCAGCGAGACGTTCCCCACGCTGGACTGCTCGCAGTGCATCCTGACGCCGCGCATGGTCGAGGTGGCCGCCCACCCCAACATCGAACTCATGACGTACAGCGAGGTGACGCAGGTCGATGGGTTTATCGGCAACTACGAGGTCACCATCAAGCAGAAGGCCCGGTACGTGGACCCGGAGAAGTGCACCGGGTGCGGCGCGTGCTTCGAGAAGTGCCCCGCCAGGAAGATCCCCGACGAGTTCGACGCCGGGCTCGGCCACCGCACCGCCATCTACCGGCCGTTCCCGCAGGCCGTGCCGAACAAGCCCGTCATCGACGCCGAGCACTGCCTCATGCTCACCAAGGGCAAGTGCGGCGTGTGCGCCAAGGTCTGCCCCACCGGCGCCATCAACTATGAGGACGAGGACCGCGAGGTCACCGTCAAGGTCGGCGCGATCGTGGTCGCCACCGGCTTTGAACTGTGGGACCACTCGGCCTACGGCGAGTACGGGGCGGGCAAGTTGCAGGACGTGATCAACGGGTTCCAGTTCGAGCGGCTGGCGTCGGCCTCCGGGCCGACGGGCGGGGAAATCCGACGGCCGTCCGACAACGCGGTCGCCGAGAGCGTCGTCTTCATCCAGTGCTGCGGCAGCCGGGACCCGAACCGCGGCGTGCCGTACTGCTCCAAAATCTGCTGCATGTACACGGCCAAGCACGCCATCCTGTACCGGCACAAGGTGCATCACGGGCGGGCGGTCGTCTTCTACATGGACGTGCGGGCGGGCGGCAAGGGGTACGAGGAGTTCGTCCGCCGCGCCATCGAGACCGAAGGCGCCGAGTACGTGCGCGGCCGCGTCAGCCGCATCTATCGCCGCAAGGACGGCAAACTCGTCGTCAAGGGCGCCGACACGCTGGCGGGGCGGCCGGTCGAGATCGAGGCCGACCTCGTGGTCCTCGCGGACGCGGTCGTCCCCCGGCCGGCCAGCAGCCGCCTGGCCCAGATGCTCGGCGTCTCGTACGACGAGTACGGCTTCTACTCCGAGGCGCATCCGAAACTGCGGCCGGTCGAGACCTCCAACCCCGGCGTCTTCCTGGCCGGCGCGTGCCAGGCGCCGAAGGACATCCCGGACTCGGTGGCCCAGGCGTCGGCGGCGGCGGCGAAGGTCCTCGCCCTCTTCTCGAAGCCGGAACTCGAGCGCGAGCCCATCGTCGCGAAGGTCAACGAGGAAACGTGCGTCCACTGCGGCGCCTGCATCGCCACCTGCCCGTACGGCGCCATCGAGGACAAGGAAATCAAGGACCGCAAGGGCAACGTCATCCGGACCGTCGCGCACGTGAACGAGGGCGTGTGCCAGGGCTGCGGCACGTGCGTGGCCGTGTGCCGCTCCGGCAGCATCGACCTGGAGGGCTTCACGGACGAAGAGGTGCTGGCGGAGATTGCGGCACTCGAGTGAAGCGACTTCGGATTTCGGATTGCGGAATTCGGATTTCGGATTAACGACATGCAATGTTTAGCCGCGACGCGAAGCGGAGCGCGAAACGCAGTAAGCGGAGCGCGAAAACCGACATGACCGAAACCCACACCACCCCGACCGACGAAACCGCCGGCGCCCGGCAGCCGTGGACCCCCCGCATCGTCGCCTTCGTCTGCAACTGGTGCACGTACGCCGGGGCCGACCTCGCCGGCACCAGCCGCCTCCAGTACGCCCCGAACGTGCGGATCATCAAACTGCCCTGCACCGGCCGCATCGACCCGATGTTCGTCCTCAAGGCGTTCGAGCAGGGCGCCGACGCCGTGCTCGTCTCCGGGTGCCATCCGGGCGACTGCCATTACACCTCCGGCAACTACCACGCCCGGCGGCGGTGGGGCCTCTTTCGCCGGCTCCTGGAGTTCACGGGCATCGACGCGCGGCGGCTGTTCTTCAGTTGGGTCTCGGCGGCCGAGGGGCAGAAGTTCGCCGACCTCATCAACCAGATTACCGACGAGGTCCGCCAGGCCGGACCGTTCGACCCCACGAATCCCGCAAGGAAGCGGTTATGAACCTGGACCCACTGAAACAGGACGCGGCGGCCGTGCTGGAGGACGGCCGCGCGAACCTCGTCATCGGCTTCCGCCAGCGGGCCGGCGAGTGCGTGCCCGCGTTCCTCACCGGCCCCGACCAGGCCGACGCCCTCACCTACGACGAAACGTGCATCGCGAACACGGCGGCGTACCTGCGGAAGCCGGAGGTCCGCGAGCGCCGGCCCGTGGCCCTCGTGGCCCGGCCGCACGTGATGCGCAGCCTCGTGCTCCTGAAGGCCGAGCACCAGGTGACCGACGACGACGTGCTCGTCCTGGCCGTCGGCGACGACACGTACCACGGCGTCCTGACGCTCACCGACGCCGAGGCGCTGCTGAACGAGCAGTACGCGGACCTGGCGCCGGACGAGGAAACGCTGGCCGACATCGCGCGGATCCAGGAGATGACCGCCGAGGAGCGGGCCCGGTTCTGGTCCGAGCAGTTCGCCAAGTGCACCCGCTGCTACGCCTGCCGGGCCGCCTGCCCCATGTGCTACTGCGAGCGGTGCATCGTGGAACGCAACGTGCCGCAATGGATCTCCACCGCCGCCCGCGAGCACGGCAACTACGCGTGGAACGTCATCCGGGCGTTCCACCTGGCCGGCCGGTGCACCGAGTGCGGGGCGTGCGAGGCCGCCTGCCCCCAGGGCATCCCGCTCATGCTCCTCAATACGCTGATGGCCCGCGAGGTCCGCGACACCTACGGCGAGACGCCCGGCTACGACGCCGAGGCCCAGCCGGTCATCGGCTCGTGGAACCCGGAGGACGAGGAGGAGTTCATCCGATAGCGCGCATTGGGCGCGGCGGGTCTGGAGCACCCGCCGCACAAAGCGCATGTGTCATTCTGAGGAGGCCGTACGGCCGACGAAGACTCTCGCCGTGGCCGTGGCCGTTCGGCTGTTCGCACGGCGAGATGCTTCGCTACGCTCAGCATGACAAATGATTGAGGCGCCTATGAAATTACTCGACGCATCCAGACTCGACGCCCTCGCCAGGACGGTGGCCGACGCCGGCTACCGGGTGGTCGTCCCCGTCGAGGACGGGGACCGGGTCCGCTATGCCGAGTGGTCGCCCGAGGCGACGATCCGCACGGACGCGTTCCCGGTGAACTCGGCCAAGGACGTCCTCGTGCCGCGGAGCGAGATCATCGACCGCTACAAACTCGACGGCGACGACTTCGTGCCGATGGACGTGACGCCCGAGGCCCCGAAGACCGTCCTGCTGGCCGTCCGCCCGTGCGACGCCCGGTCGCTGGCGCTGCTCGACACGATCTTCAACTGGGACTTCGAGGACGACCTCTACAACGCCCGCCGCGAGGCCACCACCGTCGTCCCGATGGTCTGCACCGCGGCCGACGAGCAGTGCTTCTGCACGAGCGTGGGCGGCGCGCCCGACGCGCGCGAAGGCGCCGACGCCCTCCTCCGCCCCGCCGACGGCGGCACGCGATTCATCCTGGACCCGCTCACGGAGAAGGGCGAGGCGCTCGTCGAAGCGGCCGGCGCCGCGCTCACCGACGGCGAGGCCGAGGCCGACCCGCCCGCCGACGTGCCCGTCCGCTTCGACCCGGAGGCCGTCCGCGCCTGGCTCGACGAGAACTTCGAGTCCGACCTGTGGGACATCCTGAGCCTGGCGTGCCTCGGCTGCGGCGCGTGCGCGTACGCCTGCCCCACGTGCCACTGCTTCGACATCCAGGACGAGAAGAGCGCGGGCGAGGTGGTGCGCCTCCGGAACTGGGATTCGTGCGGGTTCCGGCTGTTCACGCAGCACGCGGGCGGGCACAACCCGCGGCCGGACCAGGCCGCCCGCTGGCGCAATCGTGTGATGCACAAGTTTACGTACATCCCCGAACGGTTCTCGCTGCTCGGGTGCACGGGCTGCGGCCGGTGCGCACGGCTGTGTCCGGCGGGGATGGCCATGCTCGATGCGTGCGCCCGAATCGAAGAGGAAAGCAAAAAGGCCCCGGTCCATGAGTCCTGACGCCGACACCCCCGCCGTCCCGACCCGCGCCCGCCGCAACGTCTACCAGCCGATGCCGATGACCGTGGCCGACCGCCGCGAGGAGGCCCCCGGCGTCCAGACGCTGCGCCTGGAGTTCCCCGGCGAGGACGACCGGAAGACATTCTTCGATGCGTACAAGGTCGGCCAGTTCGGCCTCTACGGCGTGCCGGGCGAGGGTGAGTGCGTCTTCTGCGTGGCCAGCCCGCCCACGCGGACCGATGGGATCGAGTGCACGTTCCGCCTGGCCGGCCGCGTCACCGCCGCCCTCCGCGACCGCGAGGTCGGCCAGAAGATCACGTTCCGCGGGCCGTACGGCAACCACTTCCCCATCGAGGAGTGGACGGGCAGGAACCTGCTGTTCATCGCGGGCGGCATCGCCCTGCCCCCGCTGCGGGCCGTCATCGCCAACGTCCTCGACCGCCGCGACGAGTTCGGCCAGGTCTCCATCCTCTACGGCGCCCGCACCGTGGCCGACCTCGTCTACAAGCACGAACTCGCCGAGTGGGAGAAGCGCGACGACGTGGACCTCGTGCAGACCGTGGACCCCGGCGGCGAGACGGACGACTGGCAGGGCAGGATCGGCTTCGTGCCGGCCGTCCTCGAAGAGGAGGCGCCGAGCCCGGAGGACACGATCGCGCTGGTGTGCGGCCCGCCGATCATGATCAAGTTCACCCTGCCCGTGCTCGACAAACTCGGCTTCCCGCCCGCGGAAACCTACACCACGCTCGAGAACCGGATGAAGTGCGGCATCGGCAAGTGCGGACGGTGCAACGTGGGCAGCCTGTACGTCTGCAAGGACGGGCCCGTCTTCACGGTCGAGCAACTCCAGAACATGCCGCACGCGGATATGTAGGCCACCTGCGCGCGTGGGCCGGCGTGCCGCGGCATGCTGAATCTTCCCGCGCGGCGGGGCTCCCGGCCCGCCGCGCAGCCCTGTCTGTCATTCGGAGGAGGCCGCAAGGCCGACGGAGAATCTCGCCTTGGTCATTGCCGTTTTGGCGTTCGCACGGCGAGATTCTTCGCTGCACTCAGAATGGCAAACAGGCGGCTACCGCGCGACGTCCGCGTCCTTCCCGCGCGCTTTTTTCGATTCGCCCTTGATGCGCCTCCCGCTTGCGCGTTAACAGTAAACGTGCAACGCGTGTTCGTTTGGATCGAGAACTTAGAGTATGGAGGGATGTATGCCTACGAAACAGGAATTGCTCGAAGACAAGACGAAGGACGAACTCGTCGAACTGGCCGACGACGCCGGCGTCGAGCGGGTCAAGAAGTCCATGAACAAGGACGAGATGGTCGAGACGCTCGACCGCTCGCGCAAACTCAAGAAGGCCGACCTGTAAGGCGGTGACGCGGAAAGCCGCGGCGGGCCGGGCCCGTCCAGGGCCGGCGCGCCTTACTCTCCAACCGGCACGAGGCGCACAGCGTGGCCGCCACTCGGCAGAAGGTCCGCCTCGAGGACCGTCCCGGGGCCGACGCGCCGGCGGCGGATGGCCACCTGCGTCCGCGTCGTCACATCGTCTTCCGGCCGGGCATCCTCGTACACGTGGGCGTCGTACGTGCGGCCGGCGTCGAGGAACGCGAGCGGCACCCGGAGCCGTCGCGCGGCGTTGTTCGTGATCGTGCCGACATACCATTCCTCGCCGCTGCGGCGCGCGATGACGGCAAACCGCCCGATCTCGCCCGCCACGACCCGCGTCTCGTCCCACACGGTCGGCACGCGCTCGAAGAACGCGATCTCCGGCTCGCCCCGGTACGCGGAGGGCCGGTCGTACCAGAACACGAACTGGAGCGGGCTGTAGTAACAGACGGCCAGCGCCAACTGGTGGGCGTGCGTCGTTTTGATGCGGTTATGGTAATAACAGATCGTGTAGTCCCCCGCCCCGCAGACGAACCGTGTGAACGGCAGGACGGTGTTGTGCGTGGCGTCGGGCATCGTCTCGTTGCCGGCGATGCCTTCCTGCGTCATGAGGTTCGGCCAGGTCCGGCTGACGCCCGTCGGCCGGTACGCGTCGTGCACGTCGACGATGAGGTGATGCGCGGCGGCCTTCCGCACGGCCTCGTGCAGCCAGCGGGTCCACTGCTGCGCCCCCACCCGCACGAAGCCGTACTTGACGCCCGCCACGCCCCACCGCTCGTACAGCGGCAGGATCTGGTCGAGTTGCCGCTCCAGCGCCCGCCGGTTCACGTAGACGAGGATGCCGATACCCTTCGACCGGGCGTACCGGATGACCTCGCGGAGGTCGAGTTCCGCGTTCGGGTTCCGTTTCGGGTCCACCGAGACGGTCGTCGCGTCGGCCTCGTCGCTGTACTCGTGCCCGTACCAGCCCGCGTCGTACTCGACGTACTGGAGGCCGTGGGCGGCGGCGAAGTCGACGCACGCCTTCCCGCCCCTGGTGGTGAGCGTGACCTCGCGGATGACCTTGCCCGGCTTGATCCAGGACGGGTCCTCGATGGCGCACGGCGGGTTGAGGTTCAGGAGGAGGTAGTTGTGCTCCAGGAGGTCGCCCGGCCGCTCGGCCGGCATGACGAGGCGCCACGGCGTGGTGAGCGGCGTCGGCGCCTCGACGGGACCGGCGAGGCGGCTGATGAGCGCGGCGGGAGGGGGTTGTTGCGCGGCGGGTCTCGGCACCCGCCGCCCGCTCCCGGCGCCGGGCGCGGTCGGTGCGGAGACCGACCGCGCCACATCCGGGGCCTTCTTCGCCCGCGCAAGTTTCATCCGGGCGTAGTCCACCAGCCGGGCCTCGGCGACGGCCGCGAACAGGCCGCCCGGCAGTTCCAGGGTGAGCGGCCGTTCGGCCTCACCCTTCATCTCGGCCACGGGCACACGCTTGTACGTCCCCTGGGCGTCGTGCGTGACCCACGCCGCGGTCCCCTTCGGCAGGACGAACCGGCTCCGCTCCGCCGTGATGGTCACCCGCTCGAGGCCCGGCTGCCGCGGGATCGTATACCGCAGCGCCGCCCCCTCGTCGGCGACGCGGACCGTCACCTGAAGCCGGCGGTGCGGCGAGGCCGTCTCGCGCAGCGTGACGGCGGCCTGGTTCCAGCGGTCCGGGATCTCCGCCCGCTCGCCGTAGACCGGCTCCCACGTCTCATCGTGCGAGGCGCGCTCGACACCCGTCACCTCGAGGCCGGCACCCAGCGGCGCGGCGCCTGCCAGATCCAGCCCGAGCCGGGACGCATGCACCACCGCCCTGCCCTTGTACGTCACCTCGTAGACGAGGCACGCGGCGTCGCCTGCGACGTCGCGGACGGCGAGCGTCATGGCCACGTGGCCGTCGGGCGAGGTGACCTTGATTGCGCTCGTCGGCGGGGCGGCGGCAACCGCACCCGCCACCGCAAGCACAAGAACCACACACGTTCCGTATCGCACGGGCGTCCTTTCCGTTCGTGACGCTTCTTTCAGAAGCGTAGCGCGGTGGTTCTCCATAACCCCCGCGCGGCGGGTACGGAGACCCGCCGCGCTTCCGTGTGACCAGAAACCGCGCGGCGGTGTTAACGATAGCCTACCATCGCGCCCCCGGCCGGCCAACGGATTCCCTGGCACGCTCCCGCCCGCGGCGGTCGACGGCCTCTCATCCGCGCAGGTCACGGCACCTGGTACCGTTTTGACTGGACGGCGGCGCCCGTCTGCCGGTACGTTGAACCGGCCGGCGGGGCCCGAGGCGCCCGCGCCGGCGGAGGTGCCATGACCGCCACGACCACGACCGGGAAACCGCCGTCCGCGCCGGCCCCCGCCCCGTCCGCGTCGGGGGAGGCGTCCGGCGTGCCGGCCGGCGAGGCCCTCCTGTGCGAGGTCGCGTGGGAGGTCTGCCAGCAACTGGGCGGCATCTACACGGTCCTCCGGTCGAAGGCCCCGGCCATGGTCGAGCGGTGGGGCGAGCGGTACGTCCTGGTCGGCCCGTATAACCCGGAGACCTCGCCCACGGAGTTCGACCCGGCCGCGCCGACCGGCCCCGTCGGCCGGGCGGTCGAGGCGCTCCGACAAGAGGGCCTGGAGGCCCAGACCGGGACGTGGCTCGTGACCGGCCGGCCGCGGGCCGTCCTGCTCGACACGCGGTCCGTGCGGGACCGGCTGGCCGAGATCAAGTACGCCCTGTGGGACGAGCACCACATCAGCCTGCCGGGCGGCGACGACCTGCTCGACGAGGTCGTCGCGTTCGGATACCTGGTGGAACGGTTTCTGCGGGCGCTGGCGCGCGAGGTGCCCGGCGAGCAGCGCATCGTGGCGCATTTCCATGAATGGATGGCAGGGACGGCCCTGCCGGCGCTGCGGCTGTCGGGCCTCGCGATCGGGACGGTCTTCACGACGCACGCGACGCAGGTGGGCCGGAGCATGGCCGCCGGCGACGCCCGCTTCTACGACCATCTGCCGGACCTCGACGGGGAGGAGGCGGCCCGGCAGACGGGCGTGGGGCCGAAGGCCGCCCTCGAACGGGCCGCCGCCCATGCCGCCGGGGTCTTCACGACGCTGAGCGAGATCACCGCCTACGAGTGCGAGCACCTGCTCGGCCGGCGGCCGGACCTGCTCGTGCCGAACGGCCTGAACATCGAGCGGTTCACCGCGATGCACGAGTTCCAGAACCTGCACCAGGCGTTCAAGGAGAAGATCCACCGGTTCGTGATGGCCCACTTCTTCCCGAGTTACACGTTCGACCTGGACACGACGCTCTACGTCTTCAGCGCCGGCCGCTACGAGCCGCGCAACAAGGGGTACGACCTCGTGGTCCGGGCGATGGCGCGGGTGAACTCGGAACTGAAGCGGCGCGGGACGGAGCGGACCGTGGTCCTGTTCCTGGTGACGCAGCGGCCGTGCCGCTCGATCCACGCCGAGGTCCTGCGGAACCGGGCGGTCATGGAGGAGATGCGCAGCCACTGCGACGCCATCAAGAACCAGTTCGGCGAGCGGCTGTTCGAGGCGACGGCGCGGGGCGAGCGGCCGGACTTCCGGGCCCTGGTCGACGACACGGTCGTGCTGCGGCTGCGGCGGGTGGCCCACGCCTGGAAGTCCGACCGCCTGCCCGCCATCGCCACCCACGACCTGGCCGACGAGAACGGCGACGCCCTGCTCCATCTCATGCACGAATCGATGCTCTTCAATCTGGCGGACGACCCCGTCAAGGTGGTGTACCACCCGGACTTCATCACGTCGTCGAACCCGCTGTTCGGGATGGACTACGAGCAGTTCGTCCGGGGCTGCCACCTGGGCCTCTTCCCCTCGTGGTACGAGCCGTGGGGGTACACCCCCATGGAGTGCGTGGCGCTGGGCGTGCCGCCCGTCACGAGCGACCTGTCGGGGTTCGGCACGTACGTCGAGGAGCACGTCGCGGACTGGGCGGACCGCGGGCTGTGCATCCTTCGGCGGCGCCGCGCGAGCGACGAGGAGGCCCTCGAGGCCCTGGTCCGGTACGTCCTGGACTTCCTCGAGACGGACCGGCGCGGGCGCATCGCCATGCGAAACCGCGTGGAGAGCCTGGCCGGCCGGTTCGACTGGGCCAACCTCGTCGAGCACTACGACGCGGCGCACCGGCTGGCGCTGGAGCGGGTGCAGGGGTAGGCCGGCTTCTCGCCATCGATTGCCGCGCGGCGGGTGGCCATGCGATCTATCGCGCGGTGTCCAGTCTTGGGCATCGCGAGGCGGGCAAGACTGCCCGCCGCGCTATCCTCTTATTGTTGCGGCAAGGAAGCGGGCTCGAAGAACGGAGACAGCCATGGACGTCATCGTCAGCGACACGAAGCAGGCGTGCGGGGAGGCGGCGGCCGCGCACGCCGCCCGCGCCATTCGCGAGGCCGTCGAGGCCCGCGGCGGCGCGTTCATCATCCTGGCCACGGGCGCCAGCCAGTTCGAGATGCTCCATGCCCTCGTCGCCGCCGAGGGCATCGACTGGCCGCGGGTCACAGGCTTCCACCTGGACGAGTACATCGGCCTGCCGGCGACGCACCCGGCGTCGTTCCGGCGGTACCTGAAGGAGCGGTTCGTCGACCGGCTGCCGGCGCCGCCCGCGGCGTTCCACTGGGTGAACGGCGAGGCGGCGGACCCGCAGGCGGAGTGCCGCAGGCTGGGCGAGATCATCCGCGACCACACCATCGACGCGGCGATGGTGGGCATCGGCGAGAACGGGCACCTGGCGTTCAACGATCCGCCCGCCGACTTCCTGGCGACCGACCCGTACCTCGTGGTCGACCTGGACGAGGCGTGCCGGCGGCAGCAACTGGGCGAGGGATGGTTCGCGTCGCTGGAGGAGGTGCCGCGGCGGGCCATCTCGATGTCGGTCCGCCAGATCCTGGCCGCGCGCGAGATCGTCTGCACGGTGCCCGATGCGCGGAAGGCCGAGGCGGTCCGCCGGACGGTCGAGGGGCCCGTGACGCCGGAGGTGCCCGCGTCCATCCTGCAGCAGCACGCCGCCGCCACGCTGTACCTGGACCCGGCGTCGGCGTCCGGGTTGGCGAGGTAGGATCGCCGCGCGGCGCGGCACGCGTCTGGCGAGCAGACCCGCCGCGCGGACGAGGGAGGAGGCGTCCCCGGCGGTGGGCCTCCTGGGTGGCCTCGCCTGCCCCGGCAAACGCGCGAGGCCGCCGTCCTACTCGCCCAGGATACCCAGTTCCGAGACGCTCGCCCAGGGCTGCCCGTTGACCTCCGAGAGGGCCACCAGCCGCACGTACCGGCCCTCGACGGGCTCGCACGTCACCTCCTGGGGCTTCTTGGACTTCTCGAGCGTCGCCTTCACCGCGGGCTTGCCGAAGGCGTCGGGGGAATCGCTCACGTAGAACGCGCAGTCCTTGACGGCCCCGTTCCAGCCCTTGTCCTGGCGGGCCAGGTACCGGAACCCGCGCACGGTGCGCGTCTTGCCGAGGTCGATGACCAGTTCGTGGGGGTGCGTCTCCACGCCGCCGACGAACTTGCTGTGCCACCACGTGCCGGGGTTCCCGTCGAAGGCGCAGACGGCCCGTTTGCCGCCCGCGCGCGACTCGCTGCTCGCCCGGACGAGTTTATATTCCTTGCGCGGGATGAGGCCGTCCGTGGGCAGGGCGTGAGCCGGTTCGGCGGCCGCCTGCTTCCGGAAGCCGTGCTTGGCCTGCTTGTCGCGGAGGTGGATGGCCCGGTTGTGGAACGTGCCCTCGCGGGCGGGTTCGTGGGCCTGCTCGGCGATGGCCGTCATCTTCGCCAGGACGCCGGGGTGCTTCTCGGCCAGGTCGTGCTTCTCCTCGATGTCCTTGGCCAGGTCGTAGAGTTCCCACGCCGGCTCGGGCGCGTTCCTGCCGCGGCGGCCGCGGGGACGGACCGCCTTCCAGTCGCCCATCCGGACGGCCGTCCACCCGCCGTACTCCCAGTACAGGTACTCGTGCGCGGGCTGCTTGCGGCCGGCGGCGCCGGAGCCCAACAGTTCCGGCACGATGGAGAGGCCGTCGATATCTTTCGGCGCCGCGGCGCCGGCCAGTTCCGCCAGCGTCGGCAACACGTCCGGGAAGTACCAGAGGAAGTCGCTGACCCGGCCGGGACGGACGCGCCCGGGCCAGCAGACGATCATCGGTATCCGCAGGCCGCCCTCGTACAGGTTCCCCTTGTGGCCGCGGAAGGCGACGCCCGTCCGGGGGTTGACGTTCGGCCCGTGGAAGCCGCGCGGGTGGTCCTCGTCGCGGAAGTAGTCGTTCCCGCCGTTGTCGCCGCAGAAGAAGACGATGGTGTCCTCCTCCAGACCGAGTTCCCGGAGCAGGCCGAGCACCTGGCCCACGTTCCGGTCCACCATGGTGACCATGGCGGCGTAGCGGCGGGCGGGTTCGGGCCACGGCTTGTCCTTGTACAGGGCCCACGCCGGGTCGTCGTCCGGGATGTCGAAGATGCCGTGCGGCGGGGTGACGGGCAGGTAACAGAAGAACGGCCGGTCCTTGTTCCCCCGGATGAACTCCAGGCCCTCCTCCATGATGACGTAATGGGAATACGTTTCGCCGTCGGAGCGCCCGTGGTTGCCCTCCAGCGGCACCTCCTCGCTGTTGCGCACCAGGTACGGCGGGTAGTACGTGTGGGCGTGGACCTGGTCGTAGTAGCCGAAGAAGACGTCGAAGCCGTGCGCCTCCGGGACGCCGGTGGAGCCGCGCCCGCCGCAGCCCCATTTGCCGAAGCCGCCGGTGGCGTAGCCTTCGCGCTTCAGGACGGAGGCGACGGTCGCCTCGCCCTCGCGCATCGGCGTGCCGCCCGGGTTCGTCCGGACGGAGGTGTGGCCCATGTGCTTGCCGGTCATGAGGCAGCAGCGGGTGGGGGCGCAGACGGACGCGCCGGCCAGGGCCTGCGTGAAGCGGACGCCCTCCTCGGCCATGCGGTCGACGTGGGGCGTGGTGATGTGCGGATGCCCCATACACGAGAGTTCGTAGTAGCCGAGTTCGTCGGACATGATGTAGACGATGTTCGGCTTCCGCCGGCCCCGCGGGGCGGCGCGGCCGGCGGTGCATCCGGCGGCGGCCAGGAGGGTGCATCCCGTCAGTTGACGCAGAAACGAGCGGCGGGAACCGGGCATGGGGCGTCTCCTTCAGGCAGGGCACGTGCCGTCGATCACCGGCGCGATTGTACCGCGGGCGTGGCCGGATGACAGGAGAAAAGCGGCGGGCGGGGAGGCCCGCCGCGCGGGAAGGTCGCGTTGAGCCGGCGACGGCGTGCGGGGGCGCAGCCGACAGGCGAAGACCTGCACGTCGCCGGCCGTTGGCGCGCTGAGGCCCCCCTGGCAATCGCGCCGACCTCCGGTCGGCGGCTCAACGGGCAAACGAAGAAGCACGTCGGCACTCTCCGGCCGGGCAAGACCGGCCGGGCCACACAAGGCGGGCGGCGACCGCGCCTTACTCCGGGTCGGCCATGGGGTCCCACCAGCGGTTGACCGAGACGGGCCCGGAGGGGTCGATCGTCCAGGGGTCCATCAGTTCAACGCGCCCGTCGCTGAACAGGACGTTGATCTTGCCGAAGTGCCGGGCGAAGACCGGGAGGCCCTCCGCGGTCTGCCAGCCGTCTTTATGCCACCAGTCCGGCATGGCGTCGGTGGGCCCGCGTGCGACGGACTTCTTGTAGTCGAGGCAGAGGACGACGTGTCCCTCGATGCCCTCGCGGAAGTTGGCGATGGAGTTCATGCCGTACGTGCCGCGCAGCGACGCCCCCATGCCGCTGCCGCCCCCGCCGGGATTGGCGGTGAACTCGCCGACCTCGTCGTCGGTCAGTTCGGGCTGGTCCACGTCTTCCGCCTCGAGGGTAATGCTGCTGCCGTAGGAGAGTTTCGGCCAGCCGTGGTGGGCGTTACCGTCGCCCATGCCGCAGAGCAGCGTCTCGCCGCTGGCGACGTTGACGAGGTTGTAACAGTTACCGCCAGTGTGCTCTTCGAGGTAGGTGATCGTGAGGCTGCCGTCGGCGTGTTCCGTGAAGCGCATGCGGAGGTCGTTCCAGGTGGTGTTCCAGGAGTCCTCGAAGACGAGTTCGTAACTCTCCTCGGTCACGTTCTCCTTGCGGGCCCACTGGCCTTCCTCGCAATCCATGATGTAGATGAGATTGTTTTGCTTGACGCCGCGGAAATCGGAGCCGGGCCGGAGCCAGACCTCGACCTTGAGGTTCTCCATGCTGGGCCGCTCGACGATGTCCTCCTCGGAGATGAAACTGCCGGTCCGCCCCCCGCCGCCGCCGTCGGCCACCTGCCGGCGGGCGCGCTGCCAGGGGTCCACGCCGTCCCATCCCGTGGGCGTGCCGGCCGACAGGCTCGCCACCGGGCACATCAACTGGTCGGACTCGAACTCCAGGTACGGGCGCAGTTGCTGCTTCCAGTACGCCACCTGGAGCGGCGCGATCTGGTCGGAGCGGACCCGCGCCTCGGAGGCCCGCACGTGCCACGCCTGGCCGATGTAGTACAGCCGCTCCGTGCACCCGAGCAGGTTGCGGGTCTCGAACGCCCGGAACGCCGCCGGATACAACAGGGCGGCCAGCAGCGCCACGATGACGATCACGATGAGCAACTCCGGCAGCGTGAACCCGCGCCTCCTGTGGCGGATCATGGCTGGGCCTCCTCCGGCCACTTGAACACGTCGTAATGCTCCGAGCCCTTGTAGTCCTCCCAGGACGCCTCGATGAGCCGCACGCGCGGTTCGCGTTTCTCCGGCGGGTCGGCGGCGCGGTAGAGAAAATCGCGTTCCCACATCCGCCGGACGGCCGCGTACGCGCTCCGGCGGACCCGCACCGAGGGGTCCCGCAGACCCTGGATGAGTGCCGGCATGCCCTGCCAGTACCGCAGCGCGCCGATCCACTTGGCGGCCGTGGCGCGGACGCGCGGCGAAGGATCGTCCGTCACCGCCTTCGCCAGCGTCTTCGGGTCGGTCCGCATGCCCATGCGGCCGAGGGCCACGACGCCCGCCTCGCGGACCCGCGGACGTTCGTCCTGGGCGACCACCTTCGTCAGCGTCGGCACGTTCCGCGGATCGCGCCGCGCGCCGAGGGCCTGGACGGCGTGGGCGGCGACCTGGGGCTGGGCGTCCTCCACGAGCGACGCCAGCGCCTCGTAGGCGGCGTCGGAACCCGTCCGTCCGAGTGCGTCGATCGCCTCCAACCGCTCCTCGGTCTCCGCGGCCGAGCGGGCCGTCTCGATGACCGACCCCGTCGAGCCGCCCATCCGGGCGAGCAGCACGACGATGGCCAGGAACCCCGCGACGGCCCCGAGAACGATCAATCGCTTATGGTTCTGCCACATGCGGCGTTGCACTCCTTCGCGTGACGTGGCGCCGGCGGCCCGGGACGACCGCTCAGGGATGCACCGCCACCATCGCCCGAACTCTCGCCGTTATTCTGCCCGGTTTCAGGTGTCCGGTCAAGGCAGGCGGACCCGGCGCGCGGCGGGCCACGGGCGTTTCTGCGGCGGATTCAGTGTTGTACGGGGCCGTCGGCCCCTTAGAATACGGGGGGACGACGGGAGGCGGGAGGCGCGGGGTGGCGACCATGGTCATTTCGACCGAGCCGTCGCGCAGCGACGGCGAGCGGAGCGCTGCAGGCCGAGTGCCCGCAGGAAATCTCGCCTTGCGACAGGGCGGCGATTTCGGCCCAACAGCGCGATTCCTCGGCTCGCTGCGCTCGCTCGGAATGCCATCGGCAAGCAACCCCCATCTTCCCGCTTGAGCCGCGCCGTGACCGGCCATAGAATACGTGGGGGACGAGTTCCCTCTCCCCCGGCGGGAGAGGGTCA
>JAWODB010000292.1:0-5482 GCA_046483505.1 Phycisphaerae bacterium
CCCGCGCGACGCGGTCTGTGTTCGCCGCCCCGCTTGCGGGGCGGCGAACACAGACCGCGTCGCGCGGGTGGCGCCACTTGCGACGGTTCGAGCGCGAAAGCCTGCGCGCGACGCCCGTGTCGAGCCGTCGCCAAACGCCTCGCCTGCACGAAGGCGCCCGTGTTCGCCGCGGCGCTTGCGCCGCGCGCGCCGTGCTTCACGGCGCGCCGGCCTACGTCTGTGCCTCGTCGCCTTCAGGCGCCTCGGCCTCGGGGACCGGCGGGACCTCGTCCGAGGGCGGGGGCCCGTCGGCGGCCTCGGGGACGGTCCCGGCGGGGGCGGCCCGGCGGATTTCCGCCAGGCGGGTGGCCTTGCCGACCCGCTCGCGCAGGTACTGCAACTTCGCCCGCCGCACCTTCCCGCTGCGGACCGGTTTCAGGAACGCGATGGACGGCGAATGCAGGGGGAAGGTCCGCTCCACGCCCTCGCCGGCGACGACGCGGCGGACGGTGAACGTCTCGGCCGAGCCCCCGCCGCGACGGGCGATGACCACCCCCCGGAACACCTGGGTCCGTTCCTTCTCGCCCTCCACGATGCGGACGCCCACGTCCACGGTGTCGCCGATGTGGAACGCGGGATGGTCGGTCCGCAGGTGCTCGGCCTCGACCCGTTCGATGGCAGGTTTACGCATGGCTTGTATCCTTCGGCTGTCTGTTTCCGCCGTAGCGGCGCGCCGTAGCGCGGTGGGCAGTCTTGCCCACCGCGCGATGCCCAAGACGGGACACCGCGCGATGCGCGGTCGTCGCGCCTCATGCGGCGCGCGTCCCGGATCGCAGGTGCCACGGTTTGCTTGTCAAACCGTGCGCCGCGAGCGGGGAACACGGATTGGCAAGCAATCCGTGGCACCCGGCGCTTGTCATTCCGACCGAGGCCCTTCAGGGCCGAGCGGAGGAATCTCGTCGTTGGGCCCAACAGCGAGATCCCTCGACTCGCTTCGCTCGCTCGGGATGACCATGCCGTGCCACCCCCGCTTACTCTTCCTCGCCCTCCAGGTCGGGCCGGCGGCGGCGGGTCCGGCGGCGGGCCTGCTCGCCGCGCCACCGCGCGATGGCCGCATGGTCGCCCGAGACGAGCACCTCCGGCACCGCCTGCCCGCGGAACTTGCGCGGCCGCGTGTACTGCGGATACTCCAGCCCGCCGCCCGGCACGCCGGGGGCGAAACTCTCCTCCTGCGGCCCGTCCTCGGCCCCCAGGACGCCCGGCACGAGCCGGGCCACCGCGTCGATGACGACCAGGGCGGGCAGTTCGCCGCCCGTCAGCACGTAGTCGCCGATCGAGAGTTCCTCGTCGGCGAGCGGCCGGATCCGTTCGTCGAACCCCTCGTAATGGCCGCACACCAGGATCAGCCGGTCCCGCCCCGCCAGCCGCCGGACCGCCGGTTGGTCCAGCCGCCGCCCCTGGGGCGAGAGGAGCACGACCCATCCCGGCCGCGGGGCCAGGCCCCGCACGTGTTCGACGGCCGCGTACACCGGCTCGCACCGCAGGACCATGCCGGGCCCGCCGCCGAACGGCTTGTCGTCCACCGTGCCGCGCGCGTCGATGGCGAAGTCCCGCAGGTTCGTGCGGACGACCTCGATGTGCCCGTCGGCGACGGCGCGGCCGAGGATGCTCGCGGCCAGGATGCCGTCCAGCGCCTCCGGGAACAGCGTGATGACGTCGACGCGGAGTGGCATGGTCGGCCTCGCGGCCCGTGCGGATCAGGCGGAGGCGTTCTCCTCGCCGCCGGCGTCGGCCTCGTCCTGCTCGGGGGGCGTCTCGGCGGTCTCGGTGGCGGCGGTGTCGGCCTCGGCCCTCTCGGCCTCGGCCTTCTCGGCGGCGACGCGTTCGGCGGCCTTGGGCGGCGGCGCCTTCGGCTTCTTCTTCGGCCACGGTTTGGGCGTGATCTCGTTGCCCTTGGCGTCGAGGCCCAGGTGGCCCAGGAGTTCCGCCACCGTCTTCGACGGCTGGGCCCCGTGCTTCAGCCAATGAACGACGCGGTCACGGTGGATCTTGACCTTGTCCGCGTTGTCCTGGTGCGGGTCGTAGTGGCCGAGTTCCTCGACGACGCGGCCGTCGCGGGCGGCCCGTTTATCGGTGGCGCAGATCCGCCAGAACGGGCGGTTCCGGCGGCCGAGACGTTTCATGCGAATCGTTAAAGCCACGGGACGGCTCCTTCCAAGCACGCGAGGCGTACACTCTCCGCCCTGCCCATGGGGCAAGTCGCGTAGTCTAGTGGGGGGCGGGGGGCCTTGCAAGCGCAAAATCGGCATGGTACCATCCGGCCGCCGTGTGCCACCCGGCGCGGAGGAGACGACCGATGGACCCGGACCGGTTCCAGACCCTCGTGGACGAGGCGGTGGCGTCGCTGCCGGCGGACCTGGCCCGCCGGATGGAGAACGTCGACGTGGTGGTGGCGGCGGCCCCGTCGGCCCGGCTGCGGCGGGAGATGGGCATCCGCCCCGGCGGGACGCTCCTGGGCGCCTACCGCGGCGTGCCGCAGACCCGTCGCACCCACGCCTACGGGGCCGTCGGGCCGGACCAGATCGTCATCTTCCGCGGGCCGGTGCTGGCGGCGGCGCGGCAGGCGGCCGAGGACGGCCAGGGGGGTCTGGACGAGGCGATCCGCGGGCAGGTCCGGCGGACGGTCCTGCACGAGATCGGGCACCACTTCGGCCTCGGCGAGGGGGACCTCCGGCGGCTCGGGTACGGGTAGCGCCGCCGTTCGTACGGCACGCGCCCCGCAAGCGGGGCGGCGAACACCGAGCGTGTCGCGCGGGCGAAGCGACTTGGCGAACCGTCGCAAGGCGCCTCGCGCGCTCGGGGCGCCCGTGTTCGCTGCGGCGCTTGCGCCGCGCGTGCCTTCGAAAGCAAAGGCGCATGCATGCCGATCATCGAACCCCGCGAGGGCGGCTGCCGCATCGCCGTCAAGGTGGTGCCCGGGGCGTCGCGGGACCGCATCGTCGGCCCGCTGGGCGACCGGCTGAAGGTCCAGGTCCGCCAGGCCCCCGAAAAGGGCAAGGCCAACCGGGCGGTGTGCGACCTGGTGGCCTCGGCCCTGGGGGTGAAGCGGGCCGACGTGGCCGTCGTCCGGGGCGACACGCGGCCGGAGAAGGCCCTGGCGGTCGGCGGCGTGAGTCCGGAGGAGGCCGCCCGCCGGCTGGGGGTGGGGTAGCATCGCGACGGGTATTTTTGCGCGGCGGGCAGGACTGCCCGCCGCGCTTCGCTCCGTGCGTGGGCCCCGCCGTGCGAAGATGGGCAGGCTATGACGCCTGTGAGGCCCGTAACTCCGGGATTTACACCCATTTAGCGGGTCCGAGTTTGACGGTCGGCCTTTCTTGTGGTATACTGTCCAGGCTAATAGTTGTGTTCTGGGGGTTGTGACGCGCTGCCCTCTCCAAGGGGGTTGTGAGGGGTAGCCCGCACCGGGGGAAGTGCGATGAAGGACGTTCTAACGACGGGGGACGTGGCGCGCCTTTGCGGCGTGGCGCCGCGAACGGTCTCCAAGTGGTTTGATACCGGCAAGTTGCGCGGTTTCAAGATACCGGGCTCGCGGGATCGGCGTATCCCCCGCGAGTCCTTGGTTCGTTTTATGCGGGCCCACGGTATCCCTCTGCGGGGCCTGGACGGGGCGACGACGCGTGTCCTGATCGTCGACCGCGACTACGAGACCGCCGACGCCCTCCGCGTGGCGCTGGAAGCCAGTTTCGATTACCAGGTCCAGGTGGCGACGGGCGTCTTCGAGGCCGGCATGCTGGCCCGCCAGGGACGGCCGAACGTCATCCTCCTCGATACGAACCTGCCGGGGCTGAAGGCGGCCGAGTTGCGGACCGCCCTGCAGGCGGACCCGGAACTGCTGGCCACCCGCGTCGTGGCCGTCGACGACCAGCCCGGCGAACACCGCCAGCAGGCCTGGCTTCACCAGGGGTTCGACGGGTGCCTGCCCCGGCCGTACAATCTGGCGGCCGCGGTCCGCGTCATCGAGGAGGCGACGGATATCGTGGCGTAGCCGCCGTATATACTCGAGTATGGATTCCGGGGCCGCGCACGTCGCGGCCCCGTTTGTGCGCGCGGTGCCCGGGACTGGACACCGCGCGGGTGCGGCGGTATGCTTTCGGTCGTTGCGTGCAAGGTGCCGACGGGATGCGTCGTGCCCCCGTCGCCAGGAGGGACCGCGCCATGGCCGATTCACGTGAACCGCACGACCGCTACGTCTCGCCGCTCGTCTCCCGCTACGCCGGCGAGGCGATGCTGCGCATCTTCAGCCCGGCCGAGACGGTCCGGACGTGGCGGCGGATCTGGATCGCCCTGGCCGAGGCCCAGCAGCAACTCGGCCTCGCCGTCACGGACGAGCAACTCACGGAAATGCGCGCGGCGGCCGAGACCATCGACTTCGCCCGCGCCGCGGAACTGGAGCGCGAGTTGCGGCACGACGTGATGGCCCACGTCCACGCCTTCGGCGAGCAGGCCCCCGCCGCCCGGCCCATCATCCATCTCGGCGCCACCTCGTGCGACGTGGGCGACAACGCGGACCTCGTGGCGATGCGGCGAGGCCTGGACGTGCTGGCCCGCCGCCTGGCCGCCACCATCCGGCCCCTGGCGGAGTTTGCGCGGGCGCACCGCGACCTGCCCGTTCTCGGGTTCACCCATTACCAGCCGGCCCAACTGACGACCCTCGGCAAACGGGCCGCCCTGTGGTTGTGGGACCTGGTGCTCGATTGGCGGGCGGTCACGGCCGCCCGCGACGGCTTGCGGCTGCGCGGTATCAAGGGCACGACGGGGACTCAAGGCTCCTTCCTGCGGCTCTTCGACGGCGACCACGCCAAAGTCGAGCGGATGGAGACGATGGTGGCCCAGGCGCTCGGCTTTGCCGAGGTCCAGCCCGTGACCGGCCAGACGTACACGCGGAAGGTCGACGCCCAGGTCACCTCGGTCCTCGCCGGCATCGCCCAGTCCGCGCACAAGTTCGCGAACGACCTGCGGCTGCTGGCGAACCGGAAGGAACTGGAGGAACCGTTCGAGACGACGCAGGTCGGTTCCTCGGCCATGGCCTACAAGCGGAACCCGATGCGCGCCGAGCGGATGACGGGCCTGGCGCGCGTCCTGCTGCACCTGGCCCCCGCGGCCGACGCCACCGCCGCCGAACAGTGGCTGGAGCGGACGCTGGACGACTCGGCGGCCCGGCGGCTCGTGCTCGGCGAGGGGTTTCTGCTCGCCGACGCGATTCTTCGCCTGTACCAGAACATCGCCGAGGGCATCGTTGTTTATCCGAAGATCATTGCCCGGCACATCGAGGCCGAACTGCCGTTCATGGCCACCGAGAACATCCTGATGGCCGCCGTCCGCGCCGGCGGCGACCGGCAGACCCTGCACGAGGCGATCCGGACGCACAGCCAGGCCGGTAAGCTATATCCCGGATACTTATGAAACCCTTGGCCAGGATGGGAACGGGTTTAATTCTTCGTTA
>JAWODB010000104.1:0-4755 GCA_046483505.1 Phycisphaerae bacterium
GCGCGGCGGGTGCGGAGACCCGCCGCGCACAGGGGATTTGGGATTCGGCGCGGCGGGTGCGAAGACCCGCCGCGCACAGGGGATTCGGGAAGTCGGAGCGGCGGGTACGGAGACCCGCCGCGCACAGGGGATTTGGGGAGTCGGCGCGGCGGGTGCGGGGACCCGCCGCGCAACTGGACTGCTGCACCCGCCGTGCTTCCCCGTGTGGGGATCGGGCCCATGACCGACGAGCGCGACGCCGCCCCCCGGCCCGGCTTCTGGGCCCAGGTCAAGGCCTCCCTGCCGCGCAACGTCCTCGTCCTCGGCATCGTCTCGTTCCTGACGGATTCCTCCAGCGAGATGATGATGTGGACGGTGCCGTTCTTCATCGCGCTCCTCGGCGGCGGGGCGGTGTGGGTCGGCCTCGTCGAGGGCCTGCGGGAGAGCCTCTCCAGCCTCCTGAAACTCGGCTCCGGCTGGGTCTCCGACAAGGTCGGCCGGCGCAAACCGCTCGTCGCCCTCGGGTACGGCATCTCGACGGTCGTCAAACCCGTCCTCGCCCTCGCCGCGGTGCCGTGGCACGTGCTGGGGCTCCTGGGCCTGGAGCGGGTGGGCAAGGGCGTCCGCACGGCCCCGCGCGACGCCCTCATCGCCGGCGTCGTGGACGGGAAGCATCGCGGCAAGGCGTTCTCGTTTCACCGCATGATGGACCACGCGGGCGCCGTCGTTGGGCTCTTGGTCGGCACGGTGCTCGTCGCGGTCCTCTTCGACTATTTCCGGGCCAAGCCCGAGAGCGCCGGGTACGAGCCGGCCGACGTCTTCCGCTTCATGTACGTGCTGGCGGCGGTGCCGGCGGCGCTGGCGGTCGTGGCGATTCTGATCTTCGTCCGCGAGCGGCCGGCCGAGGTGAAGAAGGGGGTGGCCCTCGATTTCCGCGCCGGCTATGACCGCACGTTCTGGTTCTTCCTGGGCGCGTTGCTCGTCTTTGCGCTCGGCAACTCGTCGGACATGTTCCTGCTGATCCGCGCCGGCGAGGTCCTGGATTATCGAGTCGTCCTGACGGAGGCGGAGCGGGCCGAGATGGCCGCCGCCTGGGACTTCCCCTGGCAACTGCCGCTCATGTTCCTCGTCCTGTCGCTGGCGAAGATGGCGTTCAGCCTGCCGGGCGGGTTCGTGGCCGATAAGATCGGGCGGGCCCGGACGCTGGCCATCGGGTGGGGCATCTATGCGGCTGTCTACATCTTGTTCGGCTTCGCCACCGACGCCTGGCAGACGTGGGTCCTGTTCGTCGCCTACGGCATGTTCTACGGGTTCACCGAGGGCGTGGAGAAGGCGGTGGTGGCGGACTTCGTCCGGCCCGAGGTCCGCGGGTCGGCGTACGGCCTGTACGCGTTCGCGGACGGCATCGCGAAGTTCCCCGCCAGCCTGCTCTTCGGCGTGCTGTACCAGCAGTTCGGTCCGGCCGTGGCGTTCGGCGTGGGCGGCGGATGCGCGGGACTGGCCAGCCTGATGCTCCTCGGCCTTCTCACCGCGTCCCGCCGGCGGGGGCGGTCCTGAATTCGGGTTTTAACGCAGAGGCCGCCGAGAACGCAGAGGACAGCGGAGAACAAGGGACTGTGGATTTGGGATTTCGGATTTCGGATTGAACAGCAAGAAGATTCCCGTTCGCACTGAATTCGAATTCCGAAATCCCCAATCCGAAATTGGTTTCCTCTGCGTTCTCGGCGGCCTCTGCGTTAAGATAACGATGTCCGGAGAATCCGAAGCAAGGCGACGCCATGCTCCAATGCAAGGACTGCGAATTCGGCGAGGTCGACGAGAAGGGCAACGTCCGCCTCACCTGCAACCCCTTCACGAACATCAAGGAACCGGAGTGCCTGACGAAGTGGCAACTCGTCCGTCTCGACCTCATGACGCGGGCGTACATGGCGACGATCCAGGAGTACAAGAAGATCGCGCCCATCCAGGAGAAACTCTACCGCCGCATGAGCCAGGAGATGGACGAGATGGACGAGGCCGACCGCTGGAAGCACCCCGACGACGACGAGGAACCCGGCGACGCCGACGGCGACGACCTGCCGCCCCTCGACGACCGGCTGTAGGGCAGAAAAGGTTCCAGGAGTCTTTTTCCGTCACGCGTTCCCGCCGGCGCGGAAGACTGCGCCGGAAAAAGACTCCTGGAACCTCTTCCTTTTCTGCCACAAACGGGCGCGGCCCGTACGTGCGTACGGGCCGCGCGATCGCCTATGCCTCGAGACGGCTACTCCACCGTTTGCAGGTCCGCCGTGCCGCGAATCACCTCCGCCTCGTCGGTCCGCTGCCACAGGAACCGCTTCACGAGGTCCATGAGTTCCGCCAGGTTCGTCAGGCGCTTGGCCTCCTCCACCCGCTCGCGTCCGAGGAGTTTCTCGGCCCAGGAGAGGACGATGTCGGCGCCCTCGGCCGGGCGCAGCACGCCCCAGCGGGTGACCGGCTCGGCCGGGACACTCTCGCCGGCGGCTGTCATGGCGTCGGCGAGGCTCTTGCCGTTGCCGGCGGCGGTGTCGATCGTGCGCTTGACGCCGGAGGGCGTGGTGCCGACGATCAGCCACTCCTGGCCCACGGCCACGGTCAGGGCCACGTCCCTGGCCCAGTCGCCGAGGATCTTCGTCAGGGCCTCGGGCGCCTCGATGATGAGCATCGCCGCGTTGTTGTACGTTTCTTCCCGGACGTTGATGATGACGGGCTTCTCGCGTTTCTGTCCGAGCGCGCCGAGGATCATCGCCTTGGCCGCCAGGCCGTCCTTGAAGGCGTGGGCCACGGGCCGGCCGGTCGCGGTGAGCCGCGTCATCCCCACGAGGCCGGGCGCGCCGCCGTCCTCGCCCTTCACGAGGGCGCCTGCCGCCTCCGGTCCGAAGGCGCTGACGATGCCTTCCATCGGATGCCCCGGGAACCAGCCGCGCACGAACATCTTGGCCCGCCGGATTCGTTCCTCGCCGTCGTCCCGCTCGGCCAGTTTCTGCTGGACCTTCTCCCAGATGGCCTCGGGGTGGAAGCAGGTGGTGACGGCGGCGACGGCGGAGTCCGGCAGGCAGGCCGGACCGTCCAGGGCCACGGGCCGGTTCGGCCCCACGTCGCCCGCACCGCTGACGATCCGCCACTCGGCGTGCACACGGTCGTTGCCCTCGGGATACAGGGCCACGGCCCCCGGGCTCTGGCGCGGCGGGACCTTGCCGGCGTAGGCGCGGACGCGCCAGCCCTCGGGCAGCCCGTCTACGGCCTTGGCGAAGTGGTCTTCGGTGCCGAGGGAGGCCCCGCCGCCCACCGCCACGTCGAGCACCTGGTGGAGTTCGTCGGCCCGGGGCTGTGCCAGCATCAGCACGCCGCCCGCAAACGCCATACGGTCCACTCGCTGCTCCTTCTGGACCTCCCAGATGGCGACGTCGCGATGGCGGGCCACCTGCCGGCCGCCCACCGCCTTGGCGAAGCGTTCGGCGTCGGCGTTCGTGGCCTCGGTCAGGAAGACGCCGTACGGCTTCTTCGGGTCGTCGGAGGGCAGAAGGACGAGGGCCGCCTTGCCGCCCAGGTACCTTTGCAGCGCCTCGCCCTTGGTCATGTCGAGGCGCTCGAGGAGTTCCTCGAGGCGCCGCTGGCCCTCGGCGTACCGGTCGCTGGCCTTCCACTGGCGTGCGGCCTCGGTCTTCTGGAGGGCCTGCCAGAACGGCGATTCGAGCAGTTGCCGGCGCAGACCCGCGGGGTTCTCGATTTCCACCAGGGCCGCCGCCTGGGCGGGCACCAGGTCCGCCATCTGGAGGCCGCCGTCTGCGGCGTAAGCCGCCGTTGCCGCCAGCACGAGGACGGCCGTCATCACGAAACGTTGCGTGAATCGCATGTCAGTTCTCCTTGGTTGCGTCGGATGCCCCCGCCGGGGCGGGGCCGGAAGGCTTCTCGTCCAACAGGGTCCGCGGCGCCTCGACCGCCTGCGCGACGATGGTCAGCGGGTCCTGCAAATCCTGCCACACGGCAGCCAGGGCGTCGGAGCCCGGCAAGGCGGACGCCCCGGATTCCTCCGGTGCGGGCGCCGGGGCGGACAGGTTCGGCAGCGGGCCCAGCAGGTCGCTGAACAGGGCGGTCGGCGGAATCGGTTCCGGCTGCGCGGGCCAGAGCAGCACGCCCGCCGCGATGGCCGCGGCCGCCGCGGCCCCGACCGCAATCCACCAGGCGCCGAGGCGGCGGCGCGGCTGCGCCGGCCCGGCGGCCGCCGCGATGCGGTCCACGAGCGCCTGCCGGCGGGCCGGAGTCGGATCCACCCCGTCGCCGAGCCGCTCGAGCAACGGGTCACGCAGGTCCGCGTCCGTGGGTTCGTGTGCGCGCGTCATGTCCGGTCTCCGCTCTGTGCGATGCCGCCGGCCGGCTGCTCCGCCAGGAGCGACTCGGCCCGTCGGCGAATCTGGTTCCGGCTCCGGTGCAGCCACGTCTTGACGGTGCCGGCGGGGGCGTCGAGGATGCGGCCGATGGCCTCGCACGACTCGCCTTGGGCGTAGAACAGGAGCACGGCCGCCCGCGGCTTCGGGTCGAGTTCGCCGACGGCCTCCCACACGGCCGCCAGGCGGCGGCGGTCGTCTTCGTCGCGTGCCACCTGTTGCCATGGCTCTTCGCGCCCGTCGGGCAGGTGGACCGGGACGGGGCCTTTCGGCCGCTTCTTCCGCCACCGTTCCAGGACGAGGTTCGTCGCGATGCGGGCCAGGTACCCCTCGAACCGGCCGTTTGCCTGGAGACCGTCCAGGTTGGCCAGTG
>JAWODB010000167.1:0-13120 GCA_046483505.1 Phycisphaerae bacterium
CGCGCTTTTAATTCATATGGACCCCCATCGATGATGGATCAAAAAGCCGAAATTTCCGGGGCATTTTTGGCGCGTTTTCGCGCGTTTCCGAAAAAAGCGGGGCAAAAGTCGCGCGTTTTGCCTTACCCATTTTAACATTCGGACCCCAAATCGTCCCTCACGCGACAGAATCGACGATCGGCAGGTCAAAAAGGGCCGATTTCGGGGGGTGCGCGAAAACGCGTTTTCCTAGAATGTCGATTCTGCGCCCCACTCCTGCGACCGTTGAGCCGGCGACGGCACGTCGCCGGTCGTGGCGCTTTATGCCGACTCGCCCGTTCGCGGCGACCTGCGGTCGCCGGCTCAACGGGCCCAGGCCAACCCCACATCACCGCCCGCGCGGGTGGAGCCGAAAGGCGAAGCCCCCCAGGTCGCCGCAGCCACCCGGGAAAGCCGGGTTCGGCGTTGACACGGTCCGGCGGGAGGGGTATACTTGGCGGCTCCGATGGGTGGTGCGTTTCCCATGGGGTAGGAGTTCCGCCGGGGGCGGGCCCGGACGGTGATCCGGGCCGCACGGCCGACATCTGAGATTTCAAGCCCGAGAGTTGAGATTTCAGAGGCCGGATTCGTGACGCTCCGGCGGACGTGGGGCTCCGGCGACGCGGCCGCTGAGTCCAAGCCCCGGAAACGCCAGGCACGGCCGCGCATCTCACTCGTGGGCTGCGCGAAACGCAGAAACCTGAACGCAACGACGAGGCTGCGCCGGAGTCGGCGCAAGGGCTCGCCACGCCGGCGAACGGCGCGCGGCCCGCGAGCGGGCCGGCGAACACGGGCCGTTCCGCGCTGCTCGGCCTCCGGCGACGTTCGTAAAGCGGCACCCAGACGCGATCACGGCGCACTTTGGACCTTGAACCTTGAACCGAGGTCTCTATGGCCAACTCCCTGAAATCCGACTGGTTCAACGAGCCGCTCACCGGCATGCCGGCCCGGGCGCTGATGTACGCCACCGGCACCGTCACGCCGGAGGAGATGGAGAAGCCGTTCATCGGCCTCGTGTCGAGTTTCACGGACCTCATCCCCGGCCATTCGCACATGCGGCGGCTGGAGCGGAAGATCGAGCACGGCATCTTCGCGGGCGGCGGCGTGGCCTGGCTCTTCAGCGTGCCCGGCATCTGCGACGGCGTCGCCATGGGCCACGAGGGGATGCACTACAGCCTCCCCAGCCGTGAACTCATCGCGGACATGGTCGAGACCATCACGCGGGCCCATCGCCTGGACGGCCTGGTGCTGCTGACCAACTGCGACAAGATCACGCCCGGCATGCTGATGGCCGCCGCCCGGCTCGACGTGCCCGCCGTCGCCGTCACCGCCGGCCCGATGCACTCGGGCTGCTACAAGATGGAGCGGCTGGACCTCGTCCACGACACCTTCGAGGCCGTCGGACGGTACAAGGCCGGCCAGATCTCCGAGGAGGACCTGAAGCGGCTGGAGGTCGAGGCCTGCCCCGGCGGGGGTTCGTGCCAGGGCCTCTTCACGGCCAACACGATGGCGTGCGTGACCGAGGCGATGGGCATGAGCCTGCCCGGCTGTGCCGCCGCCCTCTGCGCCGGCGCCAAGAAGGACCGCATCGCCTACGAGAGCGGCAAACGGGTGGTGGACCTCGTGCGGCAGGGCATCACGACGCGGACGATCATGACGCGTGAGGCCGTCGCCAACGGCATCGCGGTCGACATGGCCCTCGGCGGGTCGACGAACACGGTGCTGCACATTCCGGCCATCGCGCACGAGGCGGGGCTCGACCTGCCGCTCGAGGCGTTCGACGAGGTCAGCCGACGCACGCCGCACATCGCCAACTTCCGTCCCGCCGGCGACATGATGATGGAGGACCTGGACCACGCGGGCGGCATCCCGGCGGTGCTGAAGCGCATCCGGAGCGTCCTGAACGATTGCCCGACGGTGAGCGGCGCCTCGACCTGCGAGATCGCCGACGCCGCCACCGTCTACGCCGAGGACCTGCTCCGCCCGATGGACGACCCGTATCACGCCCAGGGCGGCATCGCGATTCTTCGCGGCAGCCTGGCCCCCGAGGGCGCCGTCATCAAGCAGAGCGCCGTGCCCGACTCCATGCGGACGTTCACCGGCACGGCCCGCATCTTCGACACCGAGGAGGCCTGTAACGAGGCCGTCATGGATGGTAGAATCCAGGCGGGCGATTTCGTCGTCATCCGCTACGAGGGCCCCGCGGGCGGCCCCGGCATGCGCGAGATGTTGACCGCCACCGCCGCCATCAAGGGCCTCGGCCTCGGCGAGAAGGTGGCCCTGGTCACCGACGGGCGGTTCTCCGGCGGCACGCACGGGCCGTGCATCGGGCACGTGAGTCCGGAGGCCGCCGCCGGCGGGCCCATCGGCCTGGTCCGCGAGGGCGATCGCATCACGATGGACATCGACAATCGCCGCCTCGACCTGGAGGTGGACGAGGCGGAACTCGCCCAGCGGCAGGCGGCCTGGGAGAAGCCAGCCCCCAAGATCGATTACGGCTACCTGGCCCGCTACGCCCGGATGGTCACCAGCGCGACGACCGGGGCGATCTGCCGGTGATTTCGGAATTCGGATTTCGGAATTCGGATTGGCAAGTGACGTTTAATCCGGCCAGGGGCGAGGAATCGCCCAATCCGAAATCCGCAATCCGAAATCCGCAATCCGAAATCGAGAATCCATGGTGCTACCCGGTGGTGTAATTGGTAACACACGAGGTTTTGGTCCTCGTATTCCAGGTTCAAGTCCTGGCCGGGTAGCCAGAACAACGAGTACCTGAGTACCTGAGTGCCTGAGTAACGGCAACAACGGCAAAACGGCGTAACGGCGCGACGCGTGAGCCTTGCCCGTTTAGCCGCGAGGCGTCAGCCGAGCGCGAGACCAGGCAGGACGCAAACGAGGAAAGTGGTCCCGTGGCCGAACGCAACGTCAAAGCGCTCATCCTGGCCGCCGGCATGAGCACGCGCCTGAGGAGCGCGCGCTCGAAGGTCCTGCACGAGATCTGCGGCAAGCGGATCCTCTCGTGGGTGCTCGAAGCCTGCCGCGACGCCGGCATCGACGAGCAGATCGTCGTCGTCGGCGCCGTGCGCGACCAGGTCCAGGATGCCTACGCCGAGGCGGACGGCATCGCGTGGGTCGTCCAGGAGCCGCAGCAGGGCACCGGCCACGCCGTCATGGCGGCCGAGAACGCCCTGGGGGACTTCACCGGCGACCTGGTGGTCCTGATGGGCGACGCGCCGCTCATCCGGGCCGAGACGCTCCGCACCCTCGTCGAGACGCACCGCGACGAGCAGGCGGCCGTCACGCTCATCACGGCCATCCTCCAGGACCCGAAGTGGTTCGGCCGCATCGTCCGCGACGCCGGCGGGAACCTCCAGGGCATCGTCGAGGCCCGCGACGCCACCCCCGAGCAGGCCGCCATCAGGGAGGTGAACCCGGCGTACTACTGTTTCCGGTGGCCGGCCCTGCGCGAGGTGCTCCCCCGCATCACGAACGACAACGTCAAGGGCGAGTACTACCTGACCGACGCCGTCGGCCTGCTCATCCACGCGGGGAACAAGGCGATTGCGGTCCCGGCGGCCGAGCCGTCCGAGTGCGAGGCCGTCAACAGCCGGGCCGACCTGGCCCGCGTGCGGAACCTCGCGCAGCAGCGGATCCTCCAGGCCCACATGGCCGCCGGCGTGACCATCGAGGACCCCGCCACCACCACCATCGACGTGGGCGTCGACATCGGCCCGGACACCATCGTCGGGCCGTGCACGGTCATCCGCGGGCCGGCCACCATCGGAGCGAACTGCCGCGTCGGGCCGCTGGCACACCTGCCGGCCGGCACGACGCTGGACGACGGAACGGACGTGGCGCCGCCGGCGTCGCCCGCGTATCTCGAACCCGAGCCCGAGGAGGCCGAGTGATGGACCAGATGAAGATCTTCAGCGGCAGCGCGAACCGCCCGCTCGCCGAGGCCATCTGCCGTCACATCGGCAAGCCCCTCGGCGACGCCCCGCCCACGCACTTCCCGGACGGCGAGTCGTTCATCAAGATCAACGAGGACATCCGCGGCCAGGACGTGTTCATCATCCAGCCCACCTGCCGGCCGCAGAACGACAACCTCATGGAACTCCTCCTCTTCATCGACGCCGCCCAGCGCGCCAGCGCCGAACGCATCACCGCGGTTATCCCGTACTACGGCTACGCGCGGCAGGACCGCAAGGACGAGGGCCGCGTGCCCATCAGCGCCAAACTCGTCGCCAACATGCTCGAGGAGGCCGGCGCCGACCGCGCCCTGTGCGTCCATCTGCACGCCTACCAGATTCAGGGGTTCTTCGACATCCCGGTCGACCACATGCTGCCGGAACCCGTCTTCGGCGAGTACTACGCGGGGCTGGGCCTGGAGGACCTGACGGTCGTCAGCCCCGACGTCGGCAACGTGAAGGAGGCCCGCGTCTACTCCGAACTCCTCCGCGGCGAACTCGCGATCATCGACAAGGAACGCATCAGCGGCACGGAGGTCCGGGCGGGGGCCCTCATCGGCACCGTCGAGGGACGCAACGTGCTGCTCATCGACGACATGATCTCCAGCGGCGGCACGATCTGCAAGGCGGCCTCGCTGCTGAAGGACCGCGGCGCCCGCGACATCTACGTCGCCGCCACGCACCCCATGTTCGTGCCCGGCGCCATCGAGCGGCTGGCGGCGTCGCCGCTGACGCGCATCACCGTGACGGACACCGTGCCCCTCTCGGACGAGGCCGCCGCGTGCGACCTCATCGAGGTGCTGAGCATGGCGGAACTGCTCGGCGACGCCATCGTTCGCATCCACAAACATGAATCCATCAGCGAACTGTTTCTGAAGAAACTGCGGCGCCCCGAGGAACTGATGCGCCAGAACTGACCGAAAGGACCGATCCGTGGCTGAGACCGAAAAACTCAAGGTCACCATGCGCGAGGCGCGCGGGACGAAGGCCTGCCGCCGCCTCCGCGCCGAAGGCCAGATCCCCGCCGTCATCTACGGGCACGGGCAGGACCCGGTGGCCGTCCAGATGCCCGCCGAGGAGTTCGAGGGGGCCCTGCGGCACCATTCGCGCATGTTCGACCTGCGCCTCGGCCGCAAGAAGGAGAGCGTCCTCCTGCGCGACATCCAGCACGACGCCCTCGGCGACGAGGTCATCCACGCCGACTTCGTCCGCGTGGCCATGGACGAGGCCATCGAGATCGAGGTGCCCGTCACCCTGAAGGGCAAGCCCAAGGTCGAGCACGCCGTCCTCCAGCAGACGCTGGCCTCGCTGCAGGTGGAGTGCCTGCCCAGCGATATTCCGGAGGAGATCCTCGCCCCGGTCGGCCACCTGGAAATGAGCCAGAGCATCAGCGTGGCGGACCTCGAGATGCCGGAAGGCGTCACGGTCCTGACCGACCCCGACACGGTGGTGGCGACGCTGACGCCGGCCACCATCGAGGCGGAGCCCGTCGAGGAGGCGGCGGCCGCCGTCGAGGCCGTCGAGGAACCCGAGGTCATCGGCCGCGAGGAAGAGGCCCCCGAAGAGGGCGCCGAGGCCCCCGCCGAGGAGAGAGAAGGGCCGGCGACTAGATGAAACTCATCGTCGGGCTGGGCAATCCGGGGCGCGAGTATGCCCGGACCCGCCACAACGTCGGCTGGCGGGTGGCGGAGACGCTCGCCCGGCGCGCGGGCCTCGCCGCCTGGCGGGAGAAGTTCGAGGCCCTCCTCGCCGAGGGCCGCCTCGCCGGTCACAAGGTCGTCCTGGCCCGGCCCGTCACGTACATGAACGAATCGGGCCGGTCGGTGCGGCCGATGATGGACTTCTGGAAAGTCGAACCCGACGACCTGCTGGTCGTCCTGGACGACATGGCCCTGGAGGTGGGGCGGATCCGGCTGCGGCCGTCCGGCTCGGCCGGGAGCCACAACGGCCTGGAGTCGATCATCCGGCACCTGGGTCACGAGCGGTTCGCCCGGCTGCGGGTGGGCATCGGGGCCCCGCCCTCGCCGGAGGCCGGCGCCGACTACGTCCTGTCGCGGTTCGCGGCCGAGGAGCGGCCGGCCGTCGCCGACGCCGTCGCCCGCGCCGCCGACGCCGCCGAAACCTGGATCCGCCGCGGTCCCGAGGCCGCCATGAATCAGTTCAATCACGCCGTGGAATCCGAACCGAAGAAGGAGGAGGCCGACCGGCCTGTCAACCATGCCAACCCCTGACGACCTGAGGTTGTACGAGGCGATGTTCCTGGTCGACACCGGCGATGCCGCCGCTTGGGACGACCTGGCCAAGCACCTCGAAGGCATCCTGACCCGCTCCGGCGCCGAGATCATCGGCATCACCCGGTGGGACGAGCGGAAACTCGCCTACCCGGTGGGGAAGCACAAGCGCGGCACGTACGTGCTGGCGTTCTTCGCGATGGAGGACGGCGACGGCGTGTCGGAGATCGAGCACGGCTGCCGCCTCTCCGAGAAGGTCGTCCGCCTGCTCGTCCTCCGCGCGGACCATTTCAAGGTCCGCGACATGCGGGTCCAGTTGGGCGAGGACATCCGCGAGGACGTCGCCGACCGCCTCATCGAGATGCGCGGCGAGACGGAACCGGAGCCGGAACCCGAGGCGCCCGAGGCCGACGCCGAGGCGGCAGCCGCCCCGTCCGAGACGGCCGAGGCGGCAGCCGCCCCGTCCGAGACGGCCGAGGCCGAAGCCGCCGCAGCCGGCGGCGAGACGCCCACCGCCGAGTGAACCCCGAACCCCACGGAGACCGCCATGGCCGACTTCAACCGCGTCATCCTCATCGGCAACCTCACCCGCGACCCGCAACTGCGGTACACGCCGTCCCAGATGCCGGTCTGCGACTTCGGCGTGGCCACCAATCGCAAGTGGACCAGCAAAGACGGCCAGCAGCGCGAGGACACGTGTTTTGTCAACTGCACCGCCTGGGGACGCCAGGCCGAGGTCATCCAGAAGTACCTCAGCAAGGGCCGGCCCATCTTCATCGAGGGACGCCTGACCTACAGTTCGTGGGAGGGGCCGGACGGCAAGAAGCGGTCCAAACTCGAGGTCACCGTCGAGCGGTTCCAGTTCCTCGGCTCGCCGGGCGGCGGCGGCGGGGGGAACCGCGGCGGGGGAGGCGGGGACCGCGGCGGGGGAGCGGGCGGACAGGCCTCCCGCGACGCCCAGCGCCAGGAATCCTCCGGCGAGCAGGAACAGAAGGCCCCGGAGTACGATTACGAGGAGGACGTCGAGGGCGAGGATACGATCCCGTTCTAAGCCGTGCGACAAGAGTTGTGCGCGGTGGTTCTCCGTAACCACCGCGCAACAAGCGGATGAATCGCGGCGGGTGCGGAGACCCGCCGCGCAAACACGTTTCAGGGACTGCTTAGAACGGCGAAACGACAATGATGAATGAAGAATGATGAACGCTGAATCCTGAAGGGGCCGTGAGCCCGCCGCGGGAGCGGCGGGACATCCGCCGGCGCCTTGGGCGCTCCATCATGTGGATCGGTACGCTGCACGGTCGGCGGCCGAGAGGTTATTCGAGAGCATAGGCAGGGACAGGTGAACTAGTCAGGAGACAGCCGTGGCCAAGAGGAAACGCCGACGCATGCGCTTCCGCGACCGCGCCAAGTGCCGGTTCTGCCGGGAGAACATCACCTACATCGATTACAAGGACACGCAGACGCTGCAGAAGTTGACGACGACGCGCGGCAAGATGCTCAGCCGCAAACGCAGCGGCAACTGCGCGAAGCATCAGCGGCAGGCGGCCCGGGCGCTGAAGCGGGCCCGATTCCTCGCCCTCATGCCGTACGTCAGTTGACGACGAACCCGCGGCCGGCGGTGCACACGGCGCACCCGGAACGGCCGCCACGACCGGGAGAGGTTCCATGAAGGTCTTGCTCCGACAGGACGTGACCCCGCTCGGCATCATCGGCGACGTGGTCGACGTCAAGCCGGGCTACGCCCGCAACTACCTGCTGCCCCAGCGCCTGGCGGTCGAACCGACCGACGCCAACATCCAGCGCATCGAGCAGGAACGCAAGGACCGCGAGAAACGCAAGAAGCAGCGCCTCCAGTCCCTCAAGGGCATCGCCTCGCGCCTCGACGGCGCCAGCGTCACCATCAAGGCCAAGGCCAACGAACTCGGGCACCTGTTCGGCTCGGTTACCGAGAAGCACATCGCCGACGCCCTCAAGGACGAGGGGTTCGACGTCGAGCCCGAGAAGGTGGCCTTGGCCCAGCCCATCCGGACGCTCGACAAGTTCCGCGTGCCGATCCACCTGGCCGAGGGCGTCGACGCCGAGGTCGACGTCTGGGTCGTCCCGGCGTAGGCGCGACGCCACGTTTGCGCGGCGGGTCTCCGCACCCGCCGCGCTCGAGTTAGCGTTACAACTGTGGCGCACGGCCGGACAAGGCCGGCCGTGGCACACGGCGCCGCGGATGGCGGTGCCCGAACCCAGTGAGGAGTCTCCGCCATGCCCGCCGACCTCGTCGACCTCCGCTACGGACTCCGCCGCCGCGACCTCCTGCGCACCGCCGCGGGCGCCGCGGCCGCCGGGGCGCTGGGCGGCCTGGGGTGCCTCGCCCCCGCGGCCGAAGGGCAGGGCCGCCGCGCGGGCCGCCCCAACGTCGTCCTCATCATCGGCGACGACCAGAGTTGGACGGACTTCGGGTTCATGGACCACCCGGCCATCGAGACGCCGCACCTCGACCGCCTGGCGTCCGGCGGCCTCCTGCTGCCCGAGGCGTACGTGGCCGCGCCCCTCTGCCGTCCCAGCCTCGCGTCCATCCTGACGGGCCTGTACCCGCACCGGCACGGCATCTGCTGCAACGACCCGCCCGGCCCGCGCAAGCAGCGCGCCGAGCGCGATTACCGCCTCATGAAGGACCTGGCGACCATCCCCCGGCTCCTCGCCCCCCTCGGCTACCGCAGCCTCCAGACCGGCAAGTACTGGGAGCACCATTACAAGACGGGCGGGTTCACCGACGGCATGACCACCAGGGGCCGGCACGGCGGGCCGGGCCTCACCATCGGCCGCAAGACCATGGAGCCCATCGAACGGTTCGTCGACGACTGCAAGTCGGGCGGCGACCCGTTCTTCATCTGGTACGCGCCGTTCCTGCCCCACACGCCGCACAATCCGCCCGAGCGGCTCCTGACGAAGTACACCACCGAGGGGCGGCCCGAACGCGTCGCCAAGTACTACGCCATGTGCGAATGGTTCGACGAGACGTGCGGCCAGGTGCTCGGCATCCTCGAGAAGCGAGGTCTCCGCGAGAACACCTTCGTCCTCTACATCACCGATAACGGCTGGACCGAAGGGTACATGGCGGAGAAGACGTACGGCCACCTGCCCGACGGCAAACGCATGTGGCCGCAGCCCAAGGGCAAGCAGCACGTGTACGAGGGCGGCATCCGGACGCCCGTCATCCTGAACTGGCCGGGGCGGATTCCGCCCGGCCGCAGCGGCGACCTCGCCGTCGCCGTCGACCTCGCCCCCACCATCCTCGCCGCCTGCGGCGCCAAGCCGACGCCCGGGATGCAGGGCATCGACCTCTTGGACGCCGGCGCCCGCGCGGCCCGCAAGGCCGTCTTCGGCGAAGGGTTCGTCCACACCGCCCGCGACACACAGCGGCCGGGGGCGAACCTGCGGGCCCGGTGGGTCCGCGAGGGGTCCTGGAAACTCATCGTCCCCGCGAAGACCGATCCCGAGTTTTACGGCAAGCCGGAACTGTACAACGTCGAGGACGACCCGTTCGAGCGGGCCGACCTGGCCGCCAGGCATCCGTCGAAGGTCGCGCACCTCCGCGGCCTGCTGGATGCGTGGTGGAAGCCGGGGTAGCCGTGTGTGGCCCGGTCGGCTTGCCCGGCCGGGAGGCGCGCCGCGGCACGTGGCGCGGCGGGTCTCCGCACCCGCCGCGCCGGTCTGTCGAAGCGCGGTGGGTACGGAGACCCACCGCGCTCACTTACGTTTCGCGCGCCCGTCCGGGCGGTCAAATGTGGCGCGCCGACGCTTGACCTCCCGCCGCCCCGGCGATACAGTCACGTTCGAAGCAAGTCGCACCACGATCCGCTCAAGGCAGAGCCATGCCCGACGACCCGCTGCTCGACAAGGTGCCGCCACACAGCCTCGAGGCCGAGATGAGCGTCCTCGGGGCCATGATGCTCAGCCCCGACGCCATCGGCCTCTGCATCCAGTACCTCGACGCCGACGCCTTCTACCGCGCCGAGCACCGCGTCCTCTTCCGCTGCCTGGTCGACCTCTACGACAAGAACGAGCCGATCGACCTGGTGAGCATGAAGGAGGCCCTCGGCCAGCGCGGCGAACTGGAGGATGTGGGCGGCGAGGACTACCTCGTCACCCTGGCCGACTCCACCCCCACCGTCGCCAACGCCGAGTACTACGCGAAGGTCGTGAAGGAGAAGTCGCTGCTTCGCGGCCTGATCAACGCCGCCGCCGAGATCATCCGCGACGCCCACACGCCCGACCAGGTGGACGAGGTCCTCGACCGGTGCGAGCAGCGAATCTTCGACGTCGTCGAACGCAAGATCGTCGGCCAGGCCACCGACATGCGGTCCATCCTGGCCGAGGTCATGCAGAAACTCGACCCCGTCGGCAAGACGAGCGTCACCGGCCTGCCCACGGGCTTCATGGACCTGGACGATAAGACGCGCGGCCTCCAGAACGGGGAACTCGTCATCCTGGCCGCCCGCCCGTCCGTCGGCAAGAGCGCCCTGGCCCTGAACATCGCCGAGCACGTGGCGGTGGACAACAATCGGCCGGCCGCCTTCTTCAGCCTCGAGATGAGCAAGGAGGAACTGGTCGTCCGGCTCATCTCCTCGCGGGCGGAGGTGGACGGCCAGCGGCTCCGCAAGGGCGAACTGTCGGCCCGCGACGGCCGGCACGTCGTCCAGGACGTCCTGCCGGTCCTCTCCGGCGCGCCGCTCTACATCGACGACACGGCCGGCCTGCGGGTCATCGACCTCCGGGCCAAGGCCCGCCGCCTCGTCCAGCGCTACCAGATCGAACTCATCCTCGTCGACTACCTGCAACTGATGTCGAGCCCCGGGGCCGAGAGCCGCCAGGTCGAGGTCGCCACCATCAGCCGCGGTCTGAAGGCCCTGGCCCGCGAACTCGACATCCCCGTCCTCGCCGTGGCCCAACTCCGCCGAGAGAGCGAGGAGCACCGCCGCCCGCGCCTCTCCGACCTCCGCGAGTCCGGCGCCATCGAGCAGGACGCCGACGTCGTCCTCCTCCTGCACCGGGAGTCGATGCGCCTGACGCCGGGTACCCAGGAACACGAGCAGGCCCGCGGGACGGCCCAACTCATCATCGCCAAGCAGCGGAACGGCCCGACCGACACGCTCCGCCTGACCTGGCAGCCGCAGTACACCCGGTTCCGGACCTGGTCGCCGCGCGAGGCGCCCGCCGGCCCGGCCGTCGAGCAGTACGCGGTCGTCGACGGCGGCGCGCCGCCCCCGGACGAGGCCGACGAGGAAGAGCCGCCGTTCTGAGACGACGGCCTTGCGAGGCTCTTATGCGCGGTGGGTCTCCGTACCCACCGCGCTGAAATCGTCGATGGTGCTGCTGCGCGGCGGGCAGTCCTGCCCGCCGCGCACGGCGTTTTTCGAGCCGGCTGCGGAAGCGGCCGGTCATCCCCATCCGCGGCGACGGTTCCGCTGCGCCGGAGAATGACCCGCCGCTTCCGCGGCGGGCTCGAACGACACAAAACGCGCGGCGGCCTGGGAAGGCCGCCGCGCGATAACTTCGGCGCCTCACCGCTTCCGAATGTCGTACGCCAACAGGTGGTCCGCGTGGCGGATGTACAGCCGGCCGCCGCACACCACCGGGTGCGCCAGCAGATGGTCCTTCGTCGGGACGGGCGGAATCTGAAACTCGCTCACGATCTCCGCCCCTTTCGGGTCCGCCCGCACCAGCCGCACCTCCCCCTTCTGCCCCACGCCGTAGATGCGCCCGTCGGCCCACGTGAGGGAGACCTTGCCCACCGGCTCGTGCCGGTAGGCCACCTCGCCGGTGTCCCAGTCGACGCAGAGCAGCCCCTTGTGGTACATGCGGCAGCCGACGCCGTAGAGGTGCCCGTCCCGGAGCAGGACGCCGCCGTGGCAGTTGTCGAACTCCGGGCAGTACCAGACCTCGCGTGCCGACCGGCCGTCGGGACCGATCTCGATGAGCCGCCCGCCCGCCTGGTGCCCGCTCGTCACGAACACCCGCCCGTCGTGGTACAGCGGCGTGTCGACGTTCTGGTTGTACCGGTTCGGATGCGGGTGTGACCACAGGTGCCGGCCGGTTTCCACGTCGACGCCCACCACGGTCTTCTTCATCAGGATGAGCAGTTGCCGCCGGCCCCCGTGCGTCGCGATAACGGGCGAGCAGTACGCCTGGTCATCGTCGATGGTCGTGTTCACCCACACGGGCCGGCCGGTTTTCTTATCGAGCGCCACGACCCGCCCGCGCGTCCCGCCCGGCACGCACAGGACCTTGTCGTCCTCGACGAGGACGTTCTCGGCCAGGCCCCACGTGCTCCGCCGCGTGCCGAATGCCTCGACGAGGTTGACGGCCCAGACTTCCTTGCCCGTCTCGGCCTCCAGGGCCGCCAGACGGCCGTGCGGCCCGAGGTGATACAGGATGCCGTCGGACCAGGTCGGCGTGGTCCGTGCGCCCGGTTCGGGCCCCCGCCACGCCTTGCCGTTATGGGTCTTCCAGAGGAGGTTGTCGTCCAGGTCGAGCGCGAGGACGTACTCCTCGCGGTCGAAGTCGCGGGAGGTGAACAGCCGGCCGCCGGCGACAGAGGGGCAGGCGTACCCCCGGCCGGACTCGGTGAACGTCCAGACGAGCGGGGGGCCGTCCTCGGGCCAGCGGTCCAGCAGGCCCGTCTCGGCGGACATGTTGTCGCGGTTCGGTCCGTGGAGCCCGGGCCAGTAGCCGCCCGGATGGTCCGCCGGGTTCTCCGCCGCGGCCGCGCCGGCCGCCAGGACGAGCAAGGCGGCGGCCGCCGGCAGGCGCGCCGCTGCGTGTAGCGTTAACGTGGTTGTCATTACGGGTCTCCGATTCGGGGGGTCTGGCTCGAGCGCGGCGCTTTCCGAGCCGCGATCGTGAGATCGC
>JAWODB010000175.1:0-5256 GCA_046483505.1 Phycisphaerae bacterium
CAGCGATTTCGTGGCCGACGCGCGGGCGCCCACGCCGTCGGCGGCGGGGGAGGTGGTGGCGCCGGACCGCCGGGAGATCGCGGCCGGGCTGGAGGCGGCCCTGTCGCGCATGGGCCGGGCCCTGGGGCACCGGCTGGACGGGCTGCGGCAAACGCTGGCGATGGCGGCCCGGAGCCGGTATCTTCGGCATCCGGAGGACCTGGTCCTCGTGCGGGCCCAGACGGTGGAGGACCTGGCGGGGCGGCTGGCGGGGCGGGTCCGCGAGACGGCGCAAGACGGCCGGCTCCGGCTGGAGGGGGCGGCGTCGCGCCTGGCGGAACACGCCCCGCGGGCCCAGCAGGCGGCGGCCGTCGGGCAACTCCGGATGGCCGTCCATCGCCTGGCGGCGGCCGGGCGGACGCTGCTCGAGCATCGCTGGCGGGCCCGGCTGGAGCGGCTGGCCGGACGGCTCCAGGATCTGAATCCCCACCGGGTCCTCGCCCGCGGGTACAGCCGGACGGTGCTCGCGCGGACGGGCGAGACGCTCCGGCGTGCGGCCGACGCCCGAGCCGGCGACCTGCTGCACACGCACCTGGCGGACGGGGACCTGGCGAGCCGGGTGACGGAAGACGGGCGGCCGGACGAGGCCGGCCGTGGCACGGGGCGCTCGCGCAGGAAGCACCAGGATAGCGGTCCGACGCTGTTCGACGAGGGGTGAATAATCGAGGCATGTGCCCCGGCCGGGACCTGTGTGGCCCCGCCGGCTTGTCCGGCGGGGAATCCTGTGGTAGGCTCAAGACCATGCGAACCTCGCCCCGCAAGACCCGCAAGCGCAAGGCATACAACGAACCCGGCCACGTCCACTTCCTGACGTTTTCCTGCTACCACGACGTGCAGTTGCTCGCGAGCGATACGGCACGGCAGTGGTTCCTCGATGCCCTCCGCAGCACGAGGGAGAAGCGGGATGTGGACTTGCACGCCTACGTCATCATGCCGGAGCACGTCCATGTCCTCTTGAGGCCACGCGAGCCCGACTACGACATGGGACGCATCCAGGCGGCGATCAAGCGACCGGTGTCGTGGAACGCGAAGCAGCATCTGAAGGATTCCGGAAACGTTCGGTGGCTGAGGCGGTTGACCGTCCGCGAGGGGAAGCGCGAGGTCTTCCGGTTCTGGCAGAGCGGCGGCGGGTTCGATCGGAACCTCTGGAATACACGGGCCCTCAGCGAAGCCATCGACTACATTCATAATAATCCAGTGCGGCGGGGGCTGGCAGAGAACCCGACGGACTGGCCGTGGTCCAGCGCGCGCTTCTGGGCCGGGATGGACGGCGTGCTGCTGCCGATGGATCCGATTCCTCAATAGGGAAGCGTCGGGCCGCTTCTCCCGGCCGGGCAAGCCGGCCGGGCCACACAACAGCAGCCTACCGGAAGACGGGCGAGCGCTTCTCCCGGCCGGGCAAGCCGGCCGGGCCACACAGAGGCAAGGATAAGACATGGCGCGAAAGAAGAAGACGAAGAAGGAACCGACGTTCGAGGAGCGGCTGGGGCGGCTGGAGGCGATCGTCGAGGAACTGGAGTCGGGCGAGGTGGGCCTCGACGCCTCGCTGAGCCTCTACGCCGAGGGGGCGGAACTGATCAAGGTCTGCCGCAAGGACCTGGCCGAGGCGGAGCAGCGGATCCAGAAACTCACGGAGTCGGCGGAAGGGGACCTCGCGACCGAGCCGATGGAGGTGGACGAGGAGAACGAGGAGGCTTGAACACCGTGCGATTCGGTTTTTAACGCAGAGGCCGCGGAGGGCGCAGAGGCCGCGGAGGGCGCAGAGAACACAGAGAACGGCAAGACACGAAAACGAACCGTATGGAAAAGGAAAACGGCGAGACGACAAAGGCAAAGCAAGCGAGATTTGAGATTCAAGATGGAGCGGCAACAACCCCCACCACGGCACCGGCGCCGGTCATCGCGGCTTAATCGGGAATTACTAATCTAAACTCGGAAATCCTGCCCCCGATCTACCGCCGCTTCTTGCCCTTCTTGCCGCGCTTCTTCTTCCCACCCTTCTTCTTCGCGCCCATGCCCTTCGACTTGCCTTTGTTGCCCGCGTCGCCTTTGGACTTCCGCTTCGCCTTGGCCTTCTTCCCGCCGGAGCCGTCGTCGCCCTTGGCCTTGCCGCGCTCTTTGCGTTTGCGTTCGCCGCCGACGGGGACGAGGTCGAGTTGGCGGCGGGGGATGTCGACGGCGGCGATGCGGACCTGGAGTTCCGTGCCGACGCGGAGCACCCGTCCGCTGCGCCGCCCCACGAGGCGCCACTTCTCGCGGTCGAACGTGTAGTAATCGTCGGCGAGGCTCGAGATGTGCACCAGGCCGTCGATCAGCAGGTCCGGGTTCTCGACGAAGATGCCGAACGCCTGGACGCCCGTGATGACGCCGGTGAAGGTGTCGCCGACGCGGGACTGGAGGAACTCCAGGAGTTTGATTTTGGTGAGTTCGCGTTCGGCGGCCTCGGCCCGGCGTTCGGTGCGGGAGCAGTGGGCGGCGGCCTCCTCCATGGGCGCCTCGGCGAGGGTCGGCGCGGCGGGCTTGCGGTCGCCGCGGCGTCGGCCCTTGCTCGTGCCGCGGCCGGCCAAAAGCGCCTCGACCGCCCGGTGGGCCGTCAGGTCCGGGTACCGCCGGATGGGCGAGGTGAAGTGGCAGTAGGCCGCCGAGCCGAGGGCGAAGTGCCCCAGCGGTTCCATGCGGTACTCGGCCTTCTGGAGGCTCCGCAGGACCGCCAGGTGGACGCCGTACGCCTGCGGCGTGCCGCGCACGCGGTTCAGGAGGGCCTGGAGGGCCCGGCGGTCGGTGGGGTCGCTCAGGCGGTGGCCGACGCTGGTGGCGTAATGCTGGAGTTCCTCGGAGGCCTCGGCGTCGGGCTCGGGGTGGACGCGGCGCATGCAGGCGATGCCGGCGCGCTCGAGTTGGCGGGCGACGGCCTCGTTCGCCTCGACCATGAACATTTCGATAATGCGATGGGTGAAACTCGTGTCCTCGGGGTGGGCGTCGACGACGCGGCCGTCGTCGCCCATCTCCAGGTCCACCTCCGGCAGGTCGAGTTCGAGGTAGCCGAGGCGGCGGCGGCGGTCGAGGAGGGTCCGGGCCAGGCGATCCATCGCCGCCAGGAGATCCACAACTTCCGGCGACAGGCCGTCGCCCTTGCCGTCGAGGGCGGCCTGGGCCTGGCGGTACGTCAGGCGCTTGGCGCTCTTGATGTACGCATTCGTGATCTCCACGCGGCCGGGCTCGCCGCCGGAGTCGAACGTGATGAAGACGCTCTTGGTGAGTCGCGTGCGGCCCTCCTGGAGGCTGCACGCCCCGTTCGAGAGGGTGGGGGGGAGCATCGGCACGACGGTCGTGGGCAGGTACACGCTCGTGCCGCGCTCGTACGCCTCGCGGTCGAGGGCCGAGCCGACGGGCACGAAGTGGGCCACGTCGGCGATGTGGACGCCCAGGGTCACGCGGCCGTCGTCGTGGGCGGCGAGGCTGATGGCGTCGTCGTAATCGCGGGCGTCCTCGGGGTCGATGGTGATGACGGTTTCGGCGGTGAGGTCGCGGCGGCCGTGGAGGGCCTGGTCGTCGATGCGTCCGGCGGCGGTGCGGGCCTCGTCGAGGGCCGGTTCGGGGAACTCGTCGGGCAGGTCGAACTGGCGGATGACGGCCAGGGTGTCGACGCCCGGGTCGCCGCGGTGGCCGAGCACCTCGGTGATGACGGCCTGGCCGGGCTCGTCCTTCAGGCCGTAGGTGATGACCTCGAAGACGACCTTGTCCTTGGGCCGGGCGCCGGCGGAGGAGGCGTCGGGGACGGCGAAGTCGCGGAGGAGGACGCCGCCGTCCGGGCGGACGATGGTCCGGCCGCCCTCCTCCAGGAGGGTGCCGATGAACCGCTCCTGGCCGCGCTCCTTCACCTCCAAGATGCGGCCGTAGTAGCCCTTGGCGCCGCGGCCGTCGACCTCGGCCAGGACGGTGTCGCCGGTGACGGCGTCGAGGGTCTGGCCGGGCGGGATGAAGAGGTCGTCGCCCTCGGTGGGGCCGCCGTCGTCTTCCTCCTCCTCGGGTTCGACGAAGCCGAAGCCGCGCTGCGAGAGGCTGAACCGCCCCTCGACGGTGCGGTCGCCCTTCTTGCGCGGCCGCTTGCGCCGGGGGACGCGCAGTTTGCCGCGCACCTCGTGGATTTCGCCCTCGCGGAGCAACTGCTTGACGAGAGCGCGGAACTCGCCGTAGTCGTCCTCGGCCACGTCGAAGAAGCGGGCGAGGCGCCGCAGCCGCATCGGATGGTACCGGTGCGACCGCATGGTCTTCAGGATCGTGTCGCGTGTGGTCATGCAGGCTCGCTTGAATGGGGATCGGGTACGAGGGTGTTTCCATTCCCTCTCCCCTCGCGGGAGAGGGTAGGGTGAGGCGGGTGGCATGGCCACGTTTACGTGGCCATGGGCTAGCGCGGCGGGCAGTCTTGCCCGCCGCGCGGTGCCCAAGACTGGGCACCGCGCCATATCTTCACCCTCACCCCGGCCCTCTCCCGTCAAGGGAGAGGGAGGTAAGGAAACGGTCTGTAAGAGGCCAGTATACGGGCTATGGGGCCGCGGTTCAATTCGGCAACTTCGACGGACGGTTGCGTCGGCCGCCGCCGCGCCGTAGGGTAAGGGGATAGGAGCGAACGCACACGCACAGAGGGAGACGCCGATGGCCGACGAATCGATGGACGAGATCCTGGAGCAGGCGCGGCACCTCGGCCAACTGATTCAGGAACACCCGTATTACCAGCGGCTGCGCGAGGCCGACGCCGCCGTCCGCGACGACGCCGAGGCCACCAAGGCCCTGGAGGCGTACAACCAGGCCGCCACCGCCATCCAGGAGAAGGAACAGAAGGGCCGGCCGGTGGAGCCCGAGGAGAAGCGGAACCTCGACACCCTGCGCAACGAGGTGGTGGCCAGCGAGCCGATCAAGGCGTTCAGCCAGGCCCAGGCCAATTACGCGGACCTGATGCGGCGGATGAACGAGGCGATCTTCCAGTCCATCGCCCGGGCGGACCAGGAAGCGGCGGGCGGCGGTGACGGCGGCGGCGCCACGGAAGCCGATACGGGCGGCGAGGGGCCGAGTATTATTACGCCGTAGGCACGTACAAGCCCCGATTGTCATTTCTCCGCTCAGCCTCGCTCCGCGAGGCCTCGGTCGAAATGACAATCGGGGCTTGTACGTGCCTACGGCGTAATAATACTCGGCCCTTCGCCGCCCGTATCGGCT
>JAWODB010000252.1:0-4492 GCA_046483505.1 Phycisphaerae bacterium
CTGGTGTCGAACGGGGCGTACATGGTGATGGCCTCTCTGGCGTGGACGCTGAAGGCCTGGCTGGCGCTGGGGCTGCCGGAGACGGGCCGGTGGCGGGAGAGGGGCCGGGCCGAGAAGCAGACGGTGCTTCGGATGGAATTCAAGAAGTTCGTCAATACCTTGATGCGTGTGCCCTGCCAGATCGTGCGGACCGGGCGTCGGATCGTGGACCGGCTGCTGGGGTGGAACCCGTGGGTGGGGGTGCTCCTGCGGGCCGCCGACGTGCGGCGTCATCCGCTGCGGTGCTGACGGCGACGCCCCGACGTCGGGGTACGGACGCCCCGATCCGCCGCGGACGCGCGATGGGATGGAAAGAGAGTCGTCCATGATTCAAAGACAACGCTGCGACGCACCGGCGGGGCGCCGAGGCCCGAACGGGACCTCCCACCCCACGCCATCGCGCCCTCTGCCCGACATTATGCACAAGCAAACACGCTTGTTTTGGGCCTAGCGCACCGGCACTGGCACAGGTGGCGGCCCAGAAGATGATGCCCAAATATCACGAAGCAAGGGAACCAAGATAACCCCCATCGCCTTAGCTGCAGCATAAGCCGAAAGGGTGTCAAAAGCAATCTGGCCACCATCCACATACAGTGCGATGTCTTCTACGCCCATTCCGCGGACCTGATAACAGCAATCGCTACCAAGATTCTTCGCCTGGCCAATACCCTTGTCCAAAAGCGCCCTTTTAAGATCGGCCCCCCATTCAAGCATATGCGAATCACTTAAACCAAGCACCCTGTACTCTGCCTCGAGGATGCCAAATCTAACCTGTTTCTCCAGCCGGCCTTTGAGAACAGCCCCATAGCGAACATCAACCCGAGAATACTTCCCAAATAACATCTTTCGGCCTGTCCAATGCGTATAAGGTGCCAACAGACCCTCGCTCACGCTTACACTAGGAGACGGCAAGTTCGTACTACACTCTGATTTAGGCACCTCTGCCCTAAGATTGATCCTTATCTCCCTCCAGGAAAGAGTATCCAGCCGCACCGGTGGGCCCAGCGGAGGCAGTTCAAGCGCGTCCCAAACAAGAGTTATGGGCCGTGGGATATCGTCTCCGAGTGCGCTTGTGCCTGTTTCCCTGCTCTTGACGATTCCTCCTTCAACCGATAGGTGCCCGGCCCAGGCCCTCAGGCCCGAAGGGTCGATTCGCGACGCGGGCACCGATTGCCCATACTCATTCAACCCCATCCCATCCGCATACCCAATCGGATCGCGCTGGAGCCAGCGGCCCAGAGTGGGATGGTACATCCGGTATCGGACGTGATTCAAGGCCGTTTCCGGGTCGAAGCGGTAGCCGCAGAAGAGCACCTCGTTGGCGACGTCGGAGACGCCGTCGGCGTCGGTGGTCCATTCCTCGTCGTCGCCGCCGGCGGTGGTGTCCGGGTCGACGCCGTCGGCGCCGTTCAGCACCGTGACTTCGCCGTACGGGTCGTAGGCGTACCGTTCCAGGACCGTCCCGTCGCCGCGCCGGACGAGCGCCGTGACGTTCATGTTCGCGTCGTTGGTGTAGTAGAGCGTATCGTCACCCTCATCGTCCAGGTCGCCGTCGGTGTTGCCGTCGCGCCACCTCAGGACCGGGGCGTCGATGTAGCGGAGGTCCCACACGTACTGCTTGTACGGGTCGGTGTCCGCGTTGCGGCGGACCTCGAGGATCTGCCAGCCGGTGTTGTAGTAGTAATCGTAGGTCACGTCGGACTGGCCGGTCTTGTCGATCTTCCGGATGCGGCGGCCGAGGCCGTCGTAGCGGCAGGCGAGCGACGGCCGTCTTCGATGCGCCGCTATTGTGATTGGGCCCCCACGGCCTCGAAACGCATAATGCACGGTCCGGCAAAGGATGTTCCGGACACGGTGCGAATGGGTGCCTGTACGGCACGCCATCCCAATAACTGAATACAGCAACCACGACGCGCACCAGGGAAACGACCTCCGGGGCAAAACGCCCTTGACACGGGGGCGGTTATGGGTGTCTCCGGCCCGCGTGACCTGCGCGAATCGGTCGGGCAGAGGCTCGGGGTCTTCAATCCGTCTGCCCCTGAATCTCCTGGCCGGTCCAGGCGGGAGCGTTTAGGATGGCTCGGGCAGGAGGAGCCCCCATGGATGACCCGCAAGTACAAGAGGCCTTGGCTCGCGTCCCCGAGGCCTGCCGGGACCGGTTCGTGGAGATTGTCGAGCGCCTTGACGCCTTTGCCGACACGTACCTGGACGACCAATGGACGACGCTGTTCGTGCGGATGGCAGCGGCCGTGTGCCGGAAGGGCTCGCCGGTGCTGAAGGGCTGGGCCAGGAGTTGGGCGGCCGGCATCATCTACACCGTCGGGCGGGTGAACTTCCTGGACGATCCGAGTTTCGAGCCGCACATGACCTCCGACCAGGTCGCAGAGGGGGCGGGCGTCTCCAAATCGAACATGCAGACCAAATCGGGCACGATCCGGCGTCAACTCCGCCTCCTGCCGATGGCTCCCCATTACACGTTGCCGGACCGCCTGGAGACCAACCCGCTGGCGTGGCTGATCGAAGTGGACGGATACCTGGTGGACGCCCGGACGGTGCCGCGCGAAATCCAGGAGGCGGCCGCGGCGGAAGGCGTCATCCCGTTCATCCCCGGCCGGTCCGAGCGGGAGGACGGAAAGGAGGAGCCATCGCAGGAGGGAGCAACCATTCTCCAGGCCGATTTCGGCGCGGCGCGGGACCGGGTCGGGCAGGCCGATGCCGATGGCTCCCGGCCCGAAGGGTCTCTCGCACATCCCCCGGAATCGGCGCCTGAGCCGGAGCCGCCACAAGAAACCGGCCCGGCAGAGCGCCCGGGCGGCGAGCCCCCCGACTACGATCCGCTGATCCGGCGCTACAAACGTCTCCGAAAGGTGGGGCGGGAACTGAACAACCGGCTCGTCGAAACCCTGTCGCGGGAAGCCATCGAGCAGACGGCCCGGCGGCTCGGGATGTGGCGCGACGGCACCCTCGTGTTCGAGACGCAGGACGAGATGAGCGTCCTGATGGACCATGCCATCCACGGGTATTTCGAGGACGGCCGGAATGCCGTGGACCGTTACGTTGAGGCCTATCCGCCGGAGCCGGCCTCGGACGAGGCGGTGGTCCTGGCGGCGGCCAGGCGGGCGTTCTTCGCCATCCCGGAGGTCGAGGAGGTCGTGCCGGGCGTCGGGGTGCGGGTGCACGACCTGCTCCGGGACGAGCGGTTCCTGCTCATCGACCTGGGCTTCAGCCAGACGGTTGTCGAAGGCGGTGTGCTGGCCACCCGGCTGCTTCCCTTTGAGCGTTTCGTGACGACCTCCGGGGCGGCCCTGCCCGCGAGCCCCGAATGCATCGGGGCGGTGATCGAGTACCTGGAGGGCATGGAGATTGAGACGGACGCCGAAGGCTACCTGTGTCCGACCCGGCACCAGGAGGCGGAGACGGGGCTGGAGATCACTCGCATCTTCCTGGAGGAACACACCTCGTCCTACATCGGGTACCAGGACATCGGCGAAGCGACCTCCCTCGTATCCGATCGCAAGGACTCCGGGGCCGCACGGCCGCCGCGGCCGGAGCCGATTGCCGACGGTCGGGAAAAGGTCGGCCGCAATGACCCCTGCCCGTGCGGCAGCGGCAAGAAATACAAGAAGTGCTGCGGCCGGCGCGGCACACGGTAGTGGGGAAGGACGGCATAGTCCGAGCCTGTATCCACCGTGGCACAGGAGAGATCGGTGGCACCTGTGTGGAAGTTGAATCGCAGGGTAGGCGCATCGTGATGGACGTGGGCCCGCCTGCGGACGTAGCCGATGCAGCGGATGTGCCGCTGCTGGAGGCGCCGGAGGAGGCTTCGGGTGGCGGGACGGCCCGCATCCTGACCGAGCCGGGCGAGGTGGTCTACTGTGCTTGCTTCGGCCGGTACGGCCTGGCCGGCCACTACCCGCACTTCGACACGGCCTGCTTCCGGGCGAGCCGCCGCGTGTACGAGGCGACTCCGCAGCCCTGGTTCGACTTCGCCTGCGACGCCACCCGCACCCGCTTCACAGTCTGCCAGTGCGCGTGGTTCCTCTGCCGCCTGCCGCCGGCTATGAAACCGAAACGCGCCGGCCGCGTCGGCCGGCTGACCGAAACGGTGGCGGCGCCGGCCGGATTCAGCATAGGCTCCGCTCAGGGCTCCGGGGACGGCGTCGGGTTCTCCGCCGCCTGCTCGGCGGCCTTCTTGAATTCGTCGGACGGCGGGCCGAAGTAGTCCTGGACGCCGCCCATGTACCCCCCGCGAATCCGGGCGAGCATGAAATCGAACCGCATGGCGACCTTCCCGGCTTTGCGGGCGATCTCCTCCATGCGTGCCCAGTTGGCTTCCGCCCGGCGGACCGCCTCCACGTCCCGGCCGCCGCTTTCCCGGACCCGGTCCATGACGGGGATGGTCTCGACCATCAGGCGGACGACGTCGAACCCGGCCCGCACGAACGCCACCCGC
>JAWODB010000116.1:0-22901 GCA_046483505.1 Phycisphaerae bacterium
CGTTTCATGGCAAGGCTCCTCGTCAGGCTTCCGATTCGTCCGCCCGGCACGATGGGCGGATGCAGTGAATCACCTCCACGACGTGCCGGTTCGCAATGCGATAGTACACGTGGTTGCCCTCGCGCCGGGCCTCCAGGACGCCGCGGTCGCGCATCAGGCCGAGTTGCTGGCTCGTGACGGCGGGCTTGGAGCCGAGGGCGTCCACGATCTCGCCGACGCTCCGCTCGCCGCCCTCCAGCAGGTCGATGATGCGCAGGCGCAGCGGGTGGGCGACGGCCTTCAGGGTCCGGGCCACGCGGCTCCAGTCCGGCGGCCCGGCGGCGTCCCCGTTGCCTCCCGGCCCGGACGTCCTGCCGCGGCCGTCGCCCTTACGGCGCGATGGGCCCGTCCGGGCCGCCCGGCGTCGCGTTCGTTTGGTTCCGGCGGCGCTCATGGCATCCTCCTTCTGTGTTCCACGATATGCGCAAACTCTAAACTCGTCAAGGGCCAAATGAAAAATCGCGGGACCCGGCGCCGTCCGCCGAGTACCGGCCGGCGGCGGGCTCGTCTGGACGGCGAGGGGGGTACCCCCGCGGCTCCAGCGCGGCGGCGGTGGAGACCCCCCGCCCCCGCTCCGCCGAACCGTCTCACGACGAGCGGGTCTAATGGACGGGAGGAGCCGAGGCATCCCGCCGCCGCGCCCGGCGGCGTGCCGCTCCGTCGGCGGAATTGGCCGCAGACCGGCTCCTCCGGCAGCCGTATAAGTCGCAGGGGGCCTCCGCGCCCCGTTTCGGGAGCCTGAGAGCCCGCGGAACGCTCCCCGCCTTGACCCTGCGGAAATCGGGGGTATGATGGCACAAGGGCCCAAGCCTCCACGCACGGCGGGTGCACGATCCATGACGGCCTCCGGACATAGCCGACGGCACGCGGTTTCCCTGCGGAGTGGCATCGCGAGGCGCACCGGGTGCGCCGCCGCTCTCTGCCTCCCCCTCCTGTACCTTGCCGTGGCGACGGCACCGGCGACCGCGGCCGCGCCCGCGCCCTCCAGGACGGGTGCGGAGGCCAAGCCCGCCGAGGCGCCGGCCCCCGCCGCCAACGCCGGCACGGCAAAGGCCAAGATCCAGATCACCGTAACCGGCCCCAACCCGCCCGCGGCCGGCGACGGGGCCGAGGCGGAGAAGAAGAAGGGCGCGGACGGGGACACGGACGGCGAGGACCAGGAGCCGTTCCTCCAGGGCGCTCACCTCGAAACGAGTTTCGAGGCCGACCGCCTCCTCCGCCGGGCCCGCGACTTCGTCGACGCCGACCCGCCCCAGTTCCGCAAGGCCGCCATCATCCTCCAGCACGTCATCCGGGAGGACGCCAACGTCCTGGCCACCGCCGACGGCCGGACGTACCACCCCGTCCGTGAGATCGCCGAACGCACGATCATCGCGATGGGCCCCGAAGGCCTGGAGGCGTATCGCACCGAGGTGGACGGCCAGGTCAAGGCCCTGTTGGCCCCGGCGGGCGCCGAGCGCAACGACGAGGTCCTCCACGCGGTCGAGAGCCGCTTCTTCCTCTCGAGCCGCGGCGACGAGGCCGCCTTCGCCCTGGGATGCCTGTACCTGGACCGCCACGAGTACGCGCGGGCCCGCCGGCTCCTCTCGCGCCTGGCGGACCTGCACCCGGACCCGTCCATGGCGCGCGGCCAGGTGCTCCTGCGTCTCGCGCTGGCGTGCCATCGGTCCGGCGACGTGAAGGGCGCCCGCGCCGCGTGGGCGCGGCTCGAAACACTCGACGCGCCCGGCGTCCCCGCCGAGGCCCTGGCCGCCGTCCGGGACGAGGTCGCGGCGCCGGTGCCGCGGTCGGCCGCCCGTCCCTCGACGCTGCGGACGGCGTGCCTCCGTCCGTCGACCGCGCTGCCCGCCGAACACATGCAGGGGCCCCGCAGCCTGTGGGTGCCTGTGTGGCAGCGGCCGCTCGACATCCTGCCCACGGGCATCCCCGGCCGGTACCTCGGCGTCAACAGCCGGACCGACGAGACGGACGTGATGCAGCGCCTCCGCGAGCAGTTAGGCGGCCAGTGGCAGCAATCGACGTGGGTGCCCGCCGGCTCGGTCCTCATCGACGGTGAGAATGTGCTCGTCAAGTCGAACGCGACGCTCCTGTGTCTCGACGCCGCCACCGGCGACCGCCGGTGGGAAACGCGCGCCCCGGAGGAACCCGAGCAGAAGGCGACGGGCTTCTCCGTTCACGCCCGCGTGACGACCAGCTCCCGGCCGCGCTCCCCCCTGGACATCCTGGCGTTCGCCGACGAGATCAGCAAGGCCGTCAGCGTCCTCGGCGACACCGTCTACCACATCGAGGACCACGCGGCCGACCAATGGACCCACCGCCGCCCGCGGGTCGTGATCCGGATCGTCAACGGCAAGCAGGTCCGCACCGAGGGCGAGGACCCGCTCACCGGCAACCGCCTGGCCGCCTACGACCGCGGGACCGGCAAGCGCCGGTGGCGCATCGGACGGACGAAAGACGAGTCCGACCCGTGGTGCGGCCTCCGGTTTCTCGCCGCGCCCGCCGCGTGCGGCGACCGCCTGCTCGTACCCGTCGAGTCGGGCGGCGAACTGGCCCTGGCGGCCCTCGACCCGGCCGACGGCTCCATCCGGTGGCGGACCTTCCTGTGCTCCTTCTCCACCGGCCAGCGCAGGCTCTGGGACGAAATCGGCCTCCTCGCCGACGGCGGCGACGTCTACGTGGCCACCGGCGAGGGCGTCGTCTTCTCCCTGGACGGCGTGGACGGCACCATCCACTGGGCCACGCGCTACGAACGGTCGCTGGACGAGCGGTCCCGCAGCAGCACCGCCCAGGCCACGGCGGGCTGGCGGGCAAACCGTCTCTTCCTCAAAGGCCGCCGCCTGCTCGTCCTGCCGGTGGATGCCGAGGCCGCCCTCCTCTTCGACGCCCGGACCGGCCGCCCCCTGGCCCGGCATCCGACGGCCGGCGTCTCCCGGTGCCTGGGCGCCGCGGGCGACCGTCTCTGGGCCGCCGGGCCCGATCGCGCCCGGTGCCTCGACGTGGCGTCCGGGCGGACCGTCTGGGACGTGCCGCTCGGCGGCGGCGCCCGCGGATACGGGCGCGGCTTCGTCGCGCACGACGCCGTGTACGTCCCGGTCGAGGAGACGCTGCTCCGCCTCGACCGCGCCACCGGCCGACGCCTCGGCGTCCTGGCCGTCATGACGCCCGACGACGTGCCCGTCGGCAACGTGACGACGGACGGGCGGCACCTGTTCGTTCTGGGGCCGGGCCGTGTGTACGCCCTGGCCGCCTCGTCGGAGCGGCTCGCCCAGATCGAGGGCACCCTGAAAGATTCCGCCGAGGCGCTGGCCGAGGCCGTGGAGGCCCTCTCGGACGCCGAGCGCCGCGCCGCCGCCGCGGAGCGCACCGCCGCCGCACGCGTCGAAGCGGTGTCCAAGGCCGCCGGCATCGTCAAGGCACTCCAGGAGAAGGCGAAAGGCCTGGAACAGGCACGGGCGGAAGTCGATGAGGAACTCACCGCCCTCCGCGAGCAACAGGCCTCGCTCCCGGCCGAGACGGCCGAGGGCCCCGGCGAAGCCGATGCCCTGGCGGCCTACGTGGCCGAGCAGATCGCCGAGACCGTCCGCCGGCGCCAGGAACTCGCCGCCGAAGGGGAGGACGTCGCGTCCCGAATCGCCGACGCTCGCAAGGGCCACGAACAACTCGTCACGAAACACGCCGACGCCAAAGCGAAGGCTGCCGACCTCGAAAAGCGCCGCGACGCGCGCCGGAAGGCGGCCGACGCGGCCCGCCGCCGACACCTGACCGCCTGCCTGGCCAAGGCCGCCATCGAGCGCTCCCACGCGTGGTACGACCGGGCGGCGTCGACGTACCGGGCGGCCCTCGACGCCGCCGGCCAGTCGCGCTTCCGGGAGCAGGCCCGCCGCGGACTCTTCGAGGTCTTCCTGGCCAAGGCGGACGCCTCCGAGGGCACGGCGGCCCGCGAGACGCTGGCCGAGGCCCGGCAGGTGGCCCAGGGGTCGGCCGAGACCCTCCGCATCCACCAGGCCGTCGCCGAAACGTACGAGCGCGAGGGCCGGCCCGAGCGTGCCCTGGCCGCGTACCTCGACATCGCCGCCGACGGCGCCGACGCCCTCGTCACGGTGGACGCGGGTCACGCCACGTGGCAGGTGAGCCCGGCGGGTGCGGCGGCCGAGGGCGTGCGGTCGCTCCGGGCGAAACACGGTGAGGCGCTGGCGCCCGCCGTTCGGCGTCATGCGGCGGCGGCGCTGGAGCAGGCCCGCGGTCAGAAGTCCGTCCATCACCTGCGGACGGTCCTGCGGACGTTCCCCGGCGCCGAGGAAGCCGTCCGGGCCGGGCTGAAGGCGGCCGCCCTGGCCGAGGCCGACGGCCGGTTCGAGGTGGCCGAACTCATCCTCCACGAGATGCTTCGCAGCCGCCACGCTCCCACGCGCGGGGCGGCGCTGGCGCGACTGGCCCGGATGCACCAGGAGGCCGGCTGGACGGCCCAGGCCCGCGGCGAGTGGCATCGGTTGGCAGAGGAGTTTGCGAAAACGGAGATCGAATTCCAGGGCGAGCCCCGCGCAGCCGGCGCCCTCGCCCGCCGGCGCCTGGAGGACCTGGGCGTGCCCGCGCCGGCGCCCGCGCCGACCCTGCCGCCTCCGCCGTGGCGGCGGCTGTGGAAGGTGGAGGGCCAGCACCTGAACCTGCTGCTGCCGCCCGCGGCGGAGTTACGGGACTTCGGCCAGGCCGGCGCCTCGCAGTTCCTGCTGCAGCACGCCCTCGTCTGGATGCTCTCGCCGTCTCGCGGCCTGGCGTGCCACCGCCTCCGCGACGGAAAGGCCGTCTACACCTGCGACCTGAGCAACCGGTCGGTCTCCTTCGGCCGTTCCAAGCCGCGCGAGGGGCACGTCGTCGTGGCCCGGAGCAGCCAGGAAGTATCGGCGGTCGGACTGGTCTCCGGCGAGGTGCTCTGGACGCGGAAGGAGCCCGTCCGCTCGAACCGCTCCGGGATCTTCCAGGCCCATCTCTTCATGCACATGATGCACCGGGCCATGTTCCGCGGGCTCTGGGGGACGGGCCAGGCCGCGACCGGGACGGTCGTCTTCTGCCCGGAGCCCCAGACGGTCCGCGCGCTGGACCTGGCCACGGGACGCGTGCTGTGGGAACGGACATTCCGCCGGCAGAGGTTCTCGGGCATCCAGGAGGCCGGCGGCCTGGTCTGCCTCATCATGGACGGCGGCGCGGCCCTGAGGCTCTGCGATGCCGTCACCGGGGCCGACCGCGGCACGATTCCGCTGGACCTGGGGCAGGTCCACGCGTGGGCGCTGCTGATGGTGGGCGACGGGTTCATCGCCCAGCCGCGCGATCCGAAGACGGGCATGTTCCGCCTGGCGTACCGCGACCTGCCGTCCGGCCGCCAGCGGTGGAGCATCGAGCCCTCGCCGCTGCCGAAGGTCGTCTATCCGCTCACCCCGGAGACCGTCTGCCTGGTGGAGCAGGGGCGGAACCTGGAGATCCGCGACCTGGCCACGGGCGCCCTCCGCGGACGCTGCGAGCCGGACGTGCCCATCCTGCCGCACATGGCCGACGTCTGTCTCGGGCCGACCGGCCGGTTCCTCTACGTCGTCAGCCGCCAGGGCATGGAAAGCGGCCTGGCCGTCGTCGACCTGGAGGGCGGCGACACGCGGGCCTACGACTTCGGCGAGAACCAGGCGGGCCGGCCGCTGCCGGCTGAACTCTACGCCGCCGCCGGCGAGTACCTGCCCTACGTCGAACGCGTCCAGGGCAGCCGACGCTACCGCGTGCGGTTCCTGCGGCGAAGCGACGGCCAACCGGCCGACGACATGACGCTGCCCTCCTCGGAGGAGGACGGCACCTTCGAGCACCTGTCGACCCTCGTCTGCCGCGACGGCGTCCTGCTCGTCGTGACGAACCGCTCGATCGAGGCGTTCGGCCACGACGCGCCCGGCGGGCAACTGGTTGCGGAGTAACGCCGTGCCCTATCGTCGAACCGGATGGACCATCCTTCTGGCCGTCGCCGTCGCCCTCGCCGGCCGGCCGCCGACGGTGGCGGCGGCGCGGCCGGACAGGGTCACCGCCCGGACCGAACGCGCCATCGAGGACGGCCTGGCGTTCCTGGCCCGCACCCAGGCCCGCAACGGCGCCTGGCGCAGCCGGACCCGCTACGGCGTGTACCCGTGCGCGATTACGTCGCTGGCCGGCCTGGCCCTGATGGCCGGCGGCAACACGCCCAGCGAGGGACCGTACGCCGACAACGTCCGCCGCGCCGTCGACTTCATCCTGAAGTGCGCGAACCGCAACGGCCTTATCGCCGTCATGGGCGAAGAGCAGCGGCCCATGTACGGGCACGGGTTCGGCATGCTGTTCCTGGCCCAGGCGTACGGGGCGGAGCAGGACGCCGAACTCCAGAGGGACCTGTACCGCGTCCTCTCGCGGGCCGTGATGCTGACCGCCCGCAGCCAGTCGCCCGACGGCGGATGGCTCTACACCCCGGACGCGGGCAGCGACGAGGGCAGCGTCACGGTCACGCAGATCCAGGCCCTCCGCGCCTGCCGCAACGCCGGCATCAAGGTCCCCAAGGCCACCATCGAGCGGGCCGTCGACTACGTCGCCCGCTGCGCCAACGACGACGGCGGCATCAGTTACTCGCTGCGGAACCTCGGCCGCAGCCGGCCGGCCATCACGGCGGCGGCGGTGGCCGTCCTCTACAACGCCGGCAAGTACGACAGCCCCATCGCCCTGCGGGCCCTCGATTACGTCCGGCAGCATATCGAGGGCGGCGGGACGGGCTCGTTCCGCGGTCACCGGTGCTACGCCCTCCTCTACGCCGCCCAGGCCATGTACCTCTCCAGCGACGCGAACTGGCAGTGGTTCGTCTCGAAGTACCGCGACGAACTCCTCGACCAGCAGCACGACGACGGCAGTTGGCCCGGCGACAACGTGGGCGAGGTCTACGGCACCGCCATGACGCTGCTCGTCCTCGAACTGCCGTACCGGTACCTCCCCATCCTCCAGCGCTAGAAGGAGCCGTCCCGCCATGACCGACACACCCGACACCCCCCCGGCCGAGGACGCCCTGGGCGCCGGCGACCTCGAGGAACTCTCGCGCCTCCGCGAGGCCCGCGACCGCGTCAAGGCCCAACTCGGCCGCGTCATCGTCGGCCAGGAGGCCATCCTCGACCAGTTGCTCGTCGCGGTCTTCTCCCAGGGGCACTGCATCCTGGAGGGCGTGCCGGGCCTGGCGAAGACCCTGATGGTCAGCACGCTGGCGGCCGGGCTGGACCTGACGTTCCACCGCATCCAGTTCACGCCGGACCTCATGCCGTCGGACATCACCGGTACGGAGGTCATCCAGGAGAACAAGACGACCGGCGCGCGCGAGGTCCGGTTCCTGCACGGGCCGGTCTTTGCGAACGTCATCCTGGCCGACGAGATCAACCGTACCCCGCCCAAGACGCAGGCCGCCCTGCTGGAGGCCATGCAGGAGAAGCAGGTGACCGTGGGCGGCGAGGGGCACCCCCTGCCCTCGCCGTTCTTCGTCCTCGCCACCCAGAACCCCATCGAGCAGGAAGGCACGTACCCGCTGCCCGAGGCGCAGCAGGACCGCTTCATGTTCAAGGTGTTCGTGCGGTACCCCACGTTCGAGGAGGAGTACCGCATCGCCGAGACGACGACCGCCGTCTTCGATCCGTCGGTCGACACGGTCCTGGCGAGCGACGAGATTCTGCGCCTGCAGGAGATCGTCCGGCGCGTGCCCGTCCCGCCGCACGTCATCGAGTACGCCCTGCACCTGGTGCGGGCCACGCGGGTGGGCGAAGGCGGCGTGCCCGGTTTCGTCAACGAGTGGGTCACGTGGGGCGCCGGGCCGCGGGCCGTCCAGTACCTGCTCCTCGGCGGCAAGGCCCGGGCCGCCCTGGACGGCCGCACGTTCGTCACGTCCGAGGACGTGCGCGCCGTGGCCCACCCGGTCCTTCGGCACCGGATCATCACGAACTTCCAGGCCGAGTCCGAGGGCGTGACGCCCGATACCATCGTCGACCGCCTGCTGGAAACGGTCTCCGACCCGTCCGGCACGCGCGGTATGCCGGCCGACGCCGCCCGCGCCTTCGCCTCCGGATCCGACCGGGCGTCCGAGACCGGCGCCGACGCCGGAGGGGGCACGCCCTCGTGACCGACGACCCCGGCCGGCGCTTTCTCGACCCGAAGGTCCTGAACCGGATCGCCCGGCTCGACGTCCGCGCCCGGACGGTCGTCGAGGGGTTCATCAGCGGCCTGCACAAGAGCCCGTACCAGGGGTACTCCGTCGAGTTCGCCACCCACCGCGAGTACGTGCCCGGCGACGAAATGAAGCATATCGATTGGAAGGTGTGGGCTCGGGCCGACCGGTACTACGTGAAGCAGTACGAGGAGGAGACGAACCTCCGCAGCACCCTGCTCGTCGATTCCAGCCGCTCGATGCGCTACGGCGAGGCCGACCGCCACGGCCGCATGAGCAAGTTCGACTACGCCGCCACCGTCGCGGCATCGCTGGCCTACCTGCTCCAGCAGCAGCAGGACGCCGTGGGGCTTGTGACGTTCGACACCGAGGTCCGCCGGAGCCTGCCGCCGTCGAGCCATCCGAGCCATCTGAAACTGATGCTGCACGACCTGGCCGGCACGGAGCCCGACCGCCGGACGGACGTCTCGGACGTCTTCCATCGCCTGGCCGAGCAGTTGACCCGGCGGGGACTGGTGGTTCTCATCTCGGACCTCCTGGTGGACCTGGAGGCGCTGAGGCAGACGCTGCAGCACTTCCGGCACAAGCGGCACGAGGTGATCCTGTTCCACGTGATGCACGAGGACGAACTCGAGTTTCCGTTCCAGGACAACACGCTCTTCCGCGGGCTGGAACTCGAACAGGAGGTCCTCACCGAGCCGCGCGCCCTCCGCAGCGCCTACCTGGAATCGCTGAAAACGTACCTGGAGCGCGTCCGGCGGCTGGCGGCCAAGGGGGGCGTCGACTACGTCCTCATGAGCACCGCCGACCCGCTCGACGCGGCCCTGGCCAGTTACCTGGCCTTCCGCCGGCGCACCGCCCGGACGGTCCTGGGGCGATAGACCGCGAGCGGCCACAACTGGAACGTGCCACGGCCGGTCTTGTCCGGCCGTGCGCTCGGCCCTGCAAGAGCACGGCGGGGCAAGACCCGCCGTGGCACATGGCGCTGCGGACCGTGGTCCGATGAGAACCATGGCCACCCGCGCTAAGAGCACGGCGGGGCAAGACCCGCCGTGGCACATGCGCGTCAGGGGTGCACGCCACCCACTGATGTGACAGGAGTCGTCCGTGTTCGACTGGCTCGGCCTCGGCGCCGTCAACCACCTGCTCCTCTGGGGCAGTGCGCTGGTGGCGGCGCCGATCCTCATCCACCTGCTGAGCAAGCGCCGCTTCCGGACGGTGGATTGGGCGGCGATGGAGTTCCTCCTCGACGCCGAGCGCCGCAACCGCCGCCGCATCCGTCTGGAGCACCTGCTGCTGCTTCTCCTCCGGTGCCTGATCGTTCTGCTCATCGCCCTGCTCGTGGCCCGCGTGTTCCTGGAGCCGACGGGCCTGGCGGCGCGGGTCGTGGAGGGCGCGCGGCTGGAGCACGTCGTCCTCCTCGACGATTCGCCCAGCATGGAGGCCCGCGCGGGCGCCGGCACCGTCTTCGACGAGACCACGGACGGCCTGGCGGCGTTCGTCCGCCAGACCGCCCGCCGCCGCCCCGGCGACTCGTTCACGCTCCTTGCGACGAGCCGGCCTGACCGGCCCGTCCTCGCCGGGCACTTCCTGGCCGACGACACCGCCGACGCCGCCGTCCGCGCCGTCCAGGGCCTTGAGGTCGCCGACAAGAGCGCCGCCTACGACGCGGCCCTGCTCGACCTGGAGAAGATGCTCCGCTCGCCGCGCGGCAACCTGAACCGGCGGGTCCTGATCCTGACGGACTTCCGGAAGCGCGACTGGCAGGCGCCCGCCGCCGGCGAGGCATCGTCCGACGCCGCCACCGCCGGCCCCGCGGCCGCCGATGGCACCGACCCGGATGCCGGGACGAACACCTCCGAGGCCGGCGCCCCCGCCGAGCCGCCGGGACGCCGGCCCGGCCTGCCCGGGCTCCTCGCGCGCCTGGCCGAGACCGCCGACGGCCTCGCCATCGCCGACGTCGGCGCCGGCCACCCTGCCAACCTCGCCGTCACCGGCGTCGCCGTCCGCGAGAAGACGGTCGTGGCGGGCGTGCCGGCCCGGTTCGAGGTCACGGTCGCCAACTTCGGCCGGACCGACGCCACGGACGTGGAGGTCACGTTCACGGCGGGCGCGGCCGTGCCCCTCCGCGCCCGTCTCGACGCCGTCCCCGCGGGCGGCGAGGCCGCCGTCCCGTTCACGTTCACCTTCGGCGAGACCGGTTCGGCGCGGGTCCAGGCGGAAATCGGCCCCGACGCCGTCCCGCGCGACAACGTCCGCTTCGCCGCCCCGGACGTGAAACCGGGCGTGCCCATCCTGCTCGTCGACGGCGAACCGTCCAGCGAGTACGGCGAGACCGAGACGTTCTACCTCCACCGGGCCCTCGACCCGCCCGGCGAAGTGCCCAGCGGCAACGACGTGCAGGTCGTCAGCGAGAACCGGTTCGAGGAGACGCCCCTCCATCCGTTCCAGGTGGTCGTCCTGGCCAACGTGTACCGGCTGACGGCGGACCGCGCGGCCGCGCTGGCCGAATGGGTCCGCGACGGCGGCGGGTTGGTGGTCTTCCTCGGCGACCAGGTCGACGCAATGGTCTACAACGAGCAACTTGCACGGGCCGCCGGCCTGCTCGGCCTCACGCTGACGGGCATCCGCGGCGACCCGGCCGAGCACCGGTGGGTCCACCTGGTGCCCCGGGCGGCCAACCACCCGGTGCTCCGCGTCTTCGAGGGCACGCAGAATCCGTTCCTGGCGCGCGTCAAGTTCTTCCAGTGGTGGGGCGTCGCGGTGGCGGAAAAGGACGTGGCCGCCGGCCGCACGCGCGTCCTCGCCACATTCAGTGACGCGGACGAATCGCCTGCCGTCGTCGAGACCCGCCTCGGCCGCGGACGCGTCCTCGCCGTCGCCACGACCGCCGACGCCGAGTGGACCAACTGGTGCGCCGACCCGAGTTACCTCGTCACGGTGCTGGAGATGACGCGGCACGTGGCCCGGCCGGGCGGGCAGACCGCGAGCGTGGCCGTCGGCTCCCCCATCCGGACGGACCTGGACCCGTCGCGGTACGCCATCGAGGCCCGCGTTCAAGGGCCGGACGGCGCCGACGCCGTCGCGGTCCAGGCCGTCGCGACCGACGAACCCGCCCGCATGCGCCTGACGTACACCGACACGGCCCGCCGCGGATTCTACCGGATGCGCCTGGCCACGCACGACGGCGCGGAGGAGACGCGGCTCTTTGCCGCCAACATCGACCCGACCGAGGGCGACCTTGCGCCGGCCGACGCCGACGCCCTCCGCCGGGCCGTCCCGGAGGCGGACCTGACGATTCTGGAAGGACGCGACTACCTCGGCCGCGCGGTCACCGGCGGCCGGGCGGAGATCTGGCGGCCGCTGGCCTTCGCCCTGCTCGCCGCCCTGTTCGGCGAACAGGCCCTGGCGTGGTGGTTCGGCCGCCGGAGGTAGGACGACGTACCATCTGAAATGCAGGTGCCACGGCCGGTCTTGTCCGGCCGTGCGTCCCGCCGCTCAAGAGCACGGCGGGGCTCCCGGCCCGCCGCGCGACAGGCGATCTGTCATTCTGAGGAGCGGCGAAGCCCCGACGAAGAATCTCGCCTCGACGCCGTTCGCACGGCGAGATTCTTCGGCCCCGCAAGCGGGGTCTCAGAATGACATTCTGGCGAAACGAAGGAAGTCGTATGAGCGACGTCTGGCTCGACATCCTCGGCTTCGACACGGCCCGCATCCCGAAGGGCGCGGAGACGGAGTTCATCTGGACGCACGCCCCGTCCTCGTGGGTGGCCATCGCGGCCGTCCTCCTGGCCGCCGCCGCCCTCTATATCGTCTGGTGGCTGTACCGTCGGGAAAGCGGCACGTGCCCGCGCGGCGTGCGGGTGCTGCTCGCCGCCATCCGCATCGCCTGCGTCCTGGTCCTGGCGCTCGTCCTGATGGGCCCGGCGCTGGCCGTCACGCTCCGCCGGTCGCTCGAACCGTACGTCATCCTGCTGCTCGACGATTCGCTCTCGATGAGCCTGCGCGATCGCTACGACGCCGCGGGCGCCGAGCGTCTCGCCGCCGTCACCGGCCGGACGGCCGAGGCCCTCACCGCCAAGCACCCCGCGCGGGCCGAGGTCGTCGACGCCCTCCTCCGCCGCGACGACGCCCGTTTCCTGCGGCGGCTCCAAGCCGTCGGCCGCGTCCGCGTCATGACCTTCTCCGACCGCCTCCGCCTGCGCGACGCCATCGGCCTCGACCCGGAGGCCGTCCCGCCCGAGGCGGCGGACGCCGCCCTGGACGCCGGCCCGCCCAAGGGGCCGCCCGTCCCGCCGCTCGAGCCGTCCGCCACGGCCACGAACCTGGCCGGGGCGATTCGCGACGCCCTGGACGCCGTCGCGGGCAGCCCGCTCGCGGGCCTCGTCCTCGTCTCGGACGGGCAGCACACGAGCGGGTCCGACCCCCGCGCCGCCGCCGACGCCGCCGCCCGCCGCGGCGTGCCCATCCTGGCCGTCGGCGTGGGCGACCCCCGCCCGCCGCAGAACCTGCGGACCGCCGAGGTCTGGGCCCCCGAGACCGTTTTCCGCGGCGACCCGTTCGCCGTCCAGGCCCGCGTCCAGGCCGAGGGGCTCGACCGCGCCGCCGTCCAGGTCGAACTGGTCGAGCGCCGCGTCGCCGACGACGGCGCCGAGACCGCCGAGCGCATCATCGACCGCCGGTCCGTCGCCCTGGACCCCGACACGCAGGAGGCGACCGTCGCGTTCCGGCACGAGCCCGCCGCCGAGGGCCGCTTCGTCTACACCGTCCGCGTGGAGGCCGGGCCGGACGAACTCCTCCGCTCGGACAACGAGAAGGCGACGACCGTGCGGGTCGTCGGCCAGCGGGCCCGCGTCCTGCTCATCGCCGGGTCGCCCACGTGGGACTTCCGCATGGTCCGCACCCTCCTCCTCCGCGACAAGACCATCGACGTATCGTGTTGGCTCCAGTCGCTGGACCCGGACATGCGGCAGGACGGGAACACGGTCATCGAGCGGCTGCCCGCGAAGCCGGAGGACCTCTTCGCCTACGACGTGGTCGCCCTGTTCGACCCGGACCCGTCGGCGCTGGACGAACCGTGGATCGACCTGCTGAAGCGGTTCGTCGGCGAGCACGCGGGCGGCCTGTTCTGGGTGGCCGGCCCGAAGTACACCACCCGGTTCCTCACCTCGTACCAGACGCGCGGCATGCGGGACCTGCTGCCCGTGCGCGTCGGCGACGGAACCGGCGATGTCCGCCTCTTCGACCGGCCCCACACGCGGACGTGGCCGATGCACTTCACGCCCGACGGCACCGAGCACCCCCTGCTCCGCTTCGGCGGCGATTCCGACGCCGGCCGCAGCGTCGCCGCCGCCCTGCCGGGCGTCTACTGGTCGTACCCGGCGGCGTCGGCCAAGCCGGGGGCCACGACCCTCATCGAGCACGGCGACCCTCGCCTGAAGGTCCGCGACGACCGCCGCCCGCTGCTCGTCGCCGGCCGGTACGGGCCCGGCCGGGTCCTCTACATGGGCTTCGACGGCTCGTGGCGGTGGCGGCGGCTGGGCGAGAAGGTCTTCGACCGCTTCTGGGTCCGCGCCGTCCGCTACCTCCTCGAGGGCCGCCTCATGGGCGGACGCCGACGCGGGCGCCTCGCCACCGACCGAGACGTCTACCCCGTCGGCAGCCGCATCGCCGTCACGGCGCGGCTCTACGACGCGGCGTTCGAACCGCTGACGGAGCCGACCGTGCCGGCCGTCGTCCGCACCGGTCCGGACTCCCCGCCGCAGGAGACGATGCTGCGGCAGGTGGCCAACCGGCCCGGCCATTACGAGGGGTCGCTCATCGCCGGCCGCGTCGGCGCCACGCGCATCGAGGTCGCCCTGCCCGGGGCGCGGGGCGCGGAGCCGGTGCACCTCGCGCGGCAGGTGACCGTCGAGCCGCCGCGCGTCGAGTTCCGCGACCCGCGCCTGAACCGGGCCCTGCTCGTCGACCTGGCCCGGCGCTCCGGCGGCCGGTACTACGAAATCGACGAAGCCGACCGCATCGCCGGCGACCTGCCCGACCGGCAGGAGACGATCATCGTTCGCGAACCGCCGCGCACCCTGTGGGACACCTGGCGGCTGCTGGCCCTGCTCGTCGGGCTGCTGACGGTCGAGTGGGCCGTCCGCAAACGGTATCGACTGATGTAACTGAAGGGTAAAGCCAAGGCGAGGAGGAAAGCGTTGTCACCCTGAGCGAAGCGAAGGGTCTCGCCGTGCGAACCATGACACGGCAACGACCACGGCGAGATTCTTCGGCCCGCAAGCAGGCCTCAGAATGACATCGCTACATGGCCACACGCGTGGCCACACCACGCGGCACACGAGAGAAAGCACACACGATGTCATCGGGCGCCACAACCCGCACGCTCCCGCCCGCCATCCGCAGGGGCCTGGCGCGCCTGCGGTGGGCCCGCGCGGCGTGGGTGGGGGTGGATGCGCTGGCGGCGTTCGCCGTCTGCGCCGTCGCGTTCGTCGCGGTCAGCCTGCCGCTGGACCGCCTCCTCCGCCTGGACGAGCCGCAGCGGGCCGTCGTCCTGGCCCTGGCCGCGGGGGCGGTCGCCGTCCTCGCGTGGCGCCGGCTGATCCGGCCGCTCGCGCGCGGCCTGCCGGACGAGGCCCTCGCGCGCGCCGTCGAGGCGCGGCACCGCCATCTCTCGGAGAGCCTGCTCGCGGCCGTGGCGTTCGCACGGATGGCCGACCCCGCGGAAGCGGGCTACTCGCCGGCCATGGTCCGGGCCACGATCGACCTCGGCCGCCGACGGGCCGCGGGCGTCGACTTCGCCCGGGCCCTCGACCGCGGCCGCCTCCGTCGCAACCTCCTGCTCATCCTCGCCGCGGCCGCCGTCCTCGCCGCGGCCGGCGGCCTCTTCCCCGACACGATGCGCCTGTGGTGGCAGCGGAACGTCCTCCTCGCCGACGTCGCCTGGCCCCAGCAGACCCACCTCGCCATCGTCGGCGCAACGGACGGCACCCTCATCTGCCCGCGCGGCGACGACCTGGCCGTCGAGGCGGGGGCCGACCCGGACGGCGTCGTGCCGCGGGTCGTGACGCTCGACCACCGGCAGCCGGGCGGCACGGCCGGCAGCGAAACCATGGTCGTCGTGGGCGACGACCGCTTCCGGACCGTCTTCCCGAACGTCCTGGAACCGTTCCGGCTGCGCGTGCGCGGCGGCGACGCCATCACGCCGTGGCACGAGGTGCGGCTGGTGGAGCGGCCGGTCGTGGAGGACCTGACGCTCCGCTACGCCCCGCCCGCGTACGTCGGCTCGGAACCGCGCGATCTGCCGAAGAACGTCGCCTCGTATCCCGTCCTGGTGGGCGGCACCGTCGAGGTGCGCGGGACGGCAAGCAAGCCGCTCGCCCGCGCGACGATGACCGTCGGCGACGCGGCCCCCGTCGACCTGCAGCGCGTGGGCGAGCGCGGCTTCCGCGCAACCCTCGCGGGCGACGACCTTCGGACCGGCGTCCACGCCGTCTCCCTGACCGACGCGACGGGCCTCGCCTCGCGGCGGCCCGCGCGGTTCAGCCTCCGCGTCATGCCGGACCGCGCGCCGACCGTCCGGGCACGCCTCGACGGCATCGGCGACCTCATCGTGCCGCGCGCGGTGCTGCCCGTCCGCGCCACCCTCCGCGACGACTACGCCGTCCGGAAGGCGGAACTCGTCTGCACGACGGCCGTCGAAAACGGAGGAGAGCCGGAGACCGTTCGGTTTCCATTCGGCGGCCCGGACCAGCCGTACGGCGGCAAGCGGATCGAGGTGGCCCATCGCCAGGAGTGCGAGCCACTCGGCGTGCCCGTCGGCTCGCGCCTGACGCTCCGCGTCGACGCCACGGACAACGACACGGTTGCGGGGCCCAAGGTGGGCGCGTCGCGCGGCTTCACGCTGAAGGTCGTCAGCGAGGACGACCTGCGGGCCGACCTGCTCCGCCGCGAGCAGGAACAGCGCCTGGAGTTCGAACGGCTCCTGCGCGACCAGCGGACCCTCTCGGAGAACGCCCGGGCCCTGCGGGCCGTCCTCGACGACGCCGACCGGCCGTTCGCGGAGGACGACGCCCGCCTGCTCGCCACCACGGAGAAGCGGCAGCGGCTCGTGGCGGGGCGGTGCACGGCCATCGCGGACCCGTTCGCGCAGATTCTGGCGGAGGTCGAGAACAACCGCCTGGAGGCCGACGAGCGCGTCGCCCGCGACCGCCTTGCCGGCAAGATCATCGCGCCGCTCCGCCGCCTGGCCCGGCGCGACGTCCTCCAGGCCGCCGACCTCCTCGACCGGGCGAAGCGGACGGACGCCGACGCCCCCGGCCGCAAGGCGCACCTCGACGAGGCCGTAGCCGCGCAGCAGGCCGTCCTCGCGACCATGCGCAAGGTCCTCCAGAACATGGTAAAATGGGAGGGGTACCAGGAGGCCGTCTCCCTGCTCCGCGAGGTCCTCCGGGCCCAGAAGAACGTCAGCCAGGAAACCACCGAGGCGCAGGAGCGGCGCATCCGGTCCATTTTTGACGACTGAAGTCGTATGAGGAACATGCCATGAAACCCGCAGCCCTGGCTTGGCAATGCTGCTCACTGCGCGGCGGGTCGGAGCCTGCCCCGAGCGTAGCCGAGGGGCACCCGCCGCGCGACCGGGAAGCCGCCGACCCGAGCGCGGTGGGTACGGAGACCCACCGCGCACAAGGGCCACGTAGCATTGCACCCCTGGCCACGATCGTAATGGTCCTGGTGCTTTCCCTCGGCGCGGCATCGGCGCCGGCGGCCGAGGCTCAGGCCGCGCCGCCGGAGGCAACACCGTCGGACGCCGGCGAATCCGAGGCGGGCGCAGGCGAGCCGTCCGAGTCGCCCCTCGGCATCCGCCAGGACGGCGTCCGGCAGATGATGAAGGAACTGGAGCACAAGTTCAGCCGCCTCGCGCGCATCCTGGAGGAGGCCGAGCCGGAGCAGGCGGCGCGGCTCGTCAAGGCGCTGCGGGAGTCGCGCGAGGCCCTCATCGAGCAGCGGATGGCCCAGGCCGCCCGGCTCCTGGACGAAGGCCGCCTCGACCGCGCCCGGCAGTCGCAGAAGGACCTCGTCGAAGACCTCATCCGCCTCGTCGAGGTCCTGACGACCGAGGACGACGAACGCGACGCCCTCCGGAAACGCCTCGAACAACTCGAGGCGTGGCGGAAGGAGGTCGAGCGGCTCATCGAGGAGGAGCGCGGCGAGAAGCGCGAGACCGACACCGTCCTCAGGCGCGACGACGTCGTCCGCGACCTGGAGGCCCGCATCCGCGAACTGGAGTCCCTCATCCGCGAGCAGAAGGACGTGCTCCGCCAAACCCGCGAGAGCCGAAGCCAGGGCCTGGCGGGCCTCGGGCGGATCGCCTCCGCCCAGAAGGGCGTCCGCGAAGGCACCGAGCGCCTGGCCGGCCTCTCGGGCGAACCGTCCGCCGGCGACGGCGAAGGCACGCCGGCCGGAGGCGAGGGTGGCGGTCAAGCCGGCGGTGGGGAAGGCGCCCAAGGCGCGGGCGAAGGCGCCGGCCAGGGCGAATCGCAAAGCGCCGGGCAGAGCGGGTCACAGGGAGGCGGCGAAGGAGGCGGTCAAGGGGGCGGCCAAGGCGGGTCGCAAGGCGGCGGCCAAGGCGGGGGTCAGGCAGGTGGTCAAAGTGGTTCCCAGGGCGGCGGTCAGGCCGGCGCCCCGCCGACGCCGGAGGCCGGACGCGCCGCCCTCCAACGGGCCGTCGGACGCCAGCGGACCGCCGAGGAGAACCTCGTCCGGGGCCTGCGGCAGTCGGCCGCGCACGAGGAGGAGCGGGCCGTCGAGCAGATGCAAGAGGCCCTGGCCGAACTCCGCCGCCAGCGCGACCGCATCGCCCGCCTGCCCGAGGACTACAACGAGGAACTCGCCCGCCGGCAGGACGCCCTCGCCGACGACACCGAGCGCCTCGCCCGCAGCATGGGCCAGCAAGGCGGCGGACAAGGTGGCGGCCAAGGTGGAGGTCAAGGCGGCGGCCAGGGAGGCGGCCAGGGCGGAGGTCAAGGTGGAGGCCAGGGAGGCGGTCAGGGCGGCGGTCAAGGTGGAGGCCAAGGCGGCCAGCAGGGCGGCGGGCCCGAACCCGGGCAGCAGCAGGTCCAGCAGGCCCGCCGGTCCATGCAGCAGGCCAGCCGCAATCACCGCGAGAACGAGACCGAAGACGCCTCCGCCGACCAGCAGCAGGCCATCGACGATCTGGAGCGTGCCATGGAAGAGATCGAGCAGGTCCTCGCCCAACTCCGCGAGGAGGAACGCGAGGAACTCCTCGCCGCCCTCGAAGGCCGTTTCCGCGAAATCCTGGAGCGGCACCGGCCCATCACGGCAACCACGATCGAACTGGAGGAGGTTCGCGGCCGGAGCGAGTGGACCCGGGCCGACCGCCTCCGCCTGGGCGACATCGCCCGCGAGGAGCAGGTCCTGGCGGACCTGGTGGCCGTGGCCCACCGCATTCTCGTCGAGGACGGGACGACGGTCATCTTCCCGCGCATCGTGGCCGCCCTCCGCGACGACATGCTGAACGTCTACCGCCTGCTGGCGTCCGAGCGCACCGACGCCTACACCCAGACGCTGGAAAAGGAGATCGAGCAGACCCTGGAGGAATTGATCGAGGCCCTGGAACGGGCCCAGGAGGAGCAGCCGTCCGAGGGCGAAGGCCAGTCCTCGCCCTCCCAGCCCCAGCATCCCCCGCTCGTGCCGAACTCGGCGGAACTGAAACTCCTGAAGGCCGCCCAACTGCGCGTCAACCGCCGCACGGAATCGTTCGACGAGGCCCGTCCGCAAGGACCGCTCGATGAGGAAATGCGGACCCAGGTCCGCAAGATCGAAGAGCGCCAGGCCGAGGTCGCCGAGATGACCGAGGAGATGAACGAGCGGTATTGACGGCTGCTCCCTCTCCCTTGACGGGAGAGCGATGGGGTGAGGGTGAAACGCGGTCGGTGCCACTGGCGGCTTGCCCGCCAGTGTTCCGCGCAAGGCGCGGCGGGTCTCCGCACCCGCCGCGCAGACGGAAGAAGGACGGGGTGAGGGTGATGAGCATGCGAGTAACGCAGTGACGAAGTAACGGAGGCGGGACGGAAGCGTGTGTCTCGAATCGCAGCCGAAGACAACGGGTACCGCCCCCCGCTACACAAGGAGCCGCTGAGATGCGAACCGTGCTGTTCGTCCTGACATTGGCCGTGGCCGCCTTGCCGGCCGTCGCCGCGGCGCCCTCTGCCGCGGCGCCCGCTGCGGACGCGGCGCCCGATCCCGTCGAAGCCGACGCGGCAGCGGTCGAGGGGCCCCCCACCACAGATTCCGACATCCCCCGCGGCCAGGTCCACGCCGTCACCTGCAGCGAGGACGACGACCTCACCTACCATTGCTACGTCCCGACGGCATACGATCCCGCCCGCCGATGGCCCGTCGTCTACGGCTTCTCGCCGGGCGCGGACGCCGGCGCCGACGCCGCCAAACGCTGGGCCTCCGTGGCGGAGGAGCACGGCTGGATCGTTGCCTGGAACGACCGCGCCTCCACCGGCCGCTTCGGCACCGACACGATGCGGACCTATGCCGACACGCTGATCGAGAGCGTCACCGGCCGCCTGTCCGTCCATCCCCAGCGATCGTACGCGACGGGCTTCTCCGCGGGAGCCCGGCTGGCGGTGGCCGTCGCACGGGCCCGGCCGGAGGCGTTCGCCGGCGTCATCCCCGTCGGGGCGTTCTTCCCGCCGACGCGCCAGGAGCACGCCCCCGGCCTCGCCGTCTTCGCCGTCGCCGGCAAGGGCGACCCGAACCTGCGCGAACTCCGGGCCGCCAAGGCGTGGCTCGACGAGCAGGGCGTGCCGTTCGAACTCGCCACGTTCGACGGCGGCCACGCCATCGCCCCCGCCCGCCTGCGGGACGAGGCCGCCCGCTGGCTCACGCGGCAGTGGTTCGTCCATCACGACGACCCGTCGCCCGAGGGCCGGAAGGAACGCCTCGCCGCCGCACGCGAAATGGCCAAGGAGATCGACGACCTCCTCGCCGGAAACGAACGCTCCGAGGCGTACGAGGCGGCCGTCCGGTTCCGCGAAACGTTTGGCGACACGACCCACGCGCCGCTCCGCGACCTCGTCGAGAAGGTCGCCGAAACGCTGGCGACGCTGGAGAACGATCCGGGCGTGGCCGGCATGGCCGCCTACGAGGCACCCGACCCCGAGCGCATCGTCCAGGCGTTTCTTGAGGCCCTCGACGGCTTCCCGGACGTGGACGCGGCGACGAAGCAGCAGGCGACGCGCGCCGTCGAGACGGCCCGGAAGGACCCCGCCCGCGCGCCCGACGCCCTCGTCGACGGTCTGGCCGCGCTCTACCCGAAGTTCGCCGCCGGCCTGGAGGCCCTCGACACCGAGGACACCAAGGCCGCCGTCGCCGTCTTCGACCGTCTGCGAGAGGCGGCGGACCCGTACCTGGCGGCCCACGCGGCGTACTTTCAGGGCCGGGCCCACGTGATGGACGAGCGGTACGAGGACGCCCTGCCGCTCCTGGCCAGGGTGGCCGGCGAGTGGAACGCGCGGACCCTCTTCTCCGGCGAGAGCCTCTTCCTGGCGGGCATCTGCCAGGCCCGGCTGCTCCGGCGGGAGGCGGCGCTGCGCATCCTCCGCGACTTCCTCGCCCACTACCCCGAGGCGCCGGAGCGCATGCGCGTCGGCGCCGACCACGTGGCCCGCACCATCCGGGCGATCCAGAACGGTTCCCTCCAGGACGTGCAGGAGCGGATGGAGGATTCGCGCCGCCGGCTCGGACTCCAGCGGTCCGGCGAACCGACCCGGCAGCGCCAGCAGCGCATCGTCGCCCTGCTCGACAAACTCATCGAGGAGGCCGAGGAACGCGAGCAGCAGGGCGGCGGCGGAGGCGGTGGCGGCGGAGGCGGGGGCGGGGGCAGCAGCGGGGCGCCCGGCGGCAACCAGACGCCCGGCGGCCCCGCCTCCAGTTCCTCCGCACCGCCCGGCCAGGCCCGCGTCGGGGCCCTCCGCCGCACCTTCCGCGGAAGCGCCGACGAGGTCTGGGGCAACGTCCGCCGGCGCGACCGCGAGAAGATCCTCAACGTCCTCAAGGCCAAGTTCCCCGAACGCTACCGCGACCTCATTGAACAGTACTACAAGAGTCTCCAGGAAGAGGAACCAAATCCGTGAAGGCTGGACGAGGCGGCACCGTGTCAAGCCCATACGTAAAGCGCGGCGGGTCTCCGTACCCGCCGCGCCGAGAGCCTTTGTCGCAAGTCCCGCGCGGTGGGCCTCCCGGCCCACCGCGCCGGGTGGGAAGGCGCCTTCTCGCCCTCGCCGCCATCGCTACGCTGATCGGCACGTCGCCCGCCCTCCCCGCAGCGTCCGACCGCCTGGTCCTGCTCGACGGCTCGGTGCGTCAGGGCACCGTCGAAGCAATCGACGACACCGGCCGGGTCCACCTCGCCGGCGGCGCGAAGCCCGTCCCGCTCGACGGTCTCCGCCGCATCGTCCGCCGCGAAGCGCCCGAGACGCCGGACGAGCCGTCGCCGTGCGCGCTCTTCCCGGCGGCCGGAGGCGTCCTGCGGAGCCGCGACGTGACGTTCGACGGCAAGACGTTCACCATGACGTGGGCCTATGGCAAGGCCCAGCGTCTGCCGCTGGCGGCCGTCCGTGCGGTGCGCCTCGCCCGTGCCGCCGAAGACGATGCCGCCGCAGGCCGCGAGTTCGAGGCCGCCCGCACCGCCGCCGAGGGCCGCCGCGACAGCCTCTTCGCCCTCGTCGACGGCCGGGCCGAGGTCGTCCGCGGCGCGCTCGTGGCCGTCGAACCCGCCCACGTCCGCTTCCTCTGGAACGAGGCCGAACGCCGCATCGCCCGCGAGAAGGTCTACGGCGTGGTGCTGGCCCGAAGCGCCGCCCCGCCCGAGCGGACCGGCAGGTGCCTCGTCCACCTGGAGGACGGCTCCCGCGCCTGGATGATGGTCCGCCGCCTCGAGAACGGGCGGCTTCACGGCGCCGTCGCGGACGGGGCGGACCTCTCCGTCCCGTGGTCCGCCCTCGTGCGGCTCGACGTGCGGAGCCCTCGCCTCGTGTTCCTGTCGGACCTCGACCCCGTCGAGGCGGAAGAGACGGCCCTCATCACGTACGCCGGGCCGTGGCGGCGGGACCGCAACGTCGTGGGCGGCCCGCTGAGCCTCGGCGGCCGCGGGTACGAGAAGGGCCTGGGCGTCCACAGCCGGTGCCGCCTCGTTTACGACCTTGGCGAACACTATGACACCTTCGCCGCCACGATCGGCATCGACGACTCCGCCGACGACCGCGGCGACTGCGTCTTCCTCGTCGAAACGGACGGCACGCAGCGATTCCGCAAGCGGATGACCGGCGCCGCCAAGCCGCACGCGATCCGCATCCCGGTCGCGGGCGCCCGCCGGCTCGCCCTGACGGTCGACTGGGGCGACGACCTGGACCTGGCGGACCGGGCCGACTGGTGCGACGCCCGGCTCCTGACGGTGCCGCCCGAGTAGGCTACGTAGAGCGCGGCGGGTCTCCGTACCCGCCGCGCCCGAAGCAAGCAGTGTGTGCCCCGGCCGGTCTTGTCCGGCCGGGAAGGCGGGTGGCACGCTTTCGCGCCGCCCGGAAAGCGTGTGTCTCGAATCGCAGCGCATGCTTTCGCAAAGGCGCGAAAG
>JAWODB010000177.1:0-14737 GCA_046483505.1 Phycisphaerae bacterium
CCCCCGGGCGCCGCAACCTGCGGCGGCGGGAGCGCCGCGCCGGCCCAAGCGCCAGCGGATCGGGTCCGCGAGCAGGTCCGTCCACGCCAGGCCCCCCCGGCACCAGCGGGCGCCGGAGCACGCCACCACGGACGCCTGCGGACGGGCGGCACCGGCGAGGGCCGCCTCCGCCCCCACCGCCGACCGGACCATCGCCTCGTCCCGGCCGAAGACGTACACGCGGTGATGGCACCCGATGCGGACCGCCGCATCGTCGCGGTCCGCCAGGCGGGCGAGGGCCTCGGCGGCCGCCGGCGACACGTTGCCGTCGGCGAACGTCAGCGTCAGGCGGGCCTCCAGCGGCCGCTCGGGGACCGGCATCGTCACGGCCTCCGGGTGCTCGGACGCATCGCGGTGCTCGCCGAAGACCCGGTCCAGGGCCGCGCGGAACGCCTCGTCGCCCATCCGCTCGCGGACGTGACGGAGGCGGGCCCGCCGCCGGTTCGCCCGGTCCCCGTGTTCGGCGAAGAACGCGACGGCGGCCGAGGCGAGCGGCACGACGTCCTCCGGCTCGATCCAGTCATAGAGGGGGATGCCGGTGTTCGGCCGGGCGCCCAGCGACCCCGCCCCGATGACGCGAAAACCCCACCGGCCGTCGCGCGCCTCGGCCAGGAACCCCAGGTCGTGGATCCACGGCCCGCCGCACGCCCCCGGGCAGGCCGAGAACGAGATCTTGAACTTGCGGGGCAGGGCGGTGATGCCGTCGGTCGCCTCCAGGTGCCGGCGGACGGTCCACGCCAGCGGCAGGAGGTCCGGGCATCCGCTCATCACCCCGCTGGCCGGGCACACGGTGACGTTACGCGGCGTGTCGCCGCAGGCGCCGCGGACGGCGATGCCGGCGTCGGCCAGGGCCGCCTGGACCTGGGGCACGCCGGCCGCCGTCACGTCGTGGAGTTCGACGTCCTGCCGCGTGGTCAGGTGGAGCGGCGTCCCGGGGGTGAATCGGCGGGCGGCCTCGGCCAGGGCCCGCCACTGGGAACCGGTCACGGCCCCGCCCAGAATCTTCGTCCGCTGCATCCAGAGTCCTTCCTGGCGTTGGGGATAGAGGCCCAGCAGCCGGGCCGTGCCGTCGTCGTCGGGCACGCGGCGGCAGGGAAACGGGATGGCGTCGAATCGGTCGGCCATGAAGGAGCCTCCGGGACTTTGTGCGCCACCGCTACATGTAGCGCGGTGGGTCTCCGCACCCATCGCCCCCGGCAGCGCCCACTTGGCGATGCGCGGCGGGTACGGGGACCCGCCGCGCACCACACATAGGGTTGTGCGTCAGATACCGGCCCCGTCCTCGAACTTGAGGGCCTTGGTGTGAATGCCGCACTCCCCGCCGCACTTGCTCGTGCCGATCCACCGGCCGGCGCGTTCGCCCTCGCCGGCGGCCGTCACGCGCGTGCACGGCGCGCAGCCGAGCGACCGGTACCCCTCGGCGTACAGCGGGTTCACCTCCACGCGGTTCAGAGCAGCATATGTCCACACCTCGTACTCGTGCCAGAGGAGGATCGGATACAGGCGCAGGAGCCCGTCGCCGCGGTCCTCGATCTCGTGGAGGCCGGCCCGCCGGCGGCCGGAGGTGCACCGCAGCCCCGAGGCGAGGCACTCGACGCCCATCTCGCGGATGGCCCGCCGCGTCGGCTCGACCTTCAGCAGGCGGCAGCACCGGTCGGGGTCCGTCTTGTAGAGGTCGCACGGCAAATCGAAGTCGCCGCGGTAGACCTTGAGTTCCGGATACCGCGCCCGGAGGCGCGCCAGGTGCCGCTCCGTCTCGGGAAAGGCGTGCGGCGTGAGGACGGTGAAGCCGGGGATGGCCGGGTCCACGCGCTTGGCCAGGTGCCAGACGACGCCCGTGCCGAGGCTGTTCGCCACGGCGAGTCCGTCGCCGAAGTCCTCGCGGGCCGCCTCGAGGAGGCGGAGCGACCGGTCGACCTTCTCCTTGAACGACAGGCCGTCGGCGAGGGCGAAGACGTCCTCCTCCATGAGGCGATCCACCGGCAGGGCGCGGGTGGCGGGCGGCCGCTGCCGGGCATCCTCCTGCGCTGCCTCGGCCGGCGGATGCGTCTGCTTGTCGGTCTCGGTCGGATTCATGATCGGCCCCTCGATGGGTTTGCGTCTCACGGCTTACGTTGCGGAGGATGCCGTATTCCGCGCGGTGGGTCTCCCGGCCCACCGCGCCGAAAACGCGCGTCTCGCCCCTGCGCGGCGGGTCAGGAGACCCGCCGCGCGAGAAGCAGTATTACGTTGCGGAGGACGATGCGGCGCCCAGCGGCTGCTCGCCAGTGCGCCTGGGTATTCGTGGAACACCGGCCGACGAGCATCCCGCCGGGCACGGCCCGAGCCGTACCCGTGCCAGGGTGGCACCCGCCGGTTCAAACTGAACCAGCCGCTCCTGCCGCCCGTCCGCTCCTGCGGCGCCTCCGTGCCCGCCGGCCCTGCCCCTCCTGCCGCCCGGCGTCATCCCTCGGTCGCCATTCTGAAAACGGCCGGGGAATTTACTTGACCTCCCCGGTCGGAATACTACTATAGTGTCGGCGGCCTGTCAAGCCGCTTTTTCGAACAAAACGCGGCCGTCGCGTCGGCGGGAGGCAGTATTTCGCGCCGGCCTTGACGCCGGACGCCGCGCCGGACGAAAATACCAGTCGGATTAGTGGGGATCATCGCCATGCTGATTTCGCAGAAATGCCAGTACGGTCTGCGGGCCCTCTTCGAACTGGCCCGGCGCGGCAGCGCCGAGCCGGTCAGCGTGGCCGAGATCGCCGAGAGCCAGGCCATCCCGCCGCGGTTCCTGGAGATCATCCTCGGCCAGTTGAAGCAGGCCGGCTACGTCGTGTCGCGTCGCGGCCCGCAGGGCGGATACCTGCTGGCCCGCGACCCGGCCCAGGTCACCGTCGGCGAGGTCATCCAGGCCGTCCAGGGGGAGATCGGGCCCGTCCACTGCCTCGTCGATGCGGGGCCGGAGTGTCCCCTGTTCGGCGACTGCGTCTTCTACCCCATGTGGGAACGGGCCCGGGCCGCCCTCTCCGGCGTGTTCGACGACACGACCTTCGCCGACCTGGTGGAGCACGAGAAGCGCAGGGGCGCGGCCGCGGCCGCGGACCCCGCCTGACCGGCGGCGAATCCATCGCCCTCCTGCGCGGCGGCGAGGGACATTGCCCAACGGCACAAAGGAACCAAGGGAAACCAGGGACGAGTTGAAAGAAGGGGAAGCCATGTCGGAACCGAAACAGCGGGTGTTCCACGAAACGAGCGAGAAGGACGTCACGCGCGCCATCGCGCGGTCCTTCGCCCACACGTTCGACGCGGCCGTCGAGAGCGACGTACTCATCGCCGGCGCCGGGCCGAGCGGCCTGATGTGCGCCAAACGATTGGCGGAGCGCGGCGTGCGGGTCGTGCTCGTCGAACGCAACAACTACCTGGGCGGCGGGTTCTGGCTCGGCGGGTACCTGATGAACAAGGTCACCGTCCGGGCCCCCGCCCACGAGGTGCTCGACGAACTCGGCGTGCCGCACGAGGAGGCCGCCGAGGGCCTGCACGTGGCGGACGCCCCGCACGCGTGCGCCCGCCTCGTCGCCGCCGCCTGCGACGCCGGCATCACGGTGGCCAACATGACGAGCGTCGAGGACGTGGTCCTCCGCGACGGCGCCCGCGTGGCCGGGGCGGTCGTCAACTGGACGCCCGTCCAGTCGCTGCCCCGGCAGATCACGTGTGTGGACCCGGTGGCGCTGGAGGCCCGCGTCGTGGTGGACGCCACCGGCCACGAGGCCCACGTGACCCGCGCGCTGGCGAAGCGCGGCCTGGTCGACGTGCCGGGCGAGGGCGCCATGTGGGTCGGGCGCAGCGAGGACGCCGTCGTCGAACGGACCGGCGAGGTCCACCCCGGCCTGGTGGCCATCGGCATGGCGGTGGCGGCCGTGTACGGCCTGCCGCGGATGGGGCCGACGTTCGGCGCCATGCTCCTTTCGGGCGAGAAGGGCGCCGAGGCGATCCTCGCTCGCCTGGACCGCAGCGATGCGGCGAAGCACCGCCCCACGCAGCCCGTAGCCGCGCCGTGAACCTCTGACGACGAGGGGCAGAAAGGAGAGCCGTCATGGCCCGCATCTTTGACGACATCACGCAAACGATCGGCCGGACGCCCCTGGTGCGCCTGCGGCGCGTGACCGACGGGGCGGGCGGCGAGGTGCTCGCAAAGATCGAAGCGTTCAACCCCTGCGCCAGCGTCAAGGACCGCATTGCCGTGGCCATGGTCGACGCCGCCGAGGCGCAGGGGCACCTCGCCGAAGGCGGCGTCCTCGTCGAGCCGACGAGCGGCAACACGGGCGTGGGCCTGGCGTTCGTCGCGGCCGCCCGCGGCTACCGCCTCATCCTGACGATGCCCGACACGATGAGCATGGAGCGGCGGCACCTGCTGCGCATCTTCGGGGCGGAACTCGTCCTGACGCCCGGCGCCGAGGGGATGCCCGGCGCCATCCGCAAGGCCGAGGAAATCCTCCACGACACGCCCGGCGCCTTCCTGCCCCAGCAGTTCCGGAACCCGGCCAATCCGGGGATTCACCGCGAGACGACCGCCGAGGAAATCTGGAACGACACCGACGGCAACGTGGACGTCTTCGTGGCCGGCGTCGGCACGGGCGGCACCATCACGGGCGTGGGCGAGGTCCTGAAGGACCGCAAGCCCGCGGTCCGCATCGTCGCCGTCGAGCCGGAGGAGTCGCCGGTCCTTTCGGGCGGCGACTCCGGGCCGCACAAGATCCAGGGCATCGGCGCGGGGTTCGTGCCGCAGGTCCTCAAGACCGACCTCCTGGACGAGGTCGTCCAGGTGACGAGCGACGAGGCGCGGACGATGGCCCGGCGCCTCGTCCGCGAGGAAGGCATCCTGGCGGGCATCTCCTGCGGCGCCGCCGTCCAGGCGGCCGTGGAGGTGGCCCGGAGGCCGGAGAACCGGGGCCGACAGATCGTCACCGTCCTGCCCGACACCGGCGAACGGTACCTCTCGGGTTGGCTGTTCGAGGACTGACTCCGACGAGGGCGACCATGGAACGCGCCACCCAACTCATCCATCATCCCGGCGCCGTCTGCGAGCACACCGGGGCCGTCAGCCCGCCCATCTACCAGGTCTCCACCTTCGCCCAGGAGGCCGTCGGGGCCAACCGCGGGTACGATTACTCGCGGACCGGCAACCCCACGCGCGAGGTCCTCGAGCGGACCATCGCCGTCCTGGAAGGCGCCGACGAGGCGAACGGCCTGGCGTTCGCGTCCGGGATGGCGGCCATCTCGGCGTGCCTGACGCTCCTGGAGGCCGGCGACCACGTGATCGCGACGGCCGGCCTCTACGGCGGGACGTACCGCCTGCTGACGCGCATCTGGGAGCGGCTCGGCGTCGCGACGACCTTCGTCGACACGGGGGACCTCGCGGCGGTCGAGGCGGCCTTCACCGACCGCACGGCGCTTGTTTTCGTCGAGACGCCGTCGAACCCGACGATGCGGATTACGGACCTGGCGGCGGTGGCGGACCTCGCCCGTCGCCGCGACGCCCTGCTCGCCGTCGACAACACGTTCATGTCGCCGTGGCTCCAGCGGCCGCTGGAGGCCGGGACGGACCTCGTCGTCCACAGCGCCACGAAGTTCCTGGGCGGGCACAGCGACCTCATCGTCGGCCTGGCCGTCTGCCGCGATGCGGCGCTGGCCAAGCGGCTGCGGCGGATACAGAACGCCGCCGGCGCCGTCCCCGGACCGCTGGACTGCTGGCTCGTGGTGCGCGGCATGAAGACGCTGGGGGTGCGGATGGAGCGCGGGCAGGCGACGGCCGCCCGCATCGCCGACTGGCTCGGCCGGCGGGACGAGGTCGAGGCGGTCCTCTGGCCGGGCGCCGGCGACGGGCCCGCCGCCCAGGTCCACCGGCGGCAGGCCGACGGGCCGGGGGCCGTCCTCTCGTTCCGCCTCCGCCCGGGCCTCTCCGGCGAGGTCCTGTGCAACCACGCCCGCGTCTGGACGCTGGCGGTCAGCCTGGGCGCGGTGGAGAGCCTCATCACCCTGCCCGCCCGGATGACGCACCTGCCGTACCGGCCCGAGGAGCGGGAGGCGCAGGGCATCGACGACCGGCTGGTCCGCCTGTCGGTGGGCCTGGAGGACCCGGACGACCTGATCGCCGACCTCGCCGGCGCCCTGGCGGCCGCGAAGTAACACGAGATTGCCGGAAAGCGCTGGGCGCTGGAAGGCGCCTGGGCGATGGAACGGGCTTGGGCGCGGTGGGTCTCCGTACCCACCGCGCTCGAACGAGCGACTTGGCCTATGCGCGGCGTGTGCCCTTCGGCAGCGCTCAGGACAGGCTCCGACCCGCCGCGCACGAAGCACCGTTGCAAGCGCGGGAGGCTGTGCCATGACCGGACACGATCTGACGAACACGCGGGCCGTGCACGCCGGGACCGGACCGTGCGACGTCCGTCACGCCCTGACGACGGCGATCGTGCACTCGGCCCCGTTCACGTTCGCCTCCACGCGCGAGGTGCTCGATTACGTCGAAGGCCGGTCCGAGCGCACGCAGCCCGAGTACGGCCGCATGGGCAACCCCACCGTCAGCCGGGTCGAGGCGCGGCTGGCGGCGATCGAAGGGGCCGAGCGGGCCCGACTCTTCGCCAGCGGGATGGCGGCCGTCACGACGACCATGCTGGCGTACCTGGAGCGCGGCGACCACCTGGTCCTGACGAGCGACTGCTACAAACGGACCCGCGATTTCGGGACGGCGCTGCTGGCGCGCGTCGGCATCGAGGCGAGCCTGGTGGCGCCCGACGTCGACGCCATCGCGAAGGCGCTGCGGCCCGAGACGCGCGTAATCCTCGCGGAGGTCCCCAGCAACCCGTATCAATACGTGGTAGACATCGATCGCCTGGCGGACCTCGGCCGCGACCGCGGCGTCCTGACGGTCGTCGACAGCACGTTCGCCACGCCGGTGAACCTGCGGCCGTTGGAGTGGGGCGTGGACCTGGTCGTCCACTCCGCCACGAAGTACCTGGGCGGGCACAACGACCTGGTCGCCGGCGTCGTGGCGGGGCGGGAGGCGCGCGTCGCGCCGGTCGCGGACCTGCTGAGCACGCTGGGCGGCATCTGCGACCCGACCACCGCCTTTCTGCTCGACCGGGGCCTGAAGACGCTCTCGGCCCGCGTCCATCTGCAGAACACGGCCGGCCTGGCGGTGGCCCGGTTCCTGGAGGGGCATCCCGGCATCCGCCGGGTCTTCTACCCGGGCCTGGCCTCGCACCCGCAGCACGAGGTGGCGGCCCGGCTGATGGGCGGTTACGGCGGCGTCGTCACGTTCCTCGTGGACGGCGGTTTCGAGGCGACGGCCCGGTTCGTGGACCGCCTGGCGATTCCGAAGATCGCGCCGAGCCTGGGCGGCGTGGAAGCCCTCGTGGAGCAGCCCGCCCTGATGAGTTTCTGGGACCTCGCCCCCGAGGAGCGCGAGCGCCTCGGCATGCACGACAACCTCGTCCGCCTGTCGCTGGGCATCGAGGAGGCGGCCGACCTCATCAACGACCTCGACCAGGCCCTCTCGGCCGCCGGCCTGGCGCGGACCGAACACGTGGAAACGAAGCATGCCTGAGACGTGCCCATCCGACCTGGCCGACCGCCGCGACGCCTGCTGCCGCATCCTCCGCGACCTGGAACGGGTCGTCGTGGCGTTCTCGGCGGGCGTGGACAGTACGCTGCTGGCGGCGCTGGCGGCCGAGACGCTGGGGCCGGCGAACGTGGTGGCGGCGATGGGCCTCTCGCCGAGCCTGCCGCAGCGCGAACGCGACGAGGGCCGGCGCCTGGCCGCCGCCCTCGGCGTCGAACTCGTGGAACTCGACACGCACGAACTCGCCGACGACCACTACGCGGCCAATCCCGCGAACCGGTGCTTCTACTGCAAGCAGGAACTGTTCCGGCGGCTGAAGGCGCTGGCGGCGGAGCGGGGCTTCCCGGCCGTCGCCTGCGGGGCCAATGCGGACGACCGCGGCGACTTCCGGCCGGGACTCCGGGCCGGCGAGGCCCTGGGCGTCCGGGCCCCGCTGATGGAGGCGGGCCTGACGAAGCGGGACGTCCGCCACCTTTCCCGCGCGATGGGCCTGCCGACCGCGGAGAAACCCGCTTCGGCCTGCCTCGCCAGCCGCGTCCCGTACAACGAGCCGATTACCGCCGAGCGGCTGGCCCGCATCGAACGGGCCGAGAACGCGCTGAAGGACCTCGGCTTTGCGGCGTGCCGTGTGCGCGACCACGCGCCGGTGGCGCGGATCGAGGTGCCGGCGGCCGACATCCCGCGCCTCGTCGAGGCCCGCGGGGCCGTCCTCGACGCCCTCCGCAACGCCGCGTACACGTACGTGACGGTCGACCTGGCGGGCCTGCGGAGCGGGTCGATGAACGAGGTCCTGGCGCGCTGACGGCCGTCCGGCCGCTCCGCCCGCACTGCCGGCCGCCGTTTCTCCCGCGGCGCGCCGGCCGCCAGCGGGTACAATGCGAACGGAGGCGTGCGCCTTCGGGGGGCAAAGGCATGTCGGTTTCCGCCACAGCGCGCGAGGCGACGTACGATCTGCCGCTCGGCGGCCCGGGGGGCGCCGAGGCCGAGCCGTACGGCAGCCGCGTCACGGGCGCGTTCGCGACGCCCCTGGTCATCCGCAACACCCTCTGGTTCTGCACGTTCCGATGGCTGGTGGCGGGGGTGCTCGCGCTGCTGGGCGTGCTGGGCCTCGTGCCCGGCCTGCTGGCCGCGCTGGGGCTTCGGATCGGCCCGTGGGCCCTCGTGACGGCGGGCGTCCTGGTGATCCTGAACGCCGGCTTCCGGTGGCACGCCGGCCGGCTGAAGCAACGGCCGTCCCTCCGCCGCGCCCTGAGGAACCTGTGGAGCCAGATCGTCGGCGACCTGCTGGTCCTGACGGCGGTGGTCCATTTCGCCGGCAGCCTGGAGACCGGCTTCGCGTTCGCCTATCTTTTCCACATCGTGCTGGCGTGTATCTTCTTCACCCGGCCGTACAGCCTGCTCGTGACGGCCCTGGCGTGCGGCCTGTACGTGGCGTGCGTGGTGGCGGATCAGGCGGGTTGGATCCCCGGCGGCGGGATCTACCTGGACGACTCGATCCGCCGGCACATCGCCCGCACGCCCCTCGTCGTAAGCGTGAACCTCGTCTCCACCCTGGCCGTCTGGCTCGTCGTCTGGTACCTGGCGTCGCACCTCTCGGCGATGGTGCAGCGGCGGGACCGGCAACTGGGGGAAACGAACCGCCGCCTGGAGGCCGTCCTCCGCGAACGGACCCAGCACATGCTGCGGACCACGCACGAACTGAAGGCCCCCTTCGCCGCCATCGACGCCAATACCCAACTCCTGCTCAAGGGGCACTGCGGCCCGCTGCCGGAGGAGGCCGAGCAGGTCGTCCGGCGCATCGCCTCGCGCGCCCGCCGCCTGGCCCAGGAAATCCAGGAGATGCTCCAGTTGGCCAACCTGCGGTCCAGCGGCGTCGAGACCCTGCCGCGCACCCGACTCGACCTGGCCGAGGTGGTCCGCGGCGGCCTGGGGCAGGTGCGGGAGACCGCCGGCCGCCGCCAGGTCCGCCTGGACGCCGACCTCGTCCCCACCCCCGTGACCGGCGTCAAGGACCACCTGGAGATGCTCGCGGTGAACCTGCTCGCCAACGCCGTGGGATACTCGCGGCCGGGCGGGCGCGTCCGGGTCCGATGCCGGCCCGCGGACGGCGGCGGGGCGGACCTGGCGGTCCGCGACGAGGGCATCGGCATCCCCCCCGACAAACTGCCACGCATCTTCGAGGAATACTACCGCACGAACGAGGCCGCCCGCCACAACCCGGACTCCACGGGCCTGGGCCTGGCCATCGTCCGACACGTGGCCGACCTGCACGGCATCCGCATTCGCGTCCGGACCGAGGCGGGGCGCGGCACCACGTTCGAGGTGCACGTGCCGCCCGCCGGCGCCGTCCCTGTTCCCCCGGAAAAGGAGACTCGCCATGGCGTACCTGATGCTGATTGACGACGACGAGGATTTCGCCCGCGCCGCCGCCACCGCCCTGGAACACGCCGGCCACGAGGTGGCCATTCACCTCGACACCGACGGTGCGGCGTCGGCGATGCGCCAGCGCCCGCCCGACCTCCTCGTGCTGGACGTGATGTTCCCGGAGGATGCGTCCGGCGGGTTCACGTTCGCGCGGACCATCCGCCGCGAGGAACCCGACCTGGCCCACGTGCCGGTGCTGCTGCTGACGGCCATCAACACGCGGTTCCCCCTGGGGTTCGGCTCGGCGGACATCGACGACGTATGGCTGCCGGTCGATGACTTCCTCGAGAAGCCGGTGGACCTCGACCAACTCGTCGCGAAGGTGTCGGCGATGCTGGGGGAGGCGGCGTGAAGGGGCCGGCCCGCCTAGCACTACAACGCTACGTCGGCCATGTGCGCGGTGGGTCTGGGCACCCACCGCGCTCGAAACGCCCTTTCCAGGGCTGCGCGGCGCCTGCGCAGACCCGCCGCGCACGAGTTAGCGTTGTAGTGCTAGCGGCCGTCGCCAATCCACGACTCGCCCGGCATCGTTTTCCTGCCTCGCGGCCGAGGCGGCTACGGCGGAGTGGGCCGGCGAAGACGCGTCCCAAATCCGAAATCCGCAATCCGCAATCCGCAATCCGCAATCCGAAATCGAGTGGCGGAGAGGGGGGGATTCGAACCCCCGGTACCCGAAGGCACGCCGGTTTTCGAAACCGGTGCATTCGTCCACTCTGCCACCTCTCCGCGGCGTTTCCGGGCCGCATTGTACGGTTTCGCGCCCGCCCCGGTCCACTCCGTTTGTGCCGCGCCCGCCCTCCGACGCCAAGTATTCCGCCAAGTGCGCGGCGTCGTCTGTGCCGGTGGCCCGCACCGCTTGAGCGGACGCCTGCGACAGGTCGGGCAGCGCCGCCACGGCCGCCGACTGCTCCCCGATGTAGGAGTGCGAGTAGCGGTCCATCGTCAGCGTGATCGTGGAGTGCCTCGCGAGCGCCTGCGCCACCTTCGGATGCACGCCGCTGTTTGCAAGGTTCGTGATGAACGTATGCCGAAGGGCATGGAAATCGGCCACGCGGTCCGCGTCGTCCAGGTACGGGATACCGGCCGCCTTCAGGTCCGCCTTGAACGCCCGGAGCATTCGGTGACGGTCCGGCATGCCGAAGGCCGACGCCTGCGGCAACTTGCCTTTCAAGTGTGCCTTCAGCGCGGCCGCGGTGTCCGGCCGCAACGGCAGCACGTCCTCGCGCCGGTGCTTGGAGTACCCCGCCGCCACGGTGACGGTGGGGGGCGTGGCGTCCAGGTCGAAGGACGCCCGCGTCAGGCTCCGCAGTTCACCCGCCCGCAGCCCCGTTTCAAGGGCCAGACGGTAGAGCATCGCCTTTACGGGGCCGGTCATACCGTACCGCTCAGGTTCAACGGCCGCCTGTCGCAGAAGCCGCCCGATTTCGTCAAGCGTCAAGGCCCGCCGGTCGTGCCGCCGGTCGGTCTTGACGTTCAGCCCTTGGAGGTAGGCGACGGGCGACTCGCTGGCCCGGCCGTCCCGCACCGCCCACCGGCAGAACTGTTTGATGGCCCCGAGATAGAAGTTAAAAGTCTGGGCGCTGAGGCCCGGCTTGGCCTTGCCATTGTCGTCTACTTTGTCGGCCCGCAGGTCGCTCAGGAAGGCCATGACGTTGCTGCCCGCGATGTCGGCCCAGGACTTGAAGCCGCAGCCTTCAATCACCCTCCGCGCCCTGCCCGCCACAAGGCTTGCGTGCCGGGCCGTGTTGCCCTTGTCGAGGAGCGCCTGCTCAAAGTCGCCGACGTGCTCCATGAGGGGCTTGGCCGATGCCAGCCGCTTCCGGTCCAGAAGGCCGATCTTCGCCAGCCGTTTCCTCAGCCGGGGCGAGAGGGTGTCCAGCCACTGCGTCATGACGGAGTCCAGGGGCTCACGGTTGGAGGCGTAGGCCGCCAGTTTCTCGATCTTGCGGCCCAGGGCGTCGCTCTGGCCACGGTCGGTGAACGCCGCCATCCGCCGCACCTTGCCCCAGTGGTCGCGAAACTCCACGTGCCACTTGGAGGTCTTGCGCTTCTTGCCGCCTGCGTCCCTGTACGTCGGCTTGAACAGACGCATCGCTCACCCGCCTTTCTTACGCCGCCTCTTGTCCTGTAGGAGCCTCAGCCCTAGGAACTCCGCCAGCCGGTCGATGTTGGCCAGCGACAGGTTGTACTTGCCTGCCATGAATCGGGAGAGGACGGACTGCCCTACGCCTGTTTCCTGCGACAGACGATATCGGGAGTAGCCCGACGCCCGAATGGCGTCTCGAAGTTGCTTGCTTATCGGGTTGGGCGGTGTCTTTGGCATCACCCGCATTCTATCACCTGCTTCCGATAATGCAACCCCAAAAATCCAGATTATTTTTCCGGCCCTGGACACCTCCCTGTCGGCACGGTGGCTGCCGGGGTTTCTCCCGCTCCTTCCTGCATCGCCAGCCATTCATGCCGCGGCGGGCAACCGGCCGCCACCCACGCCTCGATTTCACGCCGCCGCCAGCGCGTCGCCCGGCCGAGTTTGACCGGGAACGGCACCCGCGCGGCCGAATGCAGGCTCCACCAGTGCGACCGCGACACGCCCGCCAGCGCCGCCGCCTGCTCGGCGTCCAGCAGCAGCGGTGGGCCGATGGCATGTTCTGCGGTCGTCATCATCGTGAACCTTTGGGCGCCTCTGCACCGCGCCCGGCCGCCCCCAGAAACCGCGCCATACGCTCGGTGTGGGTCTTGGGCTCGCGCTCGCGGCCGTCCCGTTTCCGCTCTATCGCCTCGCAATACGAGGGGTCCAGGTGCTTGGCCAGCCGCACGACGCCCTTCTGCACTGCTTCCTGTGGCGTCGGCTCCCTCGGCGCGAACCGCAGCGCCGGCCGGACCCGCCGTTTGAGTTTCACGGCTCCCCTGTATGGCCCCAGTTTCAGGAAGTACGTGTTCGCCTTGTCCGTGTGGCCTTCCAGCCAGTCGAGTAACCCTTCCTCGCGCAGCGCTTCCTTGCAGCGATCCACGGTCTTGACACTGGTGCCCCCGGCCAGTTCCGCGATCTGCTCGCGGCTAAGGAAGGCGACGCCGTTCCCGTCCGCGAAGGACCCGATGGCCATCAGCACCGTAAGCGCTCGCGGCTGCTTCTTTGCCAGCCGCGCAAGGCCCCCGCTCCGGGTGAACCCGTGAGGGAACCCGGTGAACCCCGGCGGCCAGTCGCGCGGATACGCCACCTTCGCCGGTTCAATCTCGGCGGCTAGGGTCTCGGCGTCCACCTGCCCCCGCGTCAACCAGTCGCGCAGGTCTGCGAACTCATCGGGCGGCATCAGCAACCGGCACGGCACCCCGGCGGCCAGCAGCGCGGCCACCATCGCATCGGCCCCCGCGCGTCCGGTTCCGTCCGGGTCGTTGTCGCCCACCACGCACGGGCAGGCGTTCGCAGCCTTCGCGACGAACCCGACGGCCAGGTCGATGGCCTCATGCGCCCCGCTCCGCCCGATGGCCGCGAACTCCCGCGTCCACGCCGCCGCCGTGTCCGACGGGCCCTCGACGATGAGTTGCACGTTGCCCGGCGTCACCTGCCGGGGCACGAAAAGGCCGTTGCGGCTGCCCGCGATCACACGCTTGCCGCCGTCCTTGTACGTCCGCAGCGCGAAGCCGATGATCTCGCCGTCCGCGTCGCGCATCGGGAACGTGTAGGCGTGCCGGGCGAAGCCGCAGTCCAGCGCCTCCAGGCTCGCCGCCGTCACCTCCAGCCGCTGCGCGAGTCTTTCAAGCGACGCCGGCCCAAGTTGCCTGCGAAACGCCTTCAACTGCTCCTGCGTCTCAAGACCCCTTCCCCTGAATACCAGGCCGTTATCTACGCCGTGATCTTCAAGGGGCGACACGGCTGTCGCCCTGGTTGGGTCATCCGTGTCGCCCTGAACCGGCGCGCCATCTACAAGGGGCGACACGGGTGTCGCGTCAGGCGGCGCGCTCGTCTTCTCGGCGGAGGTTCGCATGATCGGGTTCCGTCACTCGCCTTGCCGGTGGAACCAGTCGCGGCGCGGCGGGCACCCGGCCGCCAGCCACGCCTTCAGACCGTTCGGCCCCTCCAGGGGCCAGAGCCGCCGGCCGCCGACCTTCAAACCCTGCGGCACCCGCCCGGCCGAGATACCGCGCCGGAAAGACCGCTCCGAAAGGCCGACGGCCTTGGCTGCGTCTCGGCATCCCAGCGCAAGCCGGGGCGGGCCGGGCTCGTCTGTAACTGCCGGTGCCTGTTTCACGTGCTCGTTCACGGGAATCACCCTCTCAGCCTGAACTCAAAGAGCGGACACGCCGGGGCGGTGCAGCGGCGCACCTCATCGGCCGACCAGTAGACGCACTCCAGGCAGTGCGCCCGGATGGCGGCCTTCCGGCTCTTGCCCGCGTAGGCTCGCCGGTACAGGTCGCGGTACTTGGCCGGCACGTCGGCCAGGCGGCGGGCCCGTTCCGGTCCCAGCCGCCCGTTTTCGTCGGCCGATGTGCCGCCTGAGGGGGTACTTGCGGCCGCGCCCTTGCGTGCGGACCCTGCGTGTCGCCCGGCACCCTTTGCGGGGCCCCCGGCAGCGTCTACAGCGCTCTCGTGTTGCTTATCGCCGGTGATCGCGTCCCCCCGTTTCGGGCGGGCCGGGCCCCTCGATGGCGCGGCGGTCGCTCCGTTTCGCGGGC
>JAWODB010000188.1:0-2705 GCA_046483505.1 Phycisphaerae bacterium
GTGGGCGATTCTCACGCTATCCACAAGAATCAGGACGTCCCCGGCCGTCACAGACGCACCGCTGGGGGTGTAATCCACCATCAGCGGGTCGCCGTGCTTAAAGTACATGTCGCTCATCGGTTCTGCCTCGATGTTCAGGGATTGGGGGTTAGGGGTTAGGAGTTAGCTGTGCTACCTCCTACCCCCTACCTCCTACCGCCCTCTTCCTCAGTTGGGCCGATGCTGGACCAGGGCGGTGGTGTCGGTGTCGGCCGCGTCGCCCACGGCCGGGCCGACCACCTTGTTCGCGCCGGCCGTCTTGGTGAGCACGTCCGTGGCGCTCCAGTACAGCGTGTCGCCGTCGGACCAGCCGCCGTCGCCGGAGGCCTTGGGGCCCTCGTAGACGCCGCCGCCGGCGGCAAGCGCACCTTTTCGGCCGTCCTCGATGTCCAAGTGGGCGATTCTCACGCTATCCACAAGAATCAGGACGTCCCCGGCCGTCACAGACGCACCGCTGGGGGTGTAATCCACCATCAGCGGGTCGCCGTGCTTAAAGTACATGTCGCTCATCGGTTTTCCTCACGAGTTGAGGTTTGGGTGTGTGGTGCCACGGATCGGCACGGATGAAACACGGACGATCTGTGTCAATCCGTGTTCATCCGTGGCTTCTGCCTCTTGGCTTACGCGCCGGCCGCTTTGACCGCGCCGCGGGGGTCGAGTTGCGTGACGCCGACGTCGATGTAGCCGCGGTATCCGCGGCCCAGCACGTCGCTGGGCATGTCGGCGTCCTCGACGGTGGGCGTCTCCACGCCGTCGAGCCAGGCCAGGCCGAAGGGTGCCACGTCATTCGGATCGCCCCACAGGTACCAGGCCGTGGTCGAGTAGCCCGTGTAGCCCGAGTTGCTCGGGTAGGGCGACTTCACCGGCTCGTATTTTCCCGCCCAGATGTTGCGGTTGGGTACCTTGGCCTTGGTCGAGGAGCCGCCGGTGTTGACCGACGTGCTGATGTACAGCTCGTCGGCGGTGACCGACAGCTCGGGGGGAACGACCAGGTAGCGGCCCATCAGCAGCGTCGGCTCGCCGTCGGGGTCGGTCTGCTTCATCAGCTTCTGCTCGGCGCTTCCCAGCGCGTCCGAGTCGAGCGCCGTGGCGGCGCCGCTGATGTAATTGTTGTTGTTGGCGTGGAAGAAGTTGCCGGTGTTGGCCAGCACGAGCGTCCACCAGAGCTGCTCGATCTTCAGCGCCGCCCCGCGCCCGATCAGCCGCGGCACTTCGGCGAAGGCGTTCAGATCGTCGTTGCGGATCATCTGCCGGGTCAAGCTGAAGAACTTGCCGTAGGTGGCCACGCGCCAGGTGTAGCTCGACTCGGTCAGCTTGCCGTGCTTGAGCTCGCCGTCGGGGCCGACTTCCTCGAACTTCATGTCCGAGCCCAAGACGTAGCCGGTGTGCGTCTTGAAGTCGCTGGCGGTGAGCTTCTTCGAGAGCAGCCGGGCCACGCCGGGGACGTCGCGGTAGGCCTCCCACATCGTCTTGTGGGCGATGTTGCTGAGGATCCCGGGCAGGGTGACCGTCGAGAAGCCGGCCGCGGCGATCTCCCGCTCGGTGGCGCCGATGCCCCAGCCCGGGCGGCCGTCGATTTGGCAGCAGGCGCGGATCATGTCGCGCAGGCCCATCCGGCGGTAGCGGTGGGCGGCCTCCATGGTCTGCTCGCCGTAGTGCTCCACGAGGCGCTCCTCGCGGGCGGCCGAGACGGCCATGCAGGCGGCGGCCTCCAGGACGCGGGCGCTGGAGAGGCCCTCGGCGACGTGGATCGCGGGGCCGCCGGTCCGCTGGGTGCGGACCACTTCCAGCTCCGTGCGGGTGGCGTCCCAGTTCTCGCGGTGGGCCTGGGCGCGGATCTCGGGGTGCTCGGCGGTGAGCTGGTCGATCCGGGCCCGGGCCTCCAGCCGGCCGGTGACCTGGTCCACGGCCTGCGAGACCGCCCGGTTGACCAGGTCCTGCACGTCGGGGACCTGCGGGGCACCGGCCGCGGTGATCTCGCCGGTGGGCGGCGTGGCGGGCGGGTTGCCGGGCGGGTTGGCCGGCGGCGTGGCGGCGGGCGGCCTGGCCGGCAGCGGCGGCGGCTCGGCCGGGTTGTTGCCGGCGGCCTTGATCTCGGCCTTCCAGGTCGCTTCCAGGGTGGCCCGCTGCTTGTCGGTGAGCTGCTCGGCGTCGAAGCCGTTGGCCTGTAGCCACTGCTCGAAGGTCATATCGCACTCCTTTGCGTTGGCCGACACTCGCACCGAGGTGCCCCGGTCCGCGGCGATCGGCAGAAAAGATACTTCTCGAAGCGTGGCCTTCCGGGCCACGTACATGGGTCCACGAAAGGTGCGGCCGTTGACCTGCACGGTCTCGCCGGCCAACACCCGCTCCATCTCGCCGACCGCGCCGATGGAGAGTTTCCAGGGGAAACCCCGTCGCGCGGCGGTGGTCACTTCCCGGGCGGCCTGGCCGCCCCCGGAGACGACGCCGGAGATCCGAACGTCGTTGTTCGTCACCTCGACGTCGGCGTGCCCGACGATCTGGTTCGGCGCGTGGTCGCGGAGTATCGGCACGCCCTTTCCTGCGCGGAGCCCCGCCAGCTCGACCACCACGGGCAGATAGAAGCCGTTTAGGCGCATGGCCCCGCCGCGGTAGGCCACGCCGTTGAACGTGGCCGGCTTGTCGTCGCCGGCGGCCGCGGCGTC
>JAWODB010000205.1:0-2975 GCA_046483505.1 Phycisphaerae bacterium
GCACCCGCCGCGCCGAATCCCAAATCCCCTGTGCGCGGCGGGTCTCCGTACCCGCCGCGCCGAATCCCAAATCCCCTGTGCGCGGCGGGTCTCCGTACCCGCCGCGCCGAATCCCAAATCCCCTGTGCGCGGCGGGTCTCCGCACCCGCCGGGCTGAATCCCCAGTTCATCTATGCGCGGCGGGTCTCCGCACCCGCCGCGCTGAATCCCCAGTTCATCTATGCGCGGCGGGTCTCCGCACCCGCCGCGCTGCACATCACGGAGCCGGAACCTCCACCCACCCGTCCCGCCGTCGCCACTTGTACAGCGGCATTCCTTCCCAACATTGGTACACAAAAACGGCGTCGAACGGCGAGGCCTCAAGTTCCTCAAGCAGCTCGTTGTCACCCGCGAAGTGGTCAAGTGTAGCCGCGACGCTCTGCGACGACCGTGGCCCCGCCGTAAGAAGGAGCCAAATCTCGTGGTATCTGTTGAGCCGCTCTGGATGTTTGCTCTGTTGCTGTCGGATTCGCTCGGCTTTGCGCCTAACGTGCTGAACCCACTGGGCCCCAGCAAAACCATGCGTCTTCGCGCGCGGATCGAAGTTCCAAATGGGGGTCCACGAATACCGGCGAACCTCGAGTTCCTCAGCGTAGCGCTTGAGCAAGGGAAAATCGTGTGTGAAGGTATCGAACACCTGCCGCGAAGCCGTTATCTCATCAGCATGCGACTGAACGTACGTGAACAGCTCAGTGACAAAGGCCTCAACGTCTGATCTACCGGGCATCAGAACCAGACGGTCCGGGCTAACGCCACCAACTCCCCGACCGCCCTTCCTGAAGAAGACACGTCCATCGGCTTTCACTTCAGGAAAGCGTTGTCGCACTTGGTCGAACGCCATCCCGATCTCGTCAATACGTGCTTCCTGACGGCGAAGAGCAGAGGAATTATCGGTCAGGTCACGATGGTAATCAGTGACCTCAACCCCTATGACCTTATCCACAAACTCCACACGCACATCAGGCGGGTCGTTTTTCACGCTCGACACCGACACAGGACGCAAGTCGAGATGGGCCAAAGCCTTATCGGTGTAGAACCGCTCAACGTCCTTTTTGCTTGGTTTGGTCAATGCCAACTCCACCGGCTTTGCGGCTTGTGTTTCGCGCGGCGGGTACGGAGACCCGCCGCGCTTTTTCTCTAATGGCCCGCCGCGCTTTTTCTCTAATGGCCCGCCGCGCTCTTCCTCTAAGGGTCCGTCGCGCTTCCCTTTCTGGCCGGCGCCAGAAACGACACCCCCTTACCGCGACCACTCCATATCCACTTCCATCGCCACGGGCTCCAGCCCGGCGTAATTCCGCGCGCTGGACCAGAAGTAATCCTCCGGCCGCCGCACGAGCCCAATACGAACCGGATTATGGTGCACGTACTCGGTCACCTGTTTCATTTCGCGAAGCGAACCGATAGCGTTGTCATCGTAACGCCGTTCCCACAGTGCCCCGCTGCCGGGACCACGAATCTCGTGCCAAAGCCACTTCTTGAAGTCACGAATCGTCTCTTCCAGGGGAGCACCGGTTTTCGATACGACCGCGTGAACATGGTTCGCCATGACCACAAAGGCGTGGACGGCCCAATGGCTCTCAGTCCGATAGTAGTTCAGGGCCTCCACAACCGTTTGCTTCGCTCTTTCCGCAGCGAAGGCATGCTCGCCGTTCAAGGTGCGGGTGGTCAGGTGGTAGAAGCAACCCGGTTCAAAGTAGTGCTTGACCCTGGGCATGTTTCCCCCCCTCATTGCGCGGTGGGTACGGAGACCCACCGCGCTTTCACTGGAATGACCCGCGGCGCTTTTCCTTTTAAACTGGCCGCGTGCTTGCGCGCGGCGGGTACGGAGACCCGCCGCGCTTTTCCTTTTGGACCTGCCGCCCGCCTGCGCGCGGCGGGTGCGGAGACCCGCCGCGCTTTCACTTGGATGACCCGCCGCGCTTTCACTTGAATGACCCGCCGCGCTTTCACCTGCTACACCTCGCCCGCCTCGTACCGCTGGGCGATGGGCATGCGGCGGCCGAAGCCGAACGCCCGGCTCGTCACCTTCAGCACCGGGGCCGCCTGCTGACGCTTGTACTCCGCCCCGTCGACCATCCGGACGACCCGGGCCACGGTGTCGGCGTCGAACCCCGCCTCGACGATCTGCTCCTGCGACGCCTCGTCGTGGACGTACATGTCAAGGATACCGTCGAGCACGTCGTACGGCGGGAGGGCGTCCTGGTCGGTCTGGCCGGGCGCCAGTTCCGCGCTCGGCGGCTTCGTCAGGACCCGTTCCGGTACGGGCCGGCTGGGGTCGGTCTCGTTGATCCGCCGGCACAGCCGGTAGACGAGCGTCTTGGGCACGTCGCCGATGACCGCCAGCCCGCCCACCATGTCGCCGTAGAGCGTGCAGTACCCGACGCTGAGTTCGCTCTTGTTGCCGGTGGCCAGGACGAGGTACCCGAACTTGTTCGAGAGGGCCATCAGGATGGTGCCGCGCACGCGGGCCTGGATGTTCTCTTCCGTCACGTCCTCCTCGGCGCCGGCAAAGGCGTCGGCGAGGGCCTTCTCGAAGGCGACGTGAGGCCCATCGATGGGGATGGTCTGGAAGGAGATGTCCAGGCGCTCGGCGAGGATCTTGGCGTCTTCGAGGCTCGCATCGCTGGTGTACCGGCTGGGCAGCGCCACGCCGTGGACGCGTTCGGGGCCGACGGCCTCGGCGGCCAGGCACGCCACGAGGCTGGAGTCCACGCCGCCCGAGAGGCCGATGACGCAGTCCGTGAAGCCGACCTTCCGCATGTAATCGCGGAGGCCCAGGACGAGGGCCCGTCGGACGAACTCGTCCTCGCCGGGGAGAACCTCGGCGGGGTCCACCTCCGGGGCGTCGGCCCGCGCGGGCACTTCGACCACGCGGAGGTCCTCCTCGAAGCCGGCCAACTGGGCGATGAGGCGGCCGGCGGCGGCGACGGCGAAAC